>JBARBD010000283.1:0-4282 GCA_049792675.1 Vulcanimicrobiaceae bacterium | reverse complement strand
GACGTGGTCAGCACCGTGACGCACCACGCCGGCGAGGCAACTTCGGAGACCCTCGTCAAGTCGGCTGCGCGGGAGCGCGGCCAGGCGCGCTTTCTCGGCAACATCCGCATCGCGCCGCACGCCCAGGGGAGCGACGCGCGGCTACGCGACGACGCGCTACTGCTCTCGGCGCACGCGCACGTCGATTCGGTTCCGGCCCTCGAGATCGGCGCAAACGACGTCAAAGCCTATCACGGCGCGACCGTCGGTGCGCTCGACGAAGATCAGATCTTTTACATGGAGAGCCGCGGGATCGCGCGCAACGCCGCCGAGGAGATGATCGCGCTCGGATTCTTCGAGCCGGCGATCCAGCGCTTTCCCTCGGAGACCTTGCGCGACGAGATCCGGACGCTGTTGGCGGCGAAGCTGACGTGATCGAGACCGTCGACCCCAAGACCGAGCGGATCGTCGCCGACTTTCCGATTCTGGCGCGACCGACGTCGCGCGGCAAACGTCTGGTCTATCTCGATTCGGCAGCGACGTCGCAGAAGCCGCGCGCCGTGATCCAAGCCTTAGTCGACTACTACGAGCAGTACAACGCCAACATTCACCGAGGCGTCTACGAGATAGCGGCGCAGGCGACCGAAGCCTTCGAGCAGGCGCGCGTCAAACTGGCGCACTTCATCGGTGCGGACACCAACGAGATCGTATGGGTGCGAAACACGACCGAAGCGATCAATCTCGTCGCCTATTCGTGGGGCGGCGTCAACCTTCGCGCCGGCGACGCAATTCTGCTGACCGAACTCGAACACCACTCGGATCTCGTGCCGTGGCAGCAGCTCGCCGCGCGCACCGGCGCGGAACTGCGCTTCATCCCGGTCGACGAGCGGGGGCTCGAGGTCCTCGACGACTTAGACCGGCTGCTCGACGGCTGCAAGCTGGTTGCGATCGCACACGTCAGCAACACGCTCGGCACGATCTCGCCGCTCGAAACGATCATCCCGCGCGCTCACGCGGCCGGCGCGGTCGTGCTCGTCGACGGTGCGCAAGGCGCACCGCATCTGCCGGTTGACATCAAGGCGCTCGACGCGGATTTCTATACCTTTAGCGGCCACAAGATGCTCGGGCCTACCGGCATCGGCGTGCTCTACGGCAAGCACGCGCTCCTCGAGGCGATGCCGCCGCTCTTCTTCGGCGGCGACATGATCCGCAAGGTGGAATACGCCCACACGACCTTCAACGACCCACCCCGCAAGTTCGAGGCCGGCACGAGCAACATCGCCGACGCGATCGCTTTCGGCGTCGCGGCCGAGTATTTGGAGGGCATCGGAATGCCGTGGGTCCGCGCTCACGAGCGATCGCTGACCGGATACGCGCTCGAGCGGCTCGCCGAGTTCGAGCCGCGCGGCCTCGCGATCTACGGCCCCCGCGATCCGGCCCTCGTCTCGGGCGTCATCTCGTTCAACTTTGCCGACATCCACGCGCACGATCTCGCCTCGATCCTCGATACCGAAGGCGTCTGCATCCGCGCCGGCCACCACTGCACGATGCCCCTGATGGAAAAGATGGGATGGGCGGCGACCGCACGCGCCTCGTTCTATATCTACAACACGCGGGCCGACGTCGACGCGCTCTGCCGGGGTATCGAGAAGGCCGCCGGCGTCTTCAAGGTGTAATGGACGATTTTTACCGCGACTATATCCTCGACCACTACCGCAACCCGCGGAACTTCGGCTCCCTCGAGCGTTCGGACGTCGAAGCCGAAGATCTGAACCCGCTCTGCGGGGATCAGATCCGAATCCAGCTGAAACTCGACGACGGGGTCGTCAGCGACGTGCGCTTCTTAGGAAAGGGCTGCGCGATCAGTCAAGCCTCCGCGTCGATGCTTACCGAGAGGGTCAAGGGAATGAATCTCTCCGATATCGCGAAACTCTCGAAGGACGTCGTGCTCGAGAACGTCGGCATCGGCATCAGCCCGACCCGTATGAAGTGTGCGATGCTCGGTCTGCGCGTCCTGAAAAGCGCCGCGATTGGCGAGATCGCCGGCTGGCCGGACGAGGAGTAATGAACCACGCCAAACCGACCCAATGGGAGGCGCTGGCCGCCGCGCCTGAGTTTCGCGCGCTGGTGCGCGCGCGGCGCCGGTTCGTGGTTCCGGCGACGATCTTCTTCGTCGCGTACTATTTCGCGCTGCCGCTCTCGGTAGTGTTCTCGCCCGGCGTGATGAGCCGGCCCGTCGCCGGCCCGCTCACGCTGGCCTACGCGTTCGCGCTCTCGCAGTTCGCGATGGCGTGGATTCTGCTGGCGGCCTACCTCTGGCGCGCTCGAAGCTTCGATCTGCAGGCCGCCAAGATCCGCAGAGAGGAGACGCGGGAAGTCTCGACCGGAGCGCGATGAGAACCCAGGAGACGCTCGTGATGTTCGCGATCTTCGTCGGCATCTCGCTGATCGTGACCTTTTGGGCCTCCGGTCAAAACACCACGAGCCGCGGTTTCTACACCGCGGATCGCCGGATCGGCGGCCTGCAGAACGGCTGGGCAATCGCCGGCGACTACGTTTCGGCCGCCTCGTTTCTCGGGATCACCGGGCTGGTCGCGTTCTACGGATTCGACGGTTTCATGTACTCGGTCGGGTGGCTCGTCGCGTATCTCGCCGTCCTTTTTCTCGTGGCCGAGCCCCTGCGCAACATCGGGAAGTACACCGTGGCCGATTTGGTTTCGTTCCGTTTGCGAGGGCGCTCCGTTCGCGCGATTACGGCCGTCTCGACGCTCGCGATCACGCTCTTCTATATGATCGCGCAGATGGTCGGCGTGAGCGCGCTGGTCAATCTCTTGCTGCCGCGCGTCGGCGATATGGTCGCGATCGTCGCGGTCGGCGTCTTGATGCTGATCTACGTCGTATTCGGGGGTATGCTCGCTACGACGTGGGTTCAGATCATCAAGGCCGGTATGATCTTGCTCACCGCCGCGGCGCTCTCGCTGCTGACGATGGCGCGCTTTCATTTCTCGATGGGAGAGTTTCTGCGAGCGGCGTCGTCGGTCTCGGTGCCCGGCGGTTCGGTAAACCTCTTGGAGCCGGGTCTGCTTTTTCACGGTCCGCTGGGCGCCTGGAACTTGATCTCGCTCGGCCTCGCGCTGGTGCTGGGAACCGCCGGCCTACCGCACATCCTGATGCGCTTCTTCACCGTACCGTCGGCGAAAGCCGCGCGCACCTCGGTCGCCTGGGCGATGGTCTTGATCGGCGCGTTCTATCTCACAACGTCATTCATGGGCTTGGGCGCCGCGACGCTGGTCGGCCAGGACCACATCGGGCGTCGAATGTACGCCGGCCAAGCGATCCAATACATCGCGCACCATCCCGAGCAGGAAGCGCGGCTCAACACGCAACTGACGCGCAACGGGTACATCGTGCCGAAGCCGAACAGCAACCTCGCGGCCCCGCTGCTCGCCGGCGACCTCGGCGGATCGCTGCTGACCGCGTTCGTCGCTGCCGTCGCATTCGCGACGATCCTCGCCGTCGTAGCGGGCTTGACGATTACCGCCTCGTCGGCGTTCGCGCACGACATCTGGTTCAGCTTGGTGCGCAACGGTCGCGGAGACGAAGCCGAGCACCTCTTCGTCGCGCGTGCGGCCGCGTTCGCAGTCGGCGCGCTTGCGATCGTACTCTCGATCGCGCTGCGCGGCTTCAACGTCGCATTTCTTGTCGGCCTCGCGTTCGCGGTCGCGGCCAGCGCGAACGTTCCGGTCATCCTCCTCGCGCTCTGGTGGCGGCGCTTCTCGCGGACCGGCGCGATCGCGGGCATGCTCGCCGGATTGATCTCGTCGCTCGCACTCATCGCGACCAGCCCGGTTCTGATGGGCAGGCACGCGCTCTTTCCACTCGAGAACCCCGGCATCGTCTCGATACCGATCGGTCTGGCCGGCGCAATCTTGGGCACGCTCCTGTGGCGCGACCGCGAATCGGAGGCGATGTACGATCAGCTGCAGGTTCGCGCGACGACGGGGTTGGGAGCGGAAGTCTGAGAGCGCTCCTAGTGCGGCTTGATCGTATAGTGGTCGGTAATCTGTAAGCCGCCCGGACCCTGCTGCAGCGTGAAGGTCACGTAGTACTCGCCTTCCGGCGTTTGCACGTCGGCGGTCACTTCATACTGCTGCGGCCCGGCGCTGGCCGAATGGATCGTCGCGACGTGCGCCAGTGAGTTCATAAACGGCTCGTTCGGCGTTCCGTGCGCGAGGTACGACGCCGCCGTCGCGCGGTCGCCGCGCGCCAGCGCGCCCAGATAGGAGCGCACGACCGACACGGC
>JBARBD010000282.1:0-8745 GCA_049792675.1 Vulcanimicrobiaceae bacterium | reverse complement strand
TGCGGCACCGCATCGGCTTCAACTACCGGCTGGCGACCGAAGGGATCGCCGCCGACCGCGTCATCGAGGCGATCATCGCCGCGATCCCGGCACCATGACCATTCGCGAGGCGCTGCTGCGCGCGCGGCGGCGGCCGCGCAACCTGGGCGCCGGGTCGCCGACGATCTACCGGGGCGACGGCTATGAGTTCGTCGAGTTGCGCGCCTACGTGCCCGGCGACGACGTGCGCCGCATAGACTGGGCCGCAACCGCGCGCTCGGGCGATTTGCAGACGCGGGTGGTGCTCGAGGACGTGGCGCTCACGCTCGCGGCCGTCGTCGATGCGTCGCCGTCCATGCGCGTCGGCCGGCAGCGCTCGATCCTGACGGCCGCCGGCGAGGCGCTCGAGGCCTGGTTCGGTGCGGCCAGTCCCGAAGATCGCTGTATGCGTATCGGCGCGGACAGCGTGACGCCGCCCGCGCTGCAACGGCGGGCCCATCATGCGGTCGCTCGGATCGTCGCCGACCCCGCGCCCTTCGACGTGTCGCGAACGCTGCGGACGGCACGCGCGGCGCTGCCTCGCGGAACGGCGTTGCTCGCGATCAGCGATTGGTACGATCTCGATTCCGGGATCGACCGCGACTTAGCGGATCTCGGCGCACGTTTCGATTGCACCGCGCTAGTCGTGCGCGATCCCTGGTACGACGCGCTCCCGCTCGCGGGGATGGTACGCCTTCGCGGTGCGGAGGGCGGCAGCGCGCGCGCCTACGTGGGCGCCCGCGAACGCGCCGCGTACCGGCAAGCCGTGGTACGGCGCGAAGCCTCGCTCTTGGCGCGCTTCGAACGCGCAAACTGGCGGACCGGCGTGCTGCGTGAAGAAGGCGGAGCCGCATCGCTTGCGGCAGCCTTCGGCGTGCGAGCGTGAGCTTCGATCATCCGTTGCGGCTGGCTGCCGGCGTGGTTGCGCTGCTGCTCTTCGCGCTGCTCTACCAACGCTTGCAACGGCGAGCCGCGGCCAACGCCCTGGCCTATTCGAACGTTGACTTCTTCGTGGAGGCGGCCCAGCCGCGCGCGTGGATTCCGCGTGCCCTGCAGGCGCTCTGGCTGCTCGCGGTCGCGGGTCTCGTGCTGGGCATATCCGGGCCTCACCTGACGGTCCCGGTACCGACCCGCGACGGCAACGTTTTTATCGCGATCGACACATCGGGGTCGATGGCCTCGACCGACGTTTTCCCGACGCGCGCGCAAGCCGCCAAGGCGGCGGCGCGCGCCTTCGTCGCGGAGAGCCCGCCCGGGACGAAGATCGGCATCATTGCCTTCTCGGGGAGCGCTGGCGTGGTCCAGCCCCTCAGCGCGGATCACCAGCAGGTCTCGGCGTCGCTCGACGACGTTCCGATGCCCAACGGCGCCACCGCAATCGGCGACGCGCTCAAGCTCGCGGCGCAGATGCTGCCGCCGGTGGGTCATCGCGTCGTGATCCTGATCACCGATGGCGTGAACAACGCCGGGACGGATCCGATGGAGATTGCTCAGTGGCTCGGCGCGCATCACGTGCCGGTTTATACCGTCGGCATCGGAACGCCGGCCGGCGGGCTGATTCCCGGGACGAACGAAGAGGCGACCATCGACGAAGAGGCGCTGCGGGGGTACGCGCAAGCCAGCGGCGGCGCCTACGCGCGCGCCGAGAACGCAACCCAACTGCACGATGCGCTCGCTCGTCTCGGACGCATCACGTCGTTGCATCCCAAGCGCGTCGACGCTTCGCTGGGCTTCGCGATCGCGGGCGCCTTCGGGATGCTCGTGGCCTTCCTGCTGGGCTTCGGACTGGGGCGGTACCCGTGAGCTCGCCGCACGATTCCGACGCGTCGCTCGATCCGATCGCGCTGCTCGGGCGCTGGATCGACGAGGCGGGCGGTCCGGAACGCGTCGAGGCGATTGCGATGTGCCTGGCGACTGCCGACGCCATCGGACGCCCGTCGGCGCGCATCGTGCTGCTGCGCGGACTCGACGCGCGCGGCTTGCGTTTCTACACGTCCTACGGCAGCCGCAAGGGACGCGAACTCGCCGCGAATCCGTCTGCGGCCGCACTCTTCTACTGGCCGGCGCTGCAACGCCAAGTGCGCATCGAGGGGAGCATCTCCGAGCTCCCCGAGAGCGAGTCGGACGAGTATTTCGCGTCGCGGCCGCGCGGTCACCAACTCGCCGCCTGGAGCTCGGAGCAGAGCGAACCGCTCGAGTCGCGCGCCATCCTGGAAGAGCGTTACGCGCACTTCGAGCAGCGGTTCGAGAACGCCGAGGTTCCGCGGCCGCACTCGTGGGGCGGATATGTGCTGAGCCCCTCGCGATTCGAGTTCTGGCGCGGGCAGCCCAACCGCATGCACGATCGTCTGGCATATGCGCGTTCCGGCCACGCCTGGCAGATCGTCCGGCTCCAGCCCTAGATCGTACCGCGCTCGCCGGCCCGAGCAAGGGACTTCTTTGCGGGCCCCCTAAAGCAACGGCCCGAGCATGCCCCGCCGGAACGTAATGGTCATCGGGTCGGGACCGATCGTGATCGGTCAGGCTGCGGAGTTCGACTATGCGGGCGTGCAGGCGTGCCGCGCGTTGCGCGAAGAAGGCCACCGCGTCGTCCTCGTCAACTCGAACCCGGCGACGATCATGACCGATCCAGAGGTCGCCGACGCCGTCTATCTGGAGCCGCTTACCGTGCCGTCGGTCGAAGCGATCGTGGCGCGAGAACGGCCCGACGCGTTGCTTCCGACCCTCGGCGGGCAGACCGGGCTGAACCTCGCGGTCGAGCTCGACGAGGCCGGCGTGCTCGAGCGTTACGGCGTCGAGGTCCTCGGAACGCCGATCGAAACGATCAAGCTGGCCGAAGATCGCGAGCGCTTCAAGCGCAAGATGCTCGAGATCGGCGAACCGGTCCCCGACAGCGCAGTCGTAACCGCCATCGAACAAGGCGTCGACTTCGCGGCGCGCGTCGGCTACCCGCTGGTCGTGCGTCCGGCGTACACGCTCGCGGGAACCGGCGGCGGCATCGTCCGCGACGAGAGCCAGCTCCGTGCGACCCTCGACCTCGGGCTAAACGCGAGCCTCATCCACCAAGCGTTGCTCGAAACCTCGCTGCTTGGCTGGAAAGAGATCGAATACGAAGTCCTGCGCGATTCGGCCGATAACTGCATCGTCGTCTGCAATATGGAGAACATCGACCCGGTCGGCGTGCACACCGGCGACTCGATCGTCGTTGCGCCCTCGCAGACGCTCTCGGATCTCGAGTATCAAATGCTTCGCAGCGCGAGCATCAACGTCATCCGGGCGCTCGACGTCCAAGGCGGCTGCAACATCCAGTTTGCGCTCCACCCCGATCGCAGCGAGTACGCCATCATCGAAGTGAACCCGCGCGTCTCGCGCAGCTCCGCGCTCGCCTCCAAAGCGACCGGGTATCCGATCGCAAAAATCTCGACGCGGATCGCGCTCGGGCAACGCCTCGACGAGATCCCAAATCCCGTGACGGGCGTCACCAAGGCGGCCTACGAGCCGACGCTCGACTACGTCGTGGTAAAAATCCCCCGCTGGCCGTTCGACAAGTTCCCGATCGCCGACACGACGCTCGGCACGCAGATGAAGTCGACCGGCGAGGCGATGGGGATCGGCCGGACGTTCCGAGCGGCCCTGCTCAAAGCGGTTCGCGGCCTGGATCTCGGTCGCGAGACGCTCACCGGTCCGCTTACGGAATGGAGCCAAGCCGAGCTCGAAGCGACGGTCACGGGACCGACGCACGAACGCCTCTTCGCGGTCTGCGAACTGATGCGTCGCGCCGGCGCGCAAGGCGGGGCGGGCGAGATCGAGCGGATTCACGAGCTCTCGGCGATCGACCGCTTCTGGCTGGACGAACTGCGCGAGCTCGTCGCGCTCGAAGACCGCATTCGTGCGACGCCCGCCGCCGACGACCTGGCCGAGGCGCTGCGCTGCGGCTACTCGCGCGCCGGCCTGACCGCGTTAAGCGGAACCAGCGAGCTTGGCTTGCCCGAGTTGGCGCAGCCGGCCTTCCGCATGGTGGATACGGCCGCCGCCGAGTTTCCGGCCAAGTCGCCCTACTACTACCTTTCCAGGGGCGAGCACGACGAGATGCGAGCGCCCTCGGCTGAAGCGGTCGTCGTCGTCGGCAGCGGTCCGATTCGCATCGGTCAGGGGATAGAGTTCGATTACAGTTGCGTGCACGCCGCCTGGGCGCTCAAGGAGGCCGGTCGCGCGGCGGTCGTCATCAACAACAATCCCGAAACGGTCTCGACCGACTTCGATATCTCGGACACGCTCGTTTTCGAGCCGCCCGGCGCCGACGAAGTTGAAGCGACGTATCGTGCGACCAACGCGCGCGGCGTCATGCTCGCGTTCGGCGGACAGACCGCGATCAATCTCGCGCGCGAGCTGAGCCGGCGGGGCGTCCCGATCGTCGGGAGCGACCGGAAGTCGCTCGACATGGCCGAGAATCGCGAGCAGTTCGATGCCGCGCTGGCGCGCCTGGGCGTGGCGCGACCGCAAGGACGCGCCGCCCGCAGTTTCCGCGAGGCGCGTGCCATCGCGCGCGAGCTCGGTTTTCCGGTCCTCGTGCGGCCGTCGTTCGTCTTGGGCGGCCGCGCGATGGAGATCGTCCACAACGAGGCGCAGCTGGCAGCCTACGCCGAAACGGCGCCGCCGATTCTCCCCGACGAACCGCTACTGGTGGACAAATACTTGCGCGGACTCGAAGTCGAGGTTGACGCGCTCTTCGACGGCGAGGACATCCTCATTCCAGGCGTCTTCGAGCACATCGAACCGGCCGGCGTCCACTCGGGCGACTCGATCGGCGTCTATCCGGTGCAGACCGTAGACGCCGCGATGGAGCAGCGCATCGCCGACGTGACGCTCGCGATCGCGCGCGAGCTGCGCATTCGCGGCTTGATCAACATCCAGTTCGTCATCCACGACGCGAACCTCTACATTATCGAGGCGAATCCGCGCGCCAGCCGGACGGTGCCGATCATCCAGAAGGCGACCGGCATCAATCTCGTTGCGGCCGCGACCCGAATCGGGCTGGGCGAGCGGCTGCGTGACATGGAGTACGGCGTCGGGCTCCATCCGCACGTGCCGTACGTCGTGGTGAAAGTTCCGGTCTTCTCGTTTTCTAAGATGAGCGGCGTGGAGACGATCCTCGGTCCCGAGATGAAGTCGACCGGCGAAGTCCTGGGGATCGACGCGTCGTTCGGCGGCGCCCTTCGCAAGGGTTTTCGGGCGGCAGGCATACGGCTGCCGGGGAGCGGCGGGCGGATTCTCGTCTCGATCGCCGACGAGCGCAAGCACGAGTCGGTTCCGGTGCTTCGCGCGTATGCCGCGCTCGGGCACACGCTGGTGGCGACGGCCGGCACGCGCGCCGTGCTGGAGGCGGCCGGCATCGCGACCGATGGGATCAACAAGATCGCCGAGGGTTCGCCACACGTGCTCGACCTGATCGCCTCGCGCACCGTCGACCTGGTCATCAACGACGCGCACGCCCCGCGCGAAATCTCCGACGACTACAAGATTCGCCGGGCGGCGGTCGAAGCGAGTATTGCGTGTTTGACGAGTCTGGAGACGGCGCGGGCGCTGGCGGAGGCGCTCGCAAGCAAGGCCGGACCCCCGCGCAGCCTGCAAGAGTATCTCAGCGCTCGGGCGATGATCGGCTCGTAGCCACGCCCGACGAGCCGCGCGTCTTCGTGCTCGGCGGGAACGGCACCACGCTGGCCGTCGCGAACAGCTTTCGCCCGCCGGAGGGCGCCGGCGACGCCGCTTCGATCGTCACGGCCGCGCTCGTCCCGCTCGCGTGGACGCCCCTCGGCGTCGCCGTCGGGGATCGCTGGCAGAGCGTCGGCATCCCGCTCACCGGCCTCTTCGATTGGATCGATCGCACCTTTCCGGCGGAGGACGCGCGGGCGTTTGTCACCTCGATACGTGACGCCGAACTGCTCGTGCGCGTCGGCTGGGAGGCACCGCTGCCGGAACGCCTGGACGAACGATGCGTGCTCAACATCGAGGACCTCCCCGACGAGATCGCCGACGCGCTCGCCCTAACGCCGGTCCCGCTCGTGCAGTGTGCGGCCTGCCGCCGTCTGTGCGCGCGCGACGAGTTCGTCTGGCGAGAGAAGCAGTTGTGCGCTTGGGACTATCACGCCCAAGCGTTCGGCAAACGCGGGCCGTGGCACAACGGAGCCTACGAGACGCGCCACTTCGAGACGCTCCCATCCTGCGCGTACGTCGCGCCGCCGCTCCTGACCGAACTCGGCGTCGAAAGCGTGCTCGAGCTCTACGGCGTTGCCGAGCCGGTCGCGCAGAGCGTCCTCAACACGCTGCTCGACGCCGATAGCGAGCGCCCACACCTGGCGGTTCGCACGCGCGACGGATTCACGGTCCTGCGCGAGGTATGACGAACCGGGCGATCCGAGGCCTCTCAACGCTCTTCGCGCTGCTCTTCGCGGTACTCGCCGCGCGCCAGATCTACGTTCAGGTCGTCGCCGCTCCCCAGATTGCAGCAAAGCCGAATAACCCGCGCCACGGCCTCCTCGAAGCCGGTCGCGGCCGCATCCTCGCCAGCGACGGAACGGTGCTCGCGCGCACCAGCGGCACCAAGCGCGTCTATCCATTCGGCCCGGCGCTCGCGCATGCGGTCGGATACGTTTCGGCGCGTTATGGGACCAGCGGCATCGAGCGCGCCTTCGATGCCGCGCTCATGCCGCCCGATTCCGGCGGCGACCCGGTCGCGCAGCTCGACGAAGTCGCAGCAACGCTGCGCGGAACCTCGATCGCTCCCAGGGGTGCCGACGTCGTCACGACGATCGTGCCCGCCGTCCAAACGCAGCTCTACGAGCTGCTCGGCGCGTACAAGCGCGCCGCCGGCGTGGTCCTCGATCCGCGTACCGGCGCTGTGCTCGCGCTCGCCAGCGTGCCGAGCTACGATCCCAACTCGTTCGACGACGACTTTCCGACGCTGCGCGACGACCCCAGCGCGCCGCTGCTCGACCGCGCGCTCGACGGCCTCTACCCGCCGGGCTCGACCTTCAAGATATTCACGGCGGCCGCCGCCCTCGACAGCAACGTCGTCACGATGGATTCGCACTTCAACGATCCCGGCTATCTTCCGATCGGCACGTTCACCCTGCACGACAACGAGAGCGAAGCAACCGGCTACGGCGACCTCACGACCGCCTTCGCGCTCTCGAGCAACGTCGACTTCGCGCAGATCGCGCTCAAGATGGGCGTGGACACTTTTTACGAGTACCTCGACCGCTGGGGAATCGGCGACTCGCTCGACTTTCAGCTGCCGGTCGAGCGAGATCGGGTTCCGCCCAAGGCCGGCATCGTGCCGGGAGAGCTCGCGCAGATGGGATTCGGACAGGGCGCGCTTCTCATGACGCCGATTCGCATGGCGCTGATCGGCGCAACGATCGCCAACGGCGGGATCGAGCCGCGGCCGTACATCGTGCGTCAGGTCGTCCGCGACGGCGTGCCGGCGAGCGTTTCGAGTGCCGGCATGCTCGCGAACCCGGTATCGGCGCAGACCGCCGCGAACGTCACGAAGATGATGATCGCCGTCGTGCAGCGAGGAACCGGCACTCCGGCGCAACTGCCGCACGTGAGCGTCGCCGGCAAGACGGGGACCGCAACGAATCCGCTCGGGCGGTCGCACGCGTGGTTCGTCTTGTTCGCCCCCGCCGAGAATCCTCGCGTCGCCGTCGCGGTGATGGTAGAGAACGTCGGCTACGGCGCGACCTACGCAGCGCCGATCGCCCGCCAGGTCCTGCGCACCGCCTTAGAGAGCGGCAGTTGATCGAGGAGCGTATCTTCAACAATCGCTATCGTCTCGACCGCAAGCTCGGCGAAGGCGGCATGGCGATGGTCTACTGCGGCACCGATATTCTGTTGCGCCGGCACGTCGCAATCAAGGTTCTGCGCGAGCAATACGCGGCCGACGCCGAGTTCGTGCGCCGCTTCTATCAAGAGGCCGAATCGGCTGCCAAGCTCTCGCATCCGAACATCGTCAACACCTTCGACGTCGGCCGGCAAGACGACACGTACTTCATCGTCATGGAGCTGGTCGACGGCCCGTCGCTCGCGGAAATCATCGCCGCCGATGGCCGTCTGCCGGAACCGGTCGCAATCGACTACGCGGCGCAGATCGCAAGCGGGCTCGCTTACGCGCACCGCCAAGGCCTGCTCCATCGCGACATCAAGCCGGCGAACATCCTGGTGACCAAGGACGACGTCGTGAAGCTCTCCGACTTCGGGATCGCCCGTGCCGTATCGCAGCAGACCATGGCGCTCACTAAACCAGGGCTGGTGATGGGCAGCGTTTACTATATCTCGCCGGAACAGGCGCAAGAACACGAGGTTCACGAGACCGCGGACCTCTACAGCCTCGGCGTCGTGCTCTATCAGATGCTTACCGGCAAGCTGCCCTACACGGGAGAGTCGCCGGTGACCGTTGCGCTGCGGCATATCGGCGATCCGGTGCCGACGATAGACCCCGGCGAGACCGGCGTCAGCCCGGCCTTGGCGGCGATCGTCAATCGCTTACTGCAGAAGAAGCCCGAGCATCGCTTTTCGTCGGCCAGCGATCTTGCAACCGCGCTGCGCGAAGCCCGCGAGCGCCCCGGCGTCCCCGGCTATCGGATCGCAGACGACGCGCCGACGCAAGCGTTCTCGTCCTTGGGAGGCTCGCGCCGGACGCCGCTCCCGCCGCGCCGCTCCCCGATG
>JBARBD010000281.1:0-2656 GCA_049792675.1 Vulcanimicrobiaceae bacterium | reverse complement strand
GGCGGCGGTAGCGCTGCAGGCGGTGGTCTTCGGCACCGCGCACAGCTATCAGGGCGCCAAGGGTGCCATCACCATCACCGTGTACGGTGCGCTGTTCGGAATTCTCGCGGTACATCGCAATAGTTTGCGGCCGGGAATGATCCAGCACGCGATGCAGGATTCGTTCGCGGGCCTTGCCTTCGGCCTGCTGAAACGCCTGGGAAAAGTTCCCGCGGTGTTGTTCTGGCCTTCGTAGCGGCGGTCTTCAGACCGCCATCGATCCGCCGCGCACCACCGATCCGCAATATGCCACGGGTCTCAGCCTTACCACCGATGGCGCACTGAAGTGCGCCGCTACAAAGTCAACGTCACGGTTTGGCGTAACGGTTCAGTGGCTCGCCTTCGGCTTTCACCGCGGCGTTGATCCGCTTCACCAGCTCGGCGCTGATGCGCTGCGCGCTCTGCTTGATGTCTTTGTCCGTGACGTCCGCTTCCATCGAATACTTCACCGCGTCGGCGTTGGGATTGATCTCGATCACGGTTCCGAACTTCGCGCCACTCGTGTCCGCGGGATCGGCCGTGTACAGCGGCGGCGTAAAATGCGCCAGATTCTTCGCCGCCACATACAGCTGCAAAGTCTCAGCACCCCGCCCGGAGCCAATAACCGCGCGGCGCAAACGATTGTCCGCGCCGACCTGCGCGAACACGCCCGTAATCAGGAATCCATCGTCCGGCCGCGGATCGCCCGAACGCAGCAACTTCGCGGTGTAACCCGCCTTCGCGAAATCCTTCAGTAAATTCTCAGACATCAATTTCACGAGGTGCTGCGCCTGCGCTGCGGACGCATTCGACTTGGGCGCCACGCCGATAGGCGGCGTCGCGCTCGCATCGGCGTTCACACCAGCAGAATCCAACTCAAAATCCGTGATGTAAATTCGTTGCGACCGCTCCGGCGCGGCAGCAGGCGCAGGTGCATCAGGAATGCTAGGCGGCCCGGCCTGCGCTCCGCCCGGATAAGCTCCAGGCGAACCTCCAGGCTGACGACCGGACATCTGCGCAAAGGCAAACGGCGAAAAGAGAAATACGGCGAGCAGCAAAAGAAGGAATCGTCGCGAGCGGCGCACGACTACATCTTGTAACGGCCGAGATCTTCGTCGTTCAAATTTTCCAGCCACTTGCGCAAATCTTCGCTGGAACTTTTCTCGGTGACGGCGGAGGACATGCGGGAATGTTTCAAAACCTCATCCTCCACGAATATCGGGCAATCCAGGCGCAAAGCCAGCGCCAGCGCATCGCTCGGCCGCGAATCCATGGACATGGTCTGTCCATCGCGCTCCATCCAGATCAACGCGTAGAAAGTATCGTCCTTCAGATCGGAAACCACCACGCGCTGCACGTGCACGTTCAGCCCCGTGAGCACATTTTTCAGCAGGTCGTGCGTCATCGGCCGCGGCGTCTGCACTTTCTCGATTTCCAACGCAATGGCGTTGGCTTCATACACCCCCACCCATATCGGTAGAACGCCGCTCCCGGAAGTTTCCTTCAGGACTACCACAGGCATGTTCGTTACGGGGTCCATCATTAAGCCTCGAATCTTTACTTCGAGTTCCATGGTGGCCTCCCGGGGCTTTAGGTGACGTGCTCGCCGGCAAAACTGTTCGGGCCCGCGCGCGTAACCTTCACCTGCACGTATTCTCCCAGAAGACTCACGCGCGGCGAAGTGAAATTTATTAATCGGTTGCATGAAGTTCTGCCGCCCCACTGCGTCCGCGCCGGATGACAACCGTCCACCAGCACTTCATAGGACTGGCCGACCAGCTTTTCGTTAGCGGCAATCTGAATCGCGCGTTGCCGTTCGTTCAGCACCGCAAGCCGGCGCGACTTTTCTTCTTCGGGAATCGCGTCCTGCATGTGCATCGCCGAAGTATTGGGCCGCGGCGAATATTTAAACGAGAAAATCGCGTCGTACCGCGCCACATCTAGCAGCGAAAGCGTCTCCGCAAAGTCCTCTTCCGTCTCGCCGGGAAACCCCACGATCACATCGGAAGTGATGCTAATCGGCCGCCGCGCCGCGCGGATCCACGCAATCTTCTCCAGATACTCTTCGCGCGTATATGTCCGCAGCATCTCGCGCAGCACCCGCGTCGAGCCAGACTGCACCGGCAAATGCACGTGGTCGCAAAGCTCCGGAACCTCGTCAATCGCTTCCACAATCGAGCGGTGAAAATCATTCGGATGCGAAGTCGTAAAACGCACTCGCCGAATTCCCGGCACCGCGGCCACCGCCCGCAGCAAGTCCACAAATTTCCACCCGCGCGGCGACGGATCGCGATACGAATTCACAGTCTGCCCCAGCAATTGTATTTCGCTGTAACCCGCATCGGCCAGGCGGCGCGCTTCCGCCAGCACCGCATCGCTCGAGCGGCTACGTTCCGGGCCGCGTGTATGCGGCACCACGCAGTACGAACAAGCGTAGTCGCAACCTTCAATAATGGTGAGGTAAGCCCGCAGCAGATTGTCGCGCCGCGTGATCTCGGTCTCAAAAGTCTCGCTGGTATCCAAGTCCAGCCCAGTAACGCGCCGCCCGCCGGATTCCAGCTGCGCGATCAGCTCCGGCAACTTGCGATAACTCGCCGAGCCGCACACCAAACTCACCCACGGCGCCCGCTCGAAAATT
>JBARBD010000280.1:0-2004 GCA_049792675.1 Vulcanimicrobiaceae bacterium | reverse complement strand
ACGCTGATCTCCCTAAGCCAGGCGCGGCGCATCATCGCCGAGCGCATGGTCGAGAGCCGCCGCACCGCGCCGCACGCGTGGTCGATGGTCGAGATCGACGTCACGGACGTCTGGGCTTGGCGGACGCGCGAGAAGACCGCCTTCGAGCGCGAGACGGGCCACAAGCTTACGCTTCTTCCCTTCTTCATCCGCGCGGTCGTCGAGTCGCTGGCGACGTTTCCGCTCATGAACGCGCGTTTCGTTCCGGCGACCGAGTCGAGCCCGGCCGGGATATACGTCAGCGAAGAAGTCAACGTCGGCGTAGCGATCGGCCTACCGGCGAACCTCGTCGTGCCGGTCATCAAGCGGGCCGACCAACTTTCGATCAAAGGACTCGCGATCGCCGCGGGCTCGCTGATCGAGAAGGCGCGCAACGGCAAGCTCGGCGTCGACGACTTAGCGGGCGGAACGTTCACGGTCAACAACAACGGCGCCAACGGCTCCTGGGCCTCGGCCCCGATCATCAATGGCGGGCAAGCGGGCATCGTAACGATGGAGACCATCGAGAAGAAACTCGTCGTGCGCGACGACGACACGCTCGCAATCCGCCGCAAGATGAACTCGTGCCTCTCACTCGATCATCGCGTCGTCGACGGGTACGTGGCGAGCGGGTTCCTCGCGGACCTCAAGCGGCGACTCGAGAAGATGGGGCCAACGGGCGAGCTCTAGCGCCGCGAACGGCGGCGACCCTTTCGATGCAGATTCGCAAACAGTTTGGGTTCGAGGCGGCGCACGTGCTGCCGTTTCACCCCGGGAAATGCTCCCGCATGCACGGTCACTCGTACCGCCTCGAGGTCGCGCTGCGCGGTCCGATTCGCACGCGCGGCCCGGCGCGCGGCATGATCGAAGATTTCGAAAAAGTCGATCGCATCGTGCGCGAGCGCGTCGTCGACGTGCTCGACCACCAAACGCTCAACGACTTCATCGAGAACCCCACCGTCGAAAAGATCGTGTTGTGGATTTGGAAGCGCCTCGACGGCGCGCTCACCGGCCTCGACGAGCTGACCCTCTGGGAAACGCGCACCGCGCGCGTCGTCCTCCGCCGCAGCGACCTCGCTTAAAGGCCTCGGACTCGAATGCTGCAGCTAGCCGAAATTTTTTACAGCATCCAGGGCGAGGGGACGTGGACTGGGACGCCGGCGGTCTTCGTGCGCTTGGCCGGTTGCAATCTTGCCTGCGATTTTTGCGACACGGATTACGCGACGAAGTCCTTTGCCGGGGTCGGCGACGTCGTTCGCAGCGTGCGTGAAGCGGGCGGAGCCTGTCCGATGGTCGTTCTCACGGGCGGCGAACCGCTGGCGCAGTCCGAAACGCCGGCGCTGATCGAAGCCCTGCGTCGCGATGGCCGGCGCGTCCACATCGAGTCGAACGGCACGATCTTCACGCAGCTGCCCGACGACGTCTGGCTCTGCGTCTCGCCGAAGGAACGCGTCGACCGGCGGATGGCTGCACGCGCCGATGAAGCAAAGCTTATCGTCGACCGGCGCGTGCCCGAGGAGCACCTCGCGCTCTTCGCGGAAAAGCCGACCATCTTGCTGCAGCCCGAAGGGAACAAACCCTCGAACGTGGCCATCGCGCTGGCGTACGCGAAGGCGCACCCCGCGCGCTTCCGCCTCTCGCTCCAAACGCACAAGTTCATCGGCGCGCCGTGATCCTGCTGACCTGCGCGGTCGAAGAGGAGCTGGCCTCGTGGAAGGACCGCTCGGACGTGGAGCGCTTGATCACCGGCGTCGGCCCGGTCGAAGCCGGGTGCGCGATTGCCGCAGCGCTGGCGCTCGGAACGTACGAACTCGTCGTGAACGCCGGAATCGCCGGCGCGTTCGACGGCGCGGGCCAGATCGGTGACGGCGTCGTCGTCGCCGAGGAGACGGTCGAGCTCGATCTCGAGAACGGCGAGCCGATCCACCTGCCGCGCGGCGCGCGGCCGGTCGAGCGCGCGCACTCCGACGCGGCGCTCGTTGCGCG
>JBARBD010000279.1:0-15540 GCA_049792675.1 Vulcanimicrobiaceae bacterium | reverse complement strand
GGCTGCGCTCGGCGGCGGTTCCCACGCTCTTCGTCGCCCTCGCCTTGCTGGTCACGGCGGGTTTCGGCAGCGGCGTTCAGCTCAACGACGGTCAGGCGGCGCTCCACATCGATCCGCTCAAGTTCCTCGGGCATCTCGTTCACGCGTGGAATCCGCTGCTATACTACGGCACGCACACCGGCTTCTGGTTTCCATACGAAACCCCGTACGCTTGGGCCTACGGTCTCGCGCAGATGGTCCACGTTCGGCAGGATCTCGCGCAGCGGGTCGTGGTCTTCTCCGTTTATCTTGCCTGCCTGTGGTCCATGTACTACTGCTTGCGCAGCGTCGCTCCGTGGCTGAACGAAGGCGCGCGGATCGCCGGCGCGTGTGCCTACCTCTTCAACATGTACGTCGCGCTGAACTCGCAGGCACAGATCGTCTGGCTCCTCACCTACGCGACGCTGCCGGCGATGGTCGGGGTGACGGCGCGCGCGATGCGCGGCGAGATGAACGTGTGGCGCGCCGCGCTCGCGGTCGCGCTGCTGGTGCTGATCGGCGGCGGGATCAACCCGCCGCTGCTGGCCATCAACGTCATCGTCCTCGCGCTCTTCGTCGCGCTCACGATCGCCTTCGACCCGCGGCCGGCCGCGGCGTTCCGGCGTTCCTTTCCTTTCCTCGCGGCCGCGTCGGTCGCCGCCGTTCTGATCAACGTCTACTGGCTGGTGCCGTTCGTCGATTACTTCCACGGCGTCTGGCTCAACGGCGTGCTGAGCGAAGCGCCCTCGATGCACAATGCCGCAACGTCGTTCGAAAACGTGCTGCGCGGCTTGGGGCACTGGGCGACCTTCGTATCGTTTGCCGGCAGGCCGTATTATCCGTGGGCCGCAGCGTACCAGGCTGGTCTCTTCAGCGCCCTGTTGTGGTTCGTTCCGATCGTCGCGCTCAGCGGGATCGCGTTCAAGAAGAACCAGCGCCCGGCCACGCTCTTCTTTCTCATCGTTACGATAATCTCGGTGCCGCTCGTCGTCGGCTACTACCATGACGCCCTCGGCGACGCCGTCACGACGCCGATTTACGACGCCTTCTACCGCAACTTCCCCGGCTTCCAGATGTTCCGCTTCTCGTACAAGTGGGTTGCGGGCGTCGAGTTCGGCATCAGCGCGCTCTACGCGCTCGCGGCGTGGGCGATCGTCACCTCGCTCCCCGAACAGCTCGCCAAGCTCACCGCGGCGCAGCGCGAGCGCTGGGCCTGGCTCGTCCCGGCGGCGAGCGCGATCTTCGTCCTCGTACCGATTCTCGTCTTCGTTCCGGTGGTCGTCCACAAGATGAACTATCCCGGCCAGGTTATTCCTAGCTGGGAGTACCGCGCCAATGCCCTGGTCGGCAAGGACGCCGGGCACCGGGTCGCGCTCTTCCCGACGCAGTTTCTCGAGCAGTTCGATTGGGGGAATCCGGAGTTCTACATCGAGGACTCGCTTATCGACCGGCCGATGGTCTACGGCTTGCTCGGGAGCGAACCTTCGGAAGGCACCGATCGTTGGGTGCGCCGCGCCTACCGCGCCACGCGTGAGGGGCTGCCATTTGCGGCCGATATGCTGCGCGTGCTCGGGGTGGATACGATCCTGCAGCGCGACGACTTCATCCCGGCGATCGACTTCAGCTCTCCGGGCGAGTGGCGCTTCAACACGACGACCCTCACCCACGATATCCTCCATCGCGTCGTCGGCGCGACGCCGGTACGTTCCGACGGTCCCCTCCACGTCTATCACATCGGCAAGGCGCTTCCGCTCGTCTATGGCGTCACCAATCCGGCCGTCAACACGCTGCCGACTTTCTCCGACGCGTACTTGGGCAACGTCGAAGCAATGGCGAAGGGTGAGGCCGAGTTCGATCCGCCCGACCGCTCGGCGTCCGAGTTCTCGACCTCACTGCCGGCGCTCGCACCGCTGCTTCCGCAATCCGCCCCACAACTGCGTGACCTAGCGGTTAAGGAGGCGCTTGTCCACGATGGCGTGCTGGTTCGGCCGCCGTCGGCCGACGTCAGCTGGATTACGCCATTCGAGGTAAGGAACGACGGTGTCTACGAGATTTTCGGGCTGGAGGACTCCCTGCTCTTCCCGAAGGCGCCGCCGCAGAGTCTGCAAGTCGACGGGCGCTATTTCTCCCCGCAGACGACCGGCGGCGCGTGGAGCGAGTACGGAACGATCGAGCTCACCAAAGGCGGCCACTCCCTCTCCGACGGGTATCCCGACACCAATCTGGCGGTGGCGCTCGTGAACGTCGAGGCGTTCAAATCGTGGCAGGATCGAATCGCCGCGCTCAACCGGGAGATGCCCCAGAATCTCTCCGCTTCGATTCAAGTCTATGGCCCGAAGGCGACCGTGACGATTCCGCGCACCGGTCATTACCGGATTACTGCGACGGCGGTCGGCCCGTTCGGTCCCGACGGATTGGTTCGCGCTCACGTGCTCGGCCCAGCCCAACACGAAGCGTTCCCGGCTCTCCTGGGAGCGACGCTGCCGTACGCGTTCGGAAGCGGTGTCGTCGGGACGTCGGCGATCATGCTACCCCCGCAATGGTATCGCGCTGATCCGACCGCCTACACTTGGCAGCGCGGCGACCCCGCATCGTGGTTTCTCTTTGCGGGCGATTCGCACGTGCGGGTCTTCGTTCCGGGAAGCAACGACGTCCGCGCGCGCGTCTTCATGCGGGTTAGCCGGCTGCAAGTTGCCGACACCGTGACGGTACG
Source organism: Vulcanimicrobiaceae bacterium (assembly GCA_049792675.1). GTDB lineage: Bacteria > Vulcanimicrobiota > Vulcanimicrobiia > Vulcanimicrobiales > Vulcanimicrobiaceae > Cybelea. Next base: position 12,809 of record JBARBD010000279.1, on the reverse strand, counting down.
CGTCGACGGACGCAAGCAGCAGACGGGCGTGCTCTCAGGGCCCCCGGCCGATGCGCAAGCCTACGACTCGATCGCGCAGCTGGACGGGCCGGTTCCGGTGCCGATAGCGCTACAGCTGAAGCTTCACCCGGGATGGAACGACGTCGCATTCGCTTTTCACCCGCTGCGGGGCGAGCGACCCGACTTCGGCTCCGAGGTCATCTCGGCCGCGGTCGGGCCGGATCTCTCGTTCACGCGGATTGCGAGCTCGGGCGCAGACGCCGCGCGTGCCCGCAAGGATCCGTCGTTCTCTGCGGTCCGCCTTTCGACGCCGCCGTCGGGGCTGCTCGGCGACCCCAATGTCGAGGGGACGGTTACTGGAAGCGGAGCCGGCGGCGTCTGGCTCGCCGCCGCCGTGAGCGACGGCAGGCACCTTGAGTATCGTCTCTTTCCGATCGCTCACGACGGCACGTTCGACATCAATTTGATGCACGCGCTCTCGAACGGCTGGAACGATCAGTCGCGCCACATCGCCGGTCTCTGGTTCCTCTCCCGGCGAGGACGCCCGGCATTTTCAAACCTCTACTATAACGTGCACGCGATGCCTGGCCGCGCGCTGCTCCGACCGGCGTCGTTGGGGAACCTTCCGCTGCAGGTCGACGGTAGAGCGGTGCCCTCCCAACCGATTCTTCTCGTTGCCGGGCATCACCAAGTGCGCAGCGGGGATCCTGAAGTCAAGATCGGTTTGCTGACGATCGATCCGGCCCGGGCGCCGCGGCCTAAGCCGTTCACGCTCGGTTGGAAGCGTCGCTCGCCGACGGCGCTCTCCGTCGCGGTAACGCACGCCGCCAATCCTTTCCTGCTCGTCTTCGGTGAAGCGTATAGCCCCGAGTGGCAAGCAACGATGGATGGCGTGCCCCTCAAGCACGTCATCGTTAATGGTCTGTCGAATGGGTGGGTCGTGCCGGCGCTTACCGACGGACCTTCGCAGATCGACCTGACCTTCGTCTCGCAACGCTCGTATGCGATTGCCGCGGCGGTCTCGATCGTGAGCCTGATCGTCATCGTTCTGCTCGCCTGTTTCCCGAAGCTGTGGCCGATTCGCACGTCGAGCCCTTGAACGTCGCGCAGGCATCGTGGGCACTCGGCCGCGCGATCCGATACGCGATCGCGACGGCCGTCCTTGCGCTACTCCTTACGGCGTTTCTATCGGGTGACGCAGCCGAACGGCTAGCAACGACCGCGTATCTCGCGGCTATCTTCGTGGTTATCGCGCTCTTCGTGAAGTGGCTACTGCCGGGGGGACGGGCCGACGAGGCGGCGAGGAGCGCGGCGCCTCCCTTCGCCGCCGGCTTGACGTTCGCGCTCGGCGTCGGGGCGCTGTTGACGGCGGGAGCAGCGCTCGTCTCCGCGCCCGGCGCCGAAGTCCTCGCGATCGCGCTCTGTTTTGGATTGATCGTGGCGGCAGCGCTGGCGCGTTCCGGCGCACTCGCGTCGCTCAACGCCAAGATCGCGCGCGGAGGCGGCCTTTCCGCCGCGACCAGGTACGCGGTGGTGGCCGTCGTCGCAGGGCTCGCGATCGCGGCGCTGCTTCCGGAGGACGGCGCAGAAGGCGCCGTAAAGCTCGCCTATCTTGCGCTTGTCGTCGCGACGGCTGCGGTGGCGATCTCGCTCGGCGCGCAGACGCCGGCCGGCGCGCGAACGCGCGCGAGCTTGGCGAACGCCGCGAGCGTTCTGAGCGCGCCTTCGAGCGATTGGATCCTCGGCCGGACGGCAGCCTATGCGGTTGCGACCGCGATTGCTGCGATTGCCTTTGCAATCGTGTTTCCGCGTCTCTACGCGGAGCGCTTTGCCGGCACCGCCTACGTTGCCGCGATCGTCGCGGCGCTTGCGGCGGGGACGCGCTGGCGGCTGCACGGCGCCGACGACGATCGGAGCGCTCCGGCGATGGAAGCCGGCGACGTTGCGCGGCTCTGCGCCGGTGCCGCGGCGCTCGCGATTGCGGGTGCGCTGCTCGTCGTCAAGCCGGTCGTTGCGGCGCTGGCCTTCGTCGCATGCATCGTCGCGATCGGCGTCGCGATTTCGCGTGGCCCCGAGGCGATGCGCGCGCGGGCGCGCTACGGCACGCCGCCGACCTCGATCGGGCCGTTCTCGCTCCGGCGCTGGCGTCGCGATGCGGTCAGGCCGATCGAACGAACGATCCGCTATGCGTTGGCGACGGGCGTCGTCGCGATCCTCCTTGTCGCGCTCATTCCGCACGCGCAACATGCGTACCGGCTCTGGGCCGGACGCGCCGCGTACGCGGCGATGATCGTTGCGATGATCGCGCTTGCACTCGAATGGTTCGTCCAACCGCCGTCCGGCAAGTCGGCCCATCGACCGTGACCGCCGCGCGATGCGGGCTTCGCTCGAGCGGCTGATCGGTCGCGGCGGCGAGGCTCTCGCAGTCGCGGGCGCCGCCGCCTTCGCCGCCTTCGTCGCCGCAAACGGAGTGCCGACGCTTCGCCACGATTGGAGCTGGCCCATCGGCCGCGACGCGATCGCGTCGTTCGTCAACGAATCGCTCGGCGGATGGGTCTCGGTCGGATTCGGCGTTCCCAATCCGCATCCGACGACCTATTTGATCGCCCTTCCGATCGCGTCGCTGATGTGGCTCTTTGGGCCGTATCTCGCGCTAGTCCTGACGGCTTTTGCGATCGGATATCTCTGCATGCGCGCGGCCGCGCTGCTCTCGTCCGCTTGGGGTTACGACGCGGTCGCAGCCTTCGGCATCGGATTGTTTGCGCTCTTCAATCCATGGGTCTACAACGAGGTCGTCGCCGGGCACCTCGTGATGGTACTCGCCTTCGGCGGATCGATCGGTCTCCTCGCAGAGATGATGCGCGGCGCGAACGCGTCGCCGGTTCGTCTCGCACTCTGGCTCGCGCTGGTCGCCTCGCAACTGCAGTTTTTTATCCTCGCGATGCTCGCGCTCGCCGTGTTTGCGGCGTTCACCAAGAGGTGGCTGCCGGTCGTAGCCGGTCTCTGCTTCGCGTTGCCCACGGCAATCGGGCTCGTGGCCGAGCGAAGTACGCTCTTGGCGACCCCGTACAACGTGACGTGGCAGGCCAACCAATCGGTCGCGCCGCTCCCGCTCTTGGCCCTGGGCGGATACTTCCCGGGCTACGCCGACCGCCTCGGGGTCGCCGCGCAGTTGGCGGTCTGGGCGATGCTCGGGCTCGCCGCATTGGGCGCCCTCGTTGCGGTGCGCCGCCGCCGCGCGGTCTGGGCGATCGTCGCGCTGGTTGCGCTCTACGTTGCCGTGCTCGGTACCAACGGACCGTTCGCGGCGCAATACGAGTGGGTCGTTCGACACGTACCCGAGAGCGGCGTCTTTCGCGAGCTCTACGATATCGCCGGTCTGCTAGCCGCGTTGATCGTGCTTCTCGCCTTCGCCGCAACGTCGGCGGTGCGGCCGCTGGCGTACGCCGGCCTCTGCGCCGGTGCCGTGTTGCTCGTAACCTGGATTGCGCGGCCGCCGAGCGATCTCTGGATCGCGGCGGGGTCGTATCCACGTCCAGCCGTCTCGGCACCGGCATTCGCGCGCGTCGCGCTCCTGCCGGCGTTTCAACCGCTCGGCTTGCGGGTGGGCGGCGGCGACGGAGCCGATCCCGACGTTTACGTCTACCCCGCGCACGTCGCAGCCTTGAACGCCTACCTTCCGACGTATCCGGTCGACGTGGCGCTCGCGCGTTTCGAGCGCACAGGGGACGAAGAGACGTTGCGCGCGCTCGGCGTCGTGCAGATCGTATCGCGGCCGTGGCTGATGTCGCGATCGAACGGACGCATCGGTCTAGCTGCCCGATCGCTCGCGGCGGCTCCGGCGCGCGCCGGCGCGGTCCCGCAAACGAGCAGCCTGGGCGGCGCAACGCCGCTGGTCTCGGCATGCGAAACGCCACGCATCGTCGCCCTCGCGTTGCGTTTGGGCGCGTGCAATCTCTTCTTCGGCGACGTGCCGGGTTACGAGCCGGTGCGAGCCGAGCTCGCGCAGAGCGATTCGATCGATCCGCAAACGGCGTGGATCGATGCGCGGCTCGCATTCGCCGCGGTGCCAGCGCTCGCGCAGGGAATCGGCGGCACGCTCACGCAGTCGCGCGTTCCCTATCGGGTCGAGCCCGGTTCCGCGCTTTTGGCGTACGTGCGCGGGCGGCTGAATGCAGCCGACGGGCGGAGACTTGCGGGTGGCGGCGGAGGCTTTACGTGGTTCCAAATACCGCCGGACGTTAGCTCGGTTGTTTGCGACGGTTTGTGCGAACTCGTCGCGCAGACGCGTACCAGCCCCAGGCTGCCGCCCGATCTGCCGCCGGCGCGCAGTTGGGCACTGCGCTTTCGCCGGCCCGCTCCGTGGCTCTACGTCGTCGACCCGGGACCGCGTCCGGCGCCGCTGCTGCGCTTGAACGAACGCTACGATCCCGGCTGGGCCGCAATCAGCGGCTGGCGCGTCTTACCGCATCTTCGGATCGACGTGTCGACCAACGGCTGGGCGATGCCGGCCGCGTCGACGGGTGAGGTGATCCTCGTGCAGGTGACGGCGCTCTTGCAGCTGATCGCGCAACTCTTCGGTTTTCTCGCCCTTCTCTGGTTGCTGAAGGCGCTCGTACGCGCGCCGACGAAACGCGCCGGGGAACCATGACGTCCGTTCCATTCGTCGATTTGAAGGCTCAGTTTCGCGCGCTCCGCGACGAGATCGTCCCGCGCATCACGCAGGTAATGGAGAACGCGACCTTCATCCTCGGCCCCGACGTCGCGGCTTTTGAAGAGAATTTTGCGACTTACGTCGGCGCTCGCTATTGCGTCGGCGTAGAATCGGGAACGGCGGCCCTGCAGCTCGCGCTCGAGGCGTGGGGGATCGGCCCCGGCGACGAAGTGATCATGCCGGCGAACACGTACATCGCTTCGGCGATCGCGGTGTCGGCCGTCGGCGCCACTCCGGCGTTCGTCGACGTCGATTCCGCTTACCTGATGGATGCGGAGCTGCTCGAATCGGCGGTAACGCCGCGCACCAAAGCGATCATGCCGGTGCATCTCTACGGTCAAGCCGTTCCGATGGACGCAATCCTCGCCGTCGCGCGCAAGCACGGATTGCGCGTGCTCGAAGATGCAAGCCAAGCACACGGCGCGCGCTGGCAAGGGCGCCGGGTCGGAAGTTTTGGAGACGCCGCCTGCTTCAGCTTCTATCCGGGGAAGAACCTCGGAGCGTATGGGGACGGCGGCGCGGTCGTTACCGACGACGCCGAACTCGCCGAGTCGCTGCGGCTGCTTCGCGATTTCGGTCAGCGAAGAAAGTACGAACATCTCGTGAAGGCCGGCAACTGCCGCCTCGACTCGATTCAAGCCGCGGTTCTCGACGTAAAGCTGCGGCATCTCGACGCGTGGAATGCCGCGCGGTTGCGACACGCCAAGGCCTACGATGGGCTGCTCTCCGAGATCGGCGTCAAGCCGCCGAGGCGCCTGCACGAAGAAGGCCACGTCTATCACCTCTACGTGATCGAAGTGGAGAATCGGCCGCAGATCCAAGCCGCGTTGAGCCAGCGCGGCATCGCGACCGGCATCCACTATCCGATACCGATCCATCTTCAGCCCGCTTACGCCGACCTCGGCCTGCCCCGCGGATCGTTTCCGCGGACGGAACGCAGCGCCGACCGGCTCCTCTCGCTCCCAATCTATCCAGAGCTCACCGCGGAGCAGATCGAGTTGGTCGCCGGAGCGCTCGCGGACTCGCAGCTGGTCGCTGCTCGCTAGGGCGCGACTAGCAAAACCGGCCGAAACTGATGCAGCGTACGCCACTGGGAGTCGCCGTGGTTGGAGCGGGGTACTGGGGACCCAATCTCGTTCGAAACTTTCACGCGTCGGAGGATTGGTCGGTCCGATGCGTCGTCGAGCGCGACGGCGACCGGCTCGAGCGCTTGTTGCGCCTCTATCCATCGATCGCGGGTCACCGCGAGATCGACGAGGCGCTCTCCGATCCGCAGGTCGATGCCGTAGCCCTGGCGACCCCGCCGCGCACCCACCACGCGCTCGCCGTGCGCGCGATCGAAGCCGGCAAACACGTGCTCGTCGAAAAGCCGCTCGCGGAAACGCACGAGGCGGCCGACGACATTTGCGCTCGCGCGCGTCGCGCCGGCGTGCGCCTCATGACCGATCACACCTTTCTCTACACGGGCTCGGTCGAGAAGCTGCGCGCGTTGCGCGAAAGCGGCGAACTCGGCAAGGTTTACTACATCGACTCGGTGCGGGTCAATCTCGGCCTCTTTCAAGAGAGCAACGTCGTTTGGGACCTGGCTCCGCACGACGTTTCGATCGTCAACTACATCTTGGACGAGATGCCGAGCGCCGTCGCGCTCCAGCTGGGCGCCTGCGTTCACGCCAAGACGCCGGACGTGGCCTTTCTGACGATGTGGTATCCGGGCGGTTGCCTCGCGCACGTGCACTTGAGCTGGCTCTCACCGGTCAAAGTTCGGCGCACCATGATCTCCGGAAGCCTCAAGATGGCCGTTTGGGACGACGTCGAACCCACGGAGAAGGTCTATATCTACGACAAAGGCGTCCTGCTCGATCCCTCGAGCACGACGCTCCAACAGCAGATGGTATCGTATCGATCGGGAGACCTTCACGTGCCGCTCGTCGACAATCGCGAAGCGCTCGGTAAGTTGATTGCCGATTTCGCAGCCTCGATACGGGAGGGAACCCCGACGCGCTGCGATGGAGCGTTCGGAGCGGGCGTCGTGCGCGTGATCGAAGCCGCACTGCGCTCGACGGAGCTCGACGGCGTGAAGGTTGCGGTCGAACCGTGAAGGTTTCGTTCGTCATCGCAACGCTCAACGAGATCGCACGCCTGCCGCGCGTGATCGAGAGCATCCGCAACCAGCGGTATCCGAGCGACCTGGTCGAGATCGTCGTCGTCGACGGCCTGTCCGACGACGGGACGCAAGCCTATGCAAGATCGGCGGGCTGCGTGGTCGTCGACAACCCACGACGGCTCGCCGAGCCGGGCCACCTGCTCGGGTACGCGGCTGCGACCGGCGACTTGCTGGTCATCATCGCCGCCGACAACGTCCTGCACACGCCGGAATTCGTCGCACGGATCGTCGAGCCGTTTGCCGACCCCAACGTTTACGCCGCGATCCCGCGCGTCGTCAGCACGATCGAAGACAACCTCGCGACGCGCTACATCAACGACTTCACCGATCCGTTCAATCACTTCCTGTACGCAAGCGCGGCGACGCCGCTGACGTTTGCGCGAGCGTACCGCGTCAAACGCGCGACCCCGACGTACGTTGTCTACGATTTTCCGGTTGAAAAACCGCCGCTCGTCGCGATCGCGCAGGGCGTGACGGTCCGCGCCGGCGCTCCGCGACGCGCCGGCTGGGAGGAAGACGACATCCTGCCGATCGTGGATATCCTGCGCGCGGGGCACGAGGTCGCGTACGTTCCGCACGCAGAGATCGAACATCATACCGTGGCCGGGCTGCGCAACTTCGTGCAAAAATTCGGGCCGAGGATCGCGAAGCGGCTCGAGGATCGCGAGCAGCCCGTCTGGGAGCGCGCCGACTCGTGGACGCCGGCGCGACGGCTGCGCGCTTACCTGTGGCCGTTCTACTCGATCTCGATCGTCGCTCCCGCGCTCGTCGCAATCGCGGGCGCGATTCGCGACCGGCGTGCGACCTGGTTCTACCACCCGATCATAAACTTTGCGCTGGGCGTCGAGTTCTGGCGCCGCGCGTTGCCGTACGCATGGTCGGTCGCCGGCCGGCGTTTGCGCGGTCAGCGGGCGCGATGAAGTCGGTTCTGGTTACCGGCGGCGCCGGCTTTATCGGCTCGCATATCGTCGGCGATCTCCTGCAATCCGGCCATCGCGTGACGGTGTTCGACAACTTCTCGAGCGGGCTGCGCGAGAATCTCGCGCCGTTTCTGCGAGAGATCGAGATTCTCGAGGGCGACGTTCTCGACGCGCCGGCGATCGCGGCCGCGGCCCACGGTAAGGACCTGATCTCCCACCAGGCGGCGCAGCTGGAGATCACCAAGTGCTTGGACGACCCGCTCGACGACATGCGCACGAACCTCGTGGGGACGATCAACGTCTTGGGCGCCGCCCGCAACGCCGGTGTCCAGCGAGTCGTCAACGCCTCTTCGGCCTGCATTTACGGTCAAGCCGTCGAACCGCCGAGCGACGAGGATCACAGTCCGCAGAATCCCAACTGGTCGTACGGCGCGAGCAAGCTCGCCGCCGAGAAATACGGGCAAATCTTCGCCAACGACGACGGCATCGATGTCTTCTCGCTGCGCTACGGTATCACGTACGGCCCGCGCGAGTGGTACGGGCGCGTGCTGACGATCTTTCTCAAGCGGCTCTCCGAAGGGAAGGCGCCGGTGGTCTTCGGCGCCGGCGAGCAGCTGCGGGATTTCGTCTACGTCGACGACGTCGTGCGGGTCCACCGCGCCTGTGTCGAGAGCGAGCTGCACGGCGCAAATTCGTTCAACGGGGGTACCGCTATCGCGACCTCGATCGCCGAGCTGGCGAAACTCGCCTGCGAGATTACCGGAACCTCGCTCGAGCCGATAACCGAGAACGTAGAACCCGGCGAGCGATCGGCCCTGGTCGACGGTCGCATGCGACTGCCGTCCGAACTCAACGTCATGCAGCTATCGACAGCCAAGACGCAACGCTTGCTCGGGGTAGCGCCCCAGATCGCGCTGCGCGACGGGCTACGCCGCGAGTGGGAGTGGTTGAACGAAAACCCCTCTCGTTGGTCGGAGATGCATTACTAAGCGAACCCAACCAAATCAGGGCCTCAGGGGTCTAGCGGCGTACCGAAACGGATTGCGCCGTTCGCATCTTCAAAGACTTCGCTCCAATAACGCATCATCAGCAGGCCATCTTCATGCCGGCCCAAGAGATCGGGCACCGGTTTGCCTTCGAGCGTGTCCAGCAGCAGGGAGGCGAAGTTGATGCCCGCGGCCGTCGTCAACGCGAGCGTGCCGGAGAAGCGCGGATTCATCTCGATGATCGAGAAGCTGCCGTCGGCGCGCAGCATGCCCTGTACGTTGGCAGGCCCGCTAACGCCGCTCTTCTCGACCACGGTGCGGACCAGTCTTTCGATGAGCGGATTGCGATAGGTGCGCCCCTTGACCGAGACGCCGGCTTTGATCGCGATGCGCTCGCGCGGAACCGCGGCCACGACCCGCCCGGGCGCCGCCGCGAAGGCGTCGACGGTGAACTCGGATCCCTCGACCGCCTCCTGAACGATGAGGCCGCTGCGCCCGCGCGCGGCTTCGTGGAGCGAATACGCGCTTTCGATGCGCGACGTGCCGATCGAGCCCGAACCCCAGCGCGGCTTGAGGTAGACGGGAAAACGCTCGATCTCGATCGCCGGGTCGTAGGGCTGCGTCCGCGGCCCGGGCACCCCGATCTCTTCCAAGAAGCCGGCGAACTCGAGCTTGTCGCCGGTGCGCAGAACGATCTCGCGCGACGGCATCACGAGCCTCACGCCGATCTCTTCGAAACGTTCGCGCGCGGCATCGAGGGGGAGAAACTCGCTCTCGACGATGAGCGGTACGAGCGCGTCGATCGCTAGGCTTCGGGCCGCCTCCAAGCATCGCTGCGCGAAATCCGGGGCGCCGGCAGCCGGAAGCTGGACGAACTCGTCAACGAAGGCTCGCGTCGCGTTGAGCCGATTCATATCCCCGACCGCCACGAACGTAACGCGACCGTCTTCGCGCAGCGCTTTGATCAGCGACTGCGCGGTCACGGTTCCGCCGGCGGTAATCATAACCCGTCGGATGTCAGCGGGCATCGTGCGGCATCCAGTGCAGCTTTAGGTCGCCCGGCCGAATCGCGCCGGCGTGGCTAAAGACGAAGAACCGGCTATCGGGGCCGACGTAGACCGTCTCTTTGGTGAGCGGATCCCGTCCGTAGTAGACGATCGCGTGCGACGCGGAGTTATAGACCGCTCGCCACTGATAGCCGGCCGGCAGATGCGTGTAATCGTAGTGCGCTGAGGGCGTGCAAGCTGCAACCGCGAGCAATCCGCTCAGGAGCAGGGCGCCTTCGACCGGGGGTCTGGGGGCCGTTAGTAGACCCGGACGTTTCTCAGACCGGCGGCCTTGAATGCGGTCGCGATTGACTCGCAGTTCGCGCCGGGATCCGGGTAGAGGACGACCGCGCGTCCGTCGGCCACGGCCTCGTCGAAGTTGTCGACCTCGTCGGAAGGGATCGCAAAACCGGCGAGATAGTGCTGGGCCCCGCTGCCGGGCGAGCTGAGCGAGTCGAGCGTCGTTTGCCTGCCGCCATCGCCGATGCCGGGAACGCCGGTTCCGCCCGCATCGCCCAAGATTCCCATCCCTTTGGTCATGTCGTCGGAGAAGGAGTTGTCCTCCATATCTTCCATGACGTCGATGAACTCCAAGGGCGAGGCCTCGGCCGCGTCGTCGTCGACGCTGCCGCTCACGACCTTGACTTTGCTCAGGTCGATCTGCTGCGCGGAGAGCGCGCTCTCGAGCGCCTTCGGATTCGAGTCGGGAAATATTCCGACGACCAAGCTTTGGGCCACGGGTTGGACTCCTCTAGCGTTTGTACGCCGTAATGGCGTCGGCGAGTCGTTCGACGCCCAGCCTGATATTCTTCTCCGACGCGTTCGAAAAGTTCAAGCGCATCCCGTCGTGCACGTTGCGTTCCGGATAGAAGTTGACGCCCGGCACGAAGACGACTTTCGACTCGGCGGAGATGCGCAGCAGGTCGGTCGTGTCGACGCCCGGCACGGTCACCCAAAGAAACATTCCGCCGGCCGGGCGCGTGAAGCGGACGCCCTCGGGCATATGCTCGGCCAGCGCCTCGGCCATCACGTCGCGACGGATGGCGTAGGTCGCGGCGATCTTGCGCACGTGCGCGTCGAACTTCTCGGTCCGGCTTGCGTACTCGTGAAAGACGTATTGCGCGAACGTACCGCTGTGCAGATCCGCGCCTTGCTTTGCAAGCACGACCTTCTCGCGAATCTCCGCGTCGGGAATGACGAGCCACGCAACGCGCATCCCCGGAGCCACGATCTTGCTGCCGGTGCCGGAGTAAATGATCGGCGCCGTCGTCTGATACGAGATGAGCGGCGGCAAGTCGGTGCCTTCGAAGCGCAGCTCGCAATACGGATCGTCTTCGACGATCGGCAAGTCGAAGCGCTCGCAGATGCGCACGACGATCTCGCGCCGGGCGCCGGCCAGCGTTCGACCGGTCGGGTTTTGAAAGTTCGGAACGAGGTAGAGAAATTTCGGGAAGGGATCGGCGTGCTCGAGCACGCGCTCGAGCGATTCGGGGATGAGACCGCCTTCGTCGGTATCCACGACGAGATAGCGCGTCTGATATGCGTCGAAAGCCTGAATCGCGCCTAGGTACGAAGGATCTTCCAAAACGACGTGATCGCCGGGATCGATAAAGACCTTTCCGACCAAGTCGAGGCCTTGTTGCGATCCGTTGACGATCGTGACGCTCTCGCTCTCGATGGTGCGGCCGAAGCGGCGCGTGAGCCGGCTCGAGACCCAACCGCGCATTTCGGGAATCCCTTCGGTCACGCTGTATTGGAGCGCCGCCGGTCCGTAACGCTCCATGACGACGCGCGCGGCATCGGCGATTTCGGCCGTCGGAAAGAGTTCCGGGGCGGGCAGGCCGCCGCCGAAGGAGATCACGTCGGGCTGCTGCGTGACCTTCAGCATCTCGCGAATCGTCGATGCCCGCAGACGAGCAATGCGCTCGGCGAACCTCGCGGAACGCGAGATGGTCGACATGCCGGGTAGGTTAGGCGACGGGCATCGGGGGTCCGCTTAGCGGGGCGTGCGTACGGGGCACCTCGCCGGGACCGAGCGGTCCCGTGAACGAGTCACCGGTGAAGGATAGGATCGTCGCACCCAGCCCGATCAGCCCGACGAAGATCAGGATCAGCGTCCCGACGACCGGGACCATTTCGGCCGCCGTGATCAAGGCGATCCCTACCAGCAGGGCGACCAGAGGCGAGGGCGTCGTGGAAGGGCTGATCAGCTCGCAGAGCCGGCGCCCGATCAGCAGCGAAAGGGCCGCGGTGCCGAGTACGACGCTGGCCAGCACGAAGACGAGCTCGAGCAGAATCAGCGGAATCAAGAGGATCGTGATCGCGAGCAGCACTGCCAGCGGCACGATCGCGACGCACGCGACCAGGCCCGCCGCCACCGAGAGCCCGGGATGCCGTTCGAGGCGGTCGAGAACCATGCGCGTGCGCAACGGGAAGATCAGGAAGGCGAGCAGGGCGAGCAAATTCCAGGATAGGCGCCAGAGCTGACGGTGGTCGGGAAGAAACGGCGTGTAGGACGAATCGCCCGGCGCCCACGGAACGACCGCTTGCGCGACCTCACCGCCGATCGCCGCAACCTGTCCGGTGACGACGCCGCCCGGGCGCTGGTAGAGGTTGCCGCCGATCACGTTGACGTCGCCCTCGACGACGCCCGCGATCGTCGCGTCGCCGAAGATCACGGTGAGGTCTCCGTCGACGACTTGGCCTGGCTCGACGACGACCGATCCGAAATAGGTCCCGCCGTGATAGATCGCCTGCGTTCCGGCTCGCGCAGGGACGGTCAGCAGCGCCAGAGCGGCGAGCAGAAAACCGACGACAAGTAATGCCCGGACGTTCATCGACGCGGCCCTCTCGCAAGATGAACGGCCAAGATCGGCCGCAGACGGCGGTAGGCAAAGACGATCGTGCAGAGCAGGAGCACGTCGACGATCAGCACGCCGGTGACCGCTGCGGCCGCGACCGGCGTCGCCGGCGCGAGCG
>JBARBD010000278.1:0-6193 GCA_049792675.1 Vulcanimicrobiaceae bacterium | reverse complement strand
AACCAGCGCTTCCAAAACTGTAGAGCACGTGCTCGTTGCCGGCGGCATCGGTTGTGAAGACCGCGCCGCTGTCGGCCTTACCGCCGACCTGCGTCGTGCCGTAGAGCTTTCCGTCCAAAACGACCATCCCGCCCGCCGGCTCCATGCCGTCCGGAAGGCCTTTGAAACTGTAGAGCGATTTGAAGCCGCCTGCGCTCGGGCCGGCCATAAATGACGGCGTGAGGGTCGAGGGCAGCAGTGAGGGGCCGGCAGAGTGCGAGCATGCCGCGAGCGTTACGCCCACGAGGAGGCTCGAGACGAATCTGGTGACGCGCATGGCAAAGCGTTTTCGGCGTCCGTGAGGCTTACCTGCTTGGTGAAAGGCGCCGGCCAAACCGCCGTGCAATCAGCCTAATCTGGTCTGATGATGAATCACCAACGCCTTTGCGCGACCCGAGCCCTCAAGAACGCGCGGTACCTGCAGAAGCACCTGCCGGGCGTGATACCCGCCCTCGAGCCCGAGGCCGGCTTCGGCAGCATCGTTCCGTTCAGCGTGCTCTCGCGCTTGCATCGCCTCAAGGAAAGCTCGTTGCCCGGCGATCTTCGCGCGGCCCTGAGCGGCCTGGTGACGCCGGCCGTCCAAGCCGTGCCGCAGACGCCGCTCTTCAACGGGACGGTTTACGTCGCGGGGATCTCGTTCGCAGTAGATACGAGCGAGGCTCCCGGCAAGAAGCTTTCCGTGGCGGCGGCCGATCTCGCGATCGCGATCGACTTCTTGACGCTCGCCTCCAAGCCGATCTCGGCGTACGCCTCGGCCTACGGAAAGAACGGCCTCTCCGTTGCGCCGGCGACGTTGGCCTACTCGGTAAAGCTCTCCGGCTCTAGCTTCAACGACCGGACGCTGCAAGGCTGGGTGAACGAGATCGCCAAGGAGCACGCGCTCGATACGAGCGCTGCGTGCGTGGTCGTGCTCAACCCGCAAGGCGTGACCAATACGGACGCGCAGAGCAGTCAAGGCGTGCTCGGCTATCACGGGATCGCCAACCTTCCGTATTGCTTCGTCAACGTCTTCGGGCAAAGCTTTACCGTGCAGGATGCCGCCGACGTCTATGCGTGGCAGCTGAGTCACGAGGTTGCCGAGATGACCGTAGATCCGAGCGCGAACGGCGCGAATCCGGAAGTCTGCGACCCGTGCGGGCCGAACTGCCCGCCCGACTGGCGGTCGTTCTTCGACGCGAAGGGCTACGTCGGCACCAGCAGTACCTTTCCGCCCGGATTTGCCTACGAGTTCTTCATCAACGCGATCGTGCAGCCTGGCTACGCGTCCGAGTGTCCGGCTCCGCAAACCGCTTGCGTCTACTCGCCTCCGTAACCGTGTAGAGGGCGCGCAATGTTCGATACGCTGACGACCAGGCCGGATCCGATCGCGTATTTCATCGCGGTCTTCCCGCTCTCGCTGGTCGCGCTCGCCGTGGGCTATTTCTACGCTGCCCGCTACGGCAGGGCAAAAGACGATAAGGCAGGTTGGGCGTTTGGCTTGGGGCAAGCGGCGATCTTTGCGCTGATCGCCTTGATCCTCGGCTTCTCATTCTCGTTCGCAGCCGGGCGATTCGAGGCTCGTCGCGCGCTGGTCGTCGTCGAAGCCGACGCGATTCGCACCGCATACCTGCGAGCCGGGTTTCTTCCCCCCGCCAAGACGGCCCGTTTCCGGAATCTCCTGATCGAGTACACCAAGACACGCTTGGACGCGTACGCCGAGGTCGGAGATATTCGTGCCGAGCGCCTCTCGATCGCCGAGGGGAAAGGCTTCCAGGGGCAGCTCTGGGCGATGGCGGCGAGCGCGGCGCGGCGGGATCCGCGCAGCCCCTTCTACGCCGACGTCACGCGATCCGTGATCGACGTAATCAACGTCTCCGACGAGCAGCTCGCGGCGCTTACCAATCACGTGCCGCGAACGATCATCGGCATCATCCTGCTCTGCACGATCGTCGGCGCCCTGCTCTTAGGGCTGACGTTCGGACACGCGAGGGCGCCCAACGGGCTGCTCTCGACCATTTTCTGTTTGCTCTTTGCGGCGACGGTCTTTACGATCATCGACCTCGACCATCCGCAAGGGGGGCTGATTGGGGTTGACGTTTTGCCGCTCGCCGATACGTTGAGCGATATGACGAACGCGCCGGCGACCAAACTGATTCGCGCCCACACGTCGGTCCTCGAGCGCGCCGAACCGGTCCCGACACATTAACCCGTTGCCGCTTCAGAGTCTCTTCACAATTCCCCGACTATCGTCGTGAGATGCGTGAAAATATATCGGCCCTTACCTTGGTCGCAGCCGGAATGCTGGCGGGGTGTTCGAATCAGGCGCCCGCGACCTTTACGCCCGCGACGGGCTCAAATCAGGCTCGGCCGATGGCGACGTCGATGTCCCACAAGCACGGCGGCCGCGTACTGTACGTCGGCGACATTGACGGGCAGCCCGGCGTGGGCCAAATCCTCGTCTACACAGCAGGTATGGGAGACCCGCAACTGATCCGGACGATCACCAACGGCACGGGCCGTCCGCTCGGACTCTTCGTGGACTCGAGAAACTATCTATACGTCGCAAACTTTCCCAACAAGTATCCGGCCAGCGTTACGGAGTTTAAGCCGGGTGCGTCATCGCCATTCTTCCAAATTACCAACTTCAAAGGCAATCCGTCGGTCGTCGCGGTGGACGCGCATCACAACGTCTTCGTGAACGAATCGTATCAGGACGACGGCATCGTGCAGGAGTTCGCTCCGGGCAGCAACACCGCCGAACGAACGATTGACACCGGCGATAGCGGCTACGCATTTGCGCCCGGCGGCATGGCCTTCGACCCAATGGGCAATCTGATGGTCGCCGAAGTTGCGAAGCTTCAAGTGCAGCTCTTCGAGGTCGCACCGGGTTCTTCGGTCGCGACCCCGCTGGGCCTCGACGTGAACGGCCACAATCTCAACGGACCGGGCATCGGCATCGACAAGGCCGGCAACATTTACGTGGCGAGCAGCCAAGGCCAAGCGATCGGAGTCTTTCCGCCCGGCCAAACCGAGCCGTCGCGGATAATCTCGTCGGTTCCGGCCTACGGGATGACGGCCGTGACGCCGCAAGGCGCGATCTACCAGGCCAGCGGCGAAGGCAGCGTTGCCGAAGTTGCGCCGGGCGAGAGCAGCCCGACGTATACGCTCAAGTGCCAATGCTCCGCCCAAAGCGTCGCGGTTAGCCGGTAGGTTCTATCCGGCCACCCGAGCGATGATGGAACGCGCCGCCTCCCAGGCGGCGCGTTCGTCGAGTTGGGCCCCGCGACGGGCTAGGTGCACGTACTCATCGTCCTCGAGTCGCCCGCGCAATTGCGCCGCCAGTCGTTCGGATTGGCGCTCGTCGCCCGGATCGTAGAAGCCGCGCGCGTCGAACCAGGCGGCGGAGTATCCGGCGAGTTCGCCGGCTGCCTGGAAATCGCCAAGTGCCGCGGCGAGCGTCGCAGCGTGCAGGATCGATCGCGCAAGCATCAGCCCATCGTCGCCGGCGCGGCGCACGGCCTCGACGGCTGCGAGCAGGTCGAGCGCCGCATTCCGAAGGTCGTGCATGTGGAGCCGGTAGGCCGCCATGTTGTTGAGCGTCAGCGCTTGCCAATAGATCAGCGCCTCGCGCTGGAAAACTTCGAGGCATTCCGCGGCGAGGCGCATCGCCTCCTCGACGTCTCCCTCCAAGTAGAGCGCTTCTGCGATGTTGCATTGAGCGATCGCCGCGCGCCCGGTATCGCCGATCGCGGTCGCGAGGTCGCGCGCTTTGCCCCAAGCCTCGCGTGCCGCTCTCAGCTCCAATTGATGGCTGAGCAGATAGCCTTGCCCGTAGTGCAGCGAGCGGAGGGTGTGCGGATCGGTGACGCCGAGGTCGCGGTGCAGCTCGATGGCGCGCCGGTTCGTCTCGAGCGCCTCGGGGATCCGCCGCACCTGCGCGAGCGCGTAGCTCGCGCGCTGGTAAGCGCGCAAAAGCGTGAGATTTCGTAAGCCCGACCCCTCGAGCAGTTCGGCGGCGCCTCGGGCGGCATCCAGCGCTTCGGCACCGACGGTTAAGAACGAGAGCTGGATCAGCATCTCGGCTCGCAGCTCCGGGTCGAGGCGTTCGGCGCGCCGCAAGACCTCGCGCGTCTGCGCCAAGAATTCTCCCCGCAAGCTCTGCGACAAGAAGGTTCGAGCGTCGCGCAGGATACGCGCGGCTATCGCGAGCCGGTCGTCGCCGCCGAGACACCAGCGTAGGGCCGAGCGTATGTTCTCGACATCCGCGCGAAGCACGTTGATGCGCCGCGCATACTGATCGACGCCAAGCGCGGCGGCGGCAAATGAGGCAACGTACTCTGCGTGCCGGCGCGCGATCTCGTCGCGTTCGCCGACTCGAACGAGCTTATCGAACGCGTAGACGCGAATCGACTCGAGCAAGTCGTAACGTTGTTCTTCCAAGCCAACCTGGGCGACGACCAGCGACTTATCGATTAAAGACCCGAGAACGTCGAAAGCGCCAGAATCGGAAGATATCGCGGTCGCCGCGGGCAGCGTCCAGCCGCCGGCAAAGACCGAGAGCCGACGGAAGAGGCGCTGCTCTTCGCTGCCCAGTAAGTCGTAGCTCCAGTCGATGAGGGCGCGCAGGGTCTTCTGGCGCGGCAGCGCGGTTCTGCTTCCGCTTACCAAGATGCGGAAGCGCTCGTCGAGCTCGTTGAGAATCTGTTCCGGCGTCAGTGACGTCACGCGCGCCGCAGCCAGCTCGATCGCCAACGCAACGCCGTCGAGCCGCCGGCAGATTTCGGCCACGATCGGGCCATTCTGATCCGTCAGCACGAACGCCTGATCCGCCGTGGCCGCGCTGTCGGCAAACAACTCGACCGCCGTCGGAACGTCGAGCGGCGGGACGCGGTAAACGCGCTCGCCGGCGATACGCAGCGCTTCGCGGCTCGTCGCCAAAACCTTGACGCCGGGCGCATCGCGCAGCACGGCGTCGGCAACGCGCGCCGTCTCGTCGATCAGGTGCTCGCAATTGTCGAGCACGAGCAACAGTTCTTTATCGCGAACGCCGCGTTGCAGCGTCTCGAGCACCGGCTGATCGGCTCGCTGGGCTATGCCCAACGCGAAGGCGATCGTTCCAGCTACCAGTGCCGGATCTGTGAGGGCGGACAGATCGGCGAACCAAACGCCGTCTCGAGCATCGGCGACCAGCTGCGACGCGACTTCGAGGGCCACTCGCGTCTTACCGATCCCTCCGGTACCGGCCAGCGTGACGAGGCGCCTCTCCGCGACGAGCGTCCGAATCGCGCGCACGTCGCCGTCGCGCCCGATGAGCTGGGTTAGCTGAAGCGGAAGGTTGCGTGTCGCGCGGGGTGCGTCGGGGCCGCGAAGGCGGGCGCGCTCGGCCGCGCTGAGCAGCCGGTCGTACTGCTCGCCGGTCAGATTCAAACCCTCGGCCAAGAGCGCGAACGTATCGCGATGGGGCGCCCGTCGCGTCCCGCGTTCGTACGCACCGACGGCCTGCACGCTGATCCGCGCGCGCTTCGCCAGCTCTTCTTGCGACAGCCCCGCTTCGAGTCGCAGCTGCTTCAGTTGCGCTCCAAAGTTTGGGGTCTTGCTCTCGAGCACGTTCGATGCACGCCTTTCTCAGGACGGTCCCGGTGGGCCGAGCCTACGCGTGCCGGAGTCAGGGCTCCTGCGGGTTTGCGGCGGCGCCCTCGGCGATCAGCGCTTCCATCGTCTCGTCCGCCTCGGCGGCGAGCGTTTCGGTTTCGCTTTCACTCAGGAACGTAGCGTTACTCATCTCGATGCGCAGCGCCGCCGATGGATGGCTATCGCCGAATAGATACGAGTAGATGAGCATACCGTCGGCTCCCGGCAGGTCCTTATACTTTGCCGCCTCGACAAAGACCGCGACGGCGGCGGTGAAGTCGTCGTAGTTCTCCGAGAAGTCGAGCGCGGCGAGCGTCCAGCGCTCGCCGTAGTAGGACGCCCTCGAGAGCCAGCCCAGGACCTCGGCGTCGCCGCTCGGGTCGGGGAATGCGCTCGCGAGCAGCTCGTCCAGCCGTACCCGGCTGAGACGAATGCGTGCGTAGAACTGGCTCGGCTCCGACACATTGTGCTACGCTGGTTTCAGATCGACTTCGACTTTTTCGATCTTCCCGGTGAACGCAAACGGTAGGTCGTAGGTGAAGTC
>JBARBD010000277.1:0-10636 GCA_049792675.1 Vulcanimicrobiaceae bacterium | reverse complement strand
GTCTCGACTGCACCGCCCGCGCATATGGCGAGCTTCGATGGAGGCGCCGGCTGGCTCAATAGTCCGCCGCTCACCCCGCAAATGTTGCAGGGCAAGGTCGTCTTGGTCGACTTTTGGGAGTACACGTGCATCAACTGCCTGCGCACGCTCCCATACCTGCGCGAATGGTATCGCCGCTACCACGATAAGGGTTTGGTCATCATCGGCGTCCACACGCCGGAGTTTCATTTCTCCGGCGAGCGAGCCCACGTCGCCGCCGCGGCCAAGCGCCTCGGCGTCGCCTGGCCGGTCGTGCTCGACGATGATTTTGCGATCTGGAAGCGTTACGGCAACACGATTTGGCCGCACGAATATCTCTACGATCAGAGCGGAAGGCTCGTCGAGAGCGTCGAGGGCGAGGGTGGCTATCCGCAGACCGAGGCCCGCATTCAAGCGCTACTCAAGAGCGCCGACCCGAAACTTACGTTCCCCCCGGTGATGGCGCTGCTGCCGGCCGACAGCTACGACAAGCCAGGCGCGGTCTGCTACCCGAAAACGCCCGAGATTCTGATCGAAGCCGCGCGGATCGCGAACGCGACCGCGTTCAACGACCCCACAAGCGATACGAACTATGCCGACGCGTCGCCCTCGCACGCCGACGGGCGCATTTATTTGCAAGGCTTCTGGCACGCGACCTCGCAAGCCCTCGTTTCGGGCGGCGGCAACGGGCGCCTTACGATGCGCTATCACGCGATCGAGGTCATGGCGGTAATGAAGCCCGAAGCCGGCTCCGCGCTGCGCGTCGACGTCATGCAAGACGGGAAGCCGATCGCCCGCAGCGATGCGGGCGCCGATATCCGCTACGACGCCCGTGGCGCGTCGTACGTCACCGTGGACGCCCCGCGTTCGTACGACCTCCTCGCGAACGCGCGCTTCGGCGCCCACGACCTGCAACTCGCGCCCGAGGGCTACGGCGCCGGGATCTACGACTTCGCGTTCGAATCCTGCGAAATCCCCTGACGCTACAGCGACGCTGCGATCGCCTCGAGCGTCTCGTCGACGTCGGTCTCGGTGTGCGCGGTCGAGAGAAACATCACCTCGTTCTGTGAGGGAGGCAGCAGCACGCCGCGATCGAGCATCGCGCGGTAGTAGGACGCATAAGCGCTCGCGTCGGCACGCCGCGCATCCTCGTAGTCCCGGTTCGCCGCGCCCGCGCGAAACTTGAAATCGACGACCGACTCCTGCTGCACGACCGCATACGGCAGTCCGCGGCGTTCGAAGATCGCCCGTATGCCGCCGGCCAGCCGCCTCGCCAGCGCATCCACGTATGCATAGTATTCGGGATGCGATTCGAGCAGATCCAGGACGCGATGCGCCATCGCAACGCAGAACGGGTTTCCGCCGTGCGTGCCGCCGGTAAACGCCGCGCCGGACGGCGCCAGCGTTGCCATCGCCGCTTCGCGCCCGCCGAAGGCTGCGATCGGCACGCCGCCGCCCATGATCTTTCCGAGCGTCGTCAGGTCCGGGACGATGCCGGTACGCCCTTGCGCGCCGCGCAGACCGAAGCGCAACCAGGTGATGACTTCGTCGAAAATCAGGAGCGCGCCGTGCGCCGTCGCGCGCTCGCGTAAGCCTTCGAGAAAGCCGGCAGCGGGAGGCACGAGGCCCATGTTGCCGGCGATCGGCTCGACCAGGATGGCGGCCAGGTCGGTTCCCGCGCCGGCCAGCAGCTCGTCGACCGAGCCGAGATCGTTATAACGCGCAACCGAGACGTCCGCGCGCACGGCATCGGGAATTCCGCTGCGCGCGCGGCCCGAGGCATGCGCCGACGCGCCCGCGTCGAGCAGCGCAAGATCGAAGTGTCCGTGGTAGTTCCCGGCAAACTTGAGGATGCGCGTGCGTCCGGTGAAGGCACGCGCGACGCGAATCGCGCTCATCACCGCCTCGGTTCCGGTCGTCACGAAACGCATGCGCTCCATCGAGGGAAGGTGCGAGCGGATGCGTTCGGCGAGGCGCACCTCCTCCGGGTGCGTCGATCCCCACACCAGGCCGCGGCTCGCGATCGCATCGAGCCCGGTCGTCAGCGCCGGGTGCGTGTGGCCGAAAAGCAACGGGCCGTACGCCATCACGTAGTCGACGTAGCGCCGGCCCCTCTCGTCGTACGCGTACGCGCCGCGGCCCGCTGCCTGGACGAACATCGGCGCACCGGCGCCCCAGCCCGAACGGACCGGGGAATCGCAGCCGCCGGCGAGCACGTCGGCAGCGCGCTCGCTCGTACCGGGGGGAGATGACGGGAGCCGCAGCGATACGGGAGGTTGCATACGACGACGCGATTCGCAGGTTCAACGGAGAAGCCATGCCCCACATCGAGCTCGAGATCACGCCACAGACGAATATCAAGGAGCTGGTCGCGCAACTGCCGATCGCGGCCGACGTGATGACCTCTTTTGGATTGGGCTGCAGCGGGTGCTCGGTCAGCAAGTACGAGACGGTCGAAGAGGGCGCGCGAGCGCACGGGCTGCGCGTCGAACCAATCGTCACGGCCCTCAAACAGGCCCGTCTCTCGGGCTTCGTGCCGCTGATCACCAATGAGGACCGTCGCCCGGCACGCCGCGCGCCAGGCGCGTTCAGCGGGCACGCGACGATCGCTCACACGATCCCGATTATGTCGGGCAAGGGCGGGGTCGGCAAGTCGCTCGTCACGGCGATGACCGCAATCGGGCTGCGGCGCAAACATTACCGCGTCGGCATCCTCGACGCCGACATTACCGGGCCGTCGATTCCGAAGCTCTTCGGTTTGCACGAACCGATGACGATTCACGCCGACCCGGCAAAGAAGACGCCGCAAGGCCAGCCCTTGCCGCTCATGGTGCCCGCGCTCTCGCGCAGCGCGATCGAGGTCGTGAGCGCCAATCTCTTGACCGAGAACGAGGACACCGCGATGATCTGGCGCGGTCCGATCGTGGCGGGCGTGATCCGCCAGTTCTACGAACAGGTCCTCTGGAGCGATCTCGACTTCTTGCTCGTCGATCTCCCTCCGGGAACCTCCGACGCGCCGCTGACCGTCCTGCAATCGCTCGCGATCGACGGGGTCGTGCTGGTCACGATGCCGCAGGCGCTCGCGACGATGATCGTGCGCAAAGCGGCGAACCTCGTGCGCCAGTTGAAAAAACCGGTGCTCGGGGTGGTCGAGAACATGTCCTATTTCGTCGCGCCGGATACCGGGACTCGCTACGAGATCTTCGGGCCTTCGTACGCGCAGCGGGTTGCCGAGCTCGCCGAAGCGCCCGTGCTGGCGCGGATTCCGATCGATCCGGTCAAGGCGAAGCTCGCCGACGAGGGCAAGATCGAAGAGCTCGACGACCCGATCTGCGACGAGCTCGCCGCCGGCCTGCTCGCGGCGATCGAGGCCCACCCCAAACCCAAGGAGACGATCTCGATCATCTGATGACGACGCGTTCGATACTGGTGGGATTGGGGAGCGGAATCGCGACCGGATACGCAATCGCCCGCGCGCTCGAAGCCGCGCGCGAGTGGCGCGATCCGTCGCCGGCGGTTGCGAAGGACGCAGGCGCGTACGCGCGCACGCGCCGCGCGCTCGAGGTCGTGGATACGCTGCGGGGCACGGCCGGCTTTCTCGCTTTCGCCTATGGCCCGCTGGCACGCGGCGTCGATCGCGCGACGCGTTTCGCCCCGCCGTGGCTTCGGCCGGCGCTCTACATCGTGCCGCTCTCGCTGCTCTCGGCGTCGATCGATCTCCCGACCGCGTTCGTCCAGGAGTACACGCTCGAACGCCGCTTTGGCCTAAGCGAACAGACGCGCTCGGATTGGCTGGAAGATTATGTGAAGAGCGCGCTGCTGAGCACCGCCTTGACCGCCCTCGTCTCGACGCTCTTCGGCTTCGCGCTGCGGCGCGCGCCGCGGCTCTGGCCGCTGCTCGCAAGCGCCGGCGCCTTCCCGCTGTTGGTGATCGGCAACCTGATCGTGCCGCTCTACGTGATGCCGCTTTTCAACAAGTTCGAGCCGGTAACCGGCTCGCTCGAAGAACGATTGCGCCGGCTCGCGGCGCGCTTCGGCGTCGGCGACGCGGAGATCTTGCGGATGGATATGAGCCGTCAGACCCGCAAAGCCAATGCGTTCGTGACCGGAGTCGGGCACACGCACCGCATCGTGCTCGGCGATACCCTGATCGAGGCGTTTCCCGAGAACGAGACCGAGTTCGTCGTCGCGCACGAGCTCGGACACTACGTTAGCGCCGATACCTGGCGCGCGATCGCCGTCGGGGAGGCGCTCGCGGTCTCGCTCTTCCTGATTGCCAACGCGACGACGTCGCCGCAGGAACGTGAAGCGCTGCGCGACCGCCCGCTGCTGGTCGTGCGCCTCTATGCGACGATGCTCGTCACGATGCAGGCGTTCCGCCCGCTGCTGCTCGCCTTTTCGCGTTCGCGCGAATGGGCCGCCGACCGCTTCGCACTGGACGCGACGCGGGATGCCAGCGCGGGAGCTTCGGCCTTTCGCCGGTTGCGGGATCAGAATCTCGCCGACGAAGATCCGCCGCCCTGGTACGAGCTCTTCTTCTCGTCGCATCCCTCGCTGCGCGCGCGCATCGACGCACTCGAAGGATCTGCCTAGCAGCCTGCTAAGCCAGGACCGGTGAGGGACGCGTGCGCAGCCACGCGGCCAGGTCGGTCTTCGGCATGACGTAGGCGCCGGTGCGAAGCTCCTCGCGCAGCTCGCCGAAGAGGCCGTAGCCTTCGGCGAAAGCGTCGTGTTTGTGGATCGACTCCTCGTTGACGTGGCTGGCGAAGACGAACGTCTCGTCGCTGAAGTCGGCGTACATGTCGAGCGCGCGGGCGAGGATCCCGCGCACGACGTCTTCGACGAACTTCGGGTTGTGGTGCGCCTTGTTGACGACGAAGAACTCGTCGGGCCGCTTCAAGAGGTCGTAGGTCTCGCTCGACATTGAGTTTTCGACGATCTCGACGAGATCCTCGGCGCGAATCGCGTCGGCGCCGTCGTCGCTGCCGAGCAGGATCGAGCCGCGACCCCGCTGGTTGTGCGTCGCGACCGGCAGCGCGTCGAGCGCGCGCTTCGCCTCGCTCTCGCTGAAGCCGACCTCGATCAGTTCCTGCAGCGAATGCTCGCGGACCATCGCCTGCGCGCACGGACAGGCCGTCATCCCTTCGGCCTCGACGCCGACGACGCGCCGCGTTCCCTCCGCGTCGGCGTGCGCGATGCCGATCAACGCATACGTCTCCTCGCCGCGCTTGCCGCTCACCGGCGTCCAGCGCTCGAGGCCGAACTCGGCGCGCAGCCGCACGTCGGCCCGAATCGCTCGCTGCGTGCCGACGATCTCGCGGGCGATCGCTTCTGCCAGGCGCTCGACACGGGCCGGCTTCTCGCGCGCGAGGACGTCGAGCGTCGCCTCCTCGAGGACCTCGGCGAAGCGCGACATGTGAACGCCGGCTCTGTCGGGAGCCAAATCGGCGACCATCGTGAACTCGCCGTTGTAGACGCGCGCGTGACCGTCGATCTCCAGATGCACGACGCGGCGCACCCGCGCGACGCCGGCTCGACCGAGCGAGAGGCGGACTTCGGGTTCTTCGGATTGACGGTCGGTGTCGAAGCGCAACCCGCGTTCGCGCCGACGGACCGACCCATCGCGCGGCGCCTCGACCGCGTGCGGCGCGATCTCGGCGAGCGGCGCGAGGTTGTACGGCCGCATCTCGAGATGCGCTTGAACGACCGTGCCGTCGAAGATCAAGAGATCGACGTCGATCGGCCTGGCCGCCAGCCTTCGGGTGCCGCGGGCGCGCCCGACCGCGAGCTCGACGTCGCGCGCAAAGCGTTTGAAACCTTCGGCATCGAGCTGCGTGCGAAGGAAGGCCGCGATGTTCAGATAGGCCGGCCCTTCGGCGCCGTGGGCGGCTTCCGATTCGTAGAACGCCGAGACGGCGAGGATCTGCGCGCGCGCCCGCAAACGCTGCAGCGCGGTCAGGATGTTGCCCTGCCGATCGCCCAGGTTCGAACCGATGCCGATATAGATGTCGTGCACGCCGGCTCTCTTCTCTCCCGCGCGTGCCGGAACCGTCTTTCGCGCCGCGCCGTGCCGGGAGTTTGGGCGCAAGCAGCGTATGGTACGTCCGACCATGCAGCGCGAACTGCTCTATCCCTACGAACTCGATCCGAAGCTGACGACGCAGGTGTGGGGCGGCGACGAACTCGTCCGCGTCTACGGCAAGCACGGCGATCCGAACGCGCGGCTCGGTGAATCCTGGGAATGCTGGGACGCCGATCGGGTCACCAACGGCGCGTTGACCGGTTCGAGCGTCGCCGACCTGCGCGCGAAGCTTGGCTCGGAGCTGCTCGGCACTATCGATCCGGCGCGCATCTTTCCGGTGCTCACGAAGATCATCACCGCGCACGATTGGCTCTCGGTGCAAGTCCACCCCGACGACGCGTACGCCCAGCGCGTGGAGCACCAGCCTTTCGGCAAGACCGAGTGCTGGTACGTGCTGGACGCGCAGCCCGGCGCCGAGATCGTCTACGGTTGGACGCGCGACACGTCGCGCGCCGAGTACGAGCGCCGCGTCGCCGACGGGACGCTCGCAGAAATCTTGCGCAAAATTCCGTTGAAGACCGGCGACGCCGTCTACATACCGCACGGCATGGTGCACGCGATCGGGCCAGGCGTCACGGTTTTCGAGACGCAGCAGGCCTCAGATCTGACGTACCGCATGTTCGACTACAACCGTCTCGGACTCGACGGCAAGCCGCGCGAGCTTCACGTGCAAAAGGCCGCCGACGTGCTCGACTATCGCGCGACCACCGCCGGGACGCTCGTGCAGCTGCCCTACGCCTTCGAAGGGCTCGAACGCACCGCGCTGATCGCCGATCGGCACTTCGTCGTCGAGCGGATCGTTGCCGGGCCCGAACCTGCCACGCTTGCGACAAACGAACGCCCGCTGATCCTCATGTCGCTTGCGTCACGGCTCGAAGTCGTCGCCGGAGACGCGCCGGTGACGCTCCCGCCGTACCAGACCACCCTCGTTCCGGCCGCGGCCCAGTGGTGCACGGTCCGCGCCGCCGCCGGCGCCGCCGCGCCGTTCATGTTCGTGACGCCGCCGGAAAACGGCGTGCAGCTCGCCGCGCGGCTCGTCGGCGCCGGGGTCGATCAAGCCGCGATCGATCGCTTCATGGCGCAGTTCTGATCCGCCGGCGCCGGGCAATGCATCCGGCTTCGGCCGTGCGGCGTTCTAGAAGCGTATGAACACGCAAACCGCCACCTTCGCCGCCGGCTGCTTCTGGGGCGTCGAAGCCGCATTCCGGCAGCTGCCCGGCGTCATCGACGCGGTCTCGGGCTACACCGGCGGCCACGTCGAGAACCCGACGTACCGCCAAGTCTGCGGCCACGCGACCGGTCACGCCGAGGCGGTCGAAGTGACCTTCGATCCGCAGCGCATTACCTACGACCAACTGCTCAACGCCTTCTGGCAAATACACGATCCGACGCAGCTCAATCGGCAAGGCCCCGACGTCGGCGATCAATACCGTTCGGCGATCTTCACGCATTCGCCCGAGCAGGAACGCGCCGCGATCGCCTCGCGCGATCGCGAGCAGGCGACGCAGGGCCGCCGGATCGTCACGCAGATCGAGCCGGCGCCGCGCTTCTGGCCGGCCGAAGAGTACCACCAGCGCTACTTCGAAAAGAACGGCGGCGCCGCGTGCCACGTCGCCCCGGTAAACATCTGATGCGGCGGGTCGAGTTCGCTGCCGCCCTAGCCGCGGCTTTCGCGATAGCCGGGGTGCGCTCGCGAGGATTCGGGGCCGAGCAAGCCTACGAGGTCACGCATACCGACGCGCAATGGCTCGAACTGCTCGGGCGCGAGCGTTTTGATATCCTCCGCCGCGGCGGCACCGAGCCGGCATTCTCGAGCCCGCTGATCTCCGAGAACCGGCCCGGCACGTACGCTTGCGCGGGTTGCGACCTCACGCTCTTCTCCTCGAAGAATAAGTACAACAGTCGCGACGGGTGGCCGTCGTTTTGGACCGTGTTGCCGAACGCGACCCGCACCCAAGCCGATTTCGATCTGATGTACGCTCGCACCGAAGTGCACTGCGGCCGTTGCGGCGGCCACCTCGGTCACATCTTCGACGACGGCCCTCCCCCAACGTACCTTCGCTACTGCATCGATGGTCTCGCGCTGCGCTTCGTGCCCGCCGCGGCATAGCGCGGATGCGCATCCTGATCACGAACGACGACGGCATCGATTCGCCGGGAATTGACGCGCTCGTCGAACTGCTGCGCGACGAGCACGCGCTGGTCGTCGTGGCGCCCTCGGGCAATCGCAGCGGCGTTTCGCACGCCATCACCGCCGACGAAGCGATCACGATGGAACGGCGGCACGGCGCGACGGTGCTCTCGTACGCGTGCTCCGGGACGCCGGCCGACTGCGTCTTTCTCGGATCGACCGAGCTATCGTCGCGCCCGGAGCTGGTCATCAGCGGAATCAATCACGGGCCGAACCTCGCCGACGACGTGAACTATTCGGGGACCGTCGCCGGAGCGGTCGAGGCGTCGCTGCTCGGCATCCCCGCGCTTGCGATTTCGCTCGCCTCCAACTACGCCGCGCCGCAAAACCGCCGTCATTGGGAGAGCGCCGCGGAGATTGCACGCCGCTGCATCGCGCACGCGTCGGAGCATCTTCGCGAGGGAGCCTGTTACTGGAACCTGAACGTCCCGAACCTTCCGCTGGACGAGATTCGCGGCATCGCAATTACGCGGCTCGGCCGCAAGCGCATCTGCGGCCGCATGGTCGGCGAAGAGCATAACGGCGAAACGCGTTACTATCGCGCTTGGGAATCGCCGTTCGAGACCGATCGCGAGACGCTGGGCACCGATATCGGCGCCGTCCACGCCGGCTACGCAAGCCTTACGCCCCTGCTGCTCGACCGCACGGCGGCGGCGGCGCTGGAGTCGCTACCGAACCTCTAGCAGGCGTTTAGGAAGGGTGCGCCCCACGAACGCCGCAATCGGCACCAACCGTTCCATCAAGCCGGCGAAGGTCGCGCAGTCGAGCGATTGCGCGCCGTCGGAGAGCGCATTGGGCGGGTCGGGATGGACTTCGATCAAGAGCCCGTGCGCGCCGATCGCGACGCTGGCGATGGCGATCGGCGGGACGAGGCGAGCGATGCCCATCGCGTGCGAAGGATCGACGATCACCGGCAAGTGCGTCATTTCTTCGAGGAGCGGTACGACCGCGATGTCGAGCAGATTCCGAGTCGTGGCGTCGAACGAACGCACGCCTCGCTCGCAGAGGACGACGTCCTCGTTGCCTCCGAGCAAGACGTATTCGGCGGCGAGCAGCCACTCTTGTACCGTCGCGGAGAGGCCGCGCTTCAGGAGCACCGGCGTGCGGGATGCGCCGACCTCGCGCAGCAGCGCGAAGTTCTGCATGTTGCGCGTGCCGATCTGCAGCATGTCGGCGTATTGCGTGACCCGCTCGACGTCGCGCGGGTCCATCACCTCGGTGACGACGCCCAAACCGTAACGGTCGGCGGCGAAACGCAGCATCTTGAGCGCCTCTTCGCCCAGACCTTGGAAGGAGTACGGCGAGGTACGCGGTTTATACGCCCCGCCGCGCAGGACGTTCGCCCCGGCCTCGGCGACCGCGCGTGCCGTCTGATCGAGTTGCTCGTTCGACTCGACGCCGCAGGGACCGGCACAGATGGCGATCTCGTCGCCGCCAAAGGTCGCACCGCTGCGCAGCCGCACGACGGTACGCTCGGTCCGCGCGTCGCGCCGGACTAAGCGGTACGACTGCGGCACGTTCACGCCTCGCTCCACGCGGCTCGCTTCGACGCGCGCGGGGCGCTTCTTGCCCCGCTCCGTTCGGCAGGCGACCGGCGTCGCGCTGTGTGAATGAGCGTGGTGATGGAGCGAGTTGCCGTTACGGGAATGGGGATCGTCTCGCCGATCGGCAGCAGGGTCGAGGCCTTCTGGCGGCGGCTGCTCGAAGGGCGCCACGCGATCGCGCCGATCGCCGGCGGCTCGCGGCTCTCCGGGAATATGCTCTGGGCGGCCGTCCCCGACGACTTTCTCGACGGCAGCACCCTGCCGCCGGGCGCACTGCGCAACACCGACCGCTTCACGCAGTACGCGATGGTCGCCACGCACGAGGCGCTCGGGCGAGCCGGGCTGAATCCACCCGACCGCACCGCCGTGATTCTCGGCAACACGATGGGCGGGTTTCCCTTCGTCGCGGAGTCACAGACGCGTTTTCTCGACGCCGTTCGCTCGGTCACGCCGAAGCTGATGGCGCTGGTCATTCCCAACATGGCAAGCGCGCGCATCGCAATGCACTGGAAGCTCCACGGTCCGCAGCTCGCGATCAGCACCGCGTGCGCCTCGTCGCTCGACGCGATCGGACTCGCGTCCGGGATGATCGAGCGTGGCGAGATCGACGCGGCGGTCGCCGGCGGCACCGAGACGCTGCTCAGTCCCCTGGTCTACGAAAGCTTGGTGCGCGCGGGCGCCCTCTCGCGCAATCCCGACGCCGCTCGCGCGTCGCGTCCGTTCGACGTCGACCGCGACGGTTTCGTGATGGGCGACGGCGCGGCGATCGTCGTGCTCGAACGGGCCGAGCGAGCCGAGGCC
>JBARBD010000276.1:0-2900 GCA_049792675.1 Vulcanimicrobiaceae bacterium | reverse complement strand
TTTCCTACGTAAGTGACGTCCAGCAGATCGTTGGGAGTGAACGAGTATTGACCTCCGGCCATCCACTGTTCCACGTAAGGAGTTTGCCTGTTGCGGTTCGTGATAGTGGTCCCGAAGCCGACATCCTGCAATCCGCCCGCGGCATTTCCGGTCGGCAGCCGTTCGGTGGTGAATGCCGGGCCGCAGGGAGCGAAAACGCCAGGAGCGGCTTCACAATTAACATTGGCATTCCCGCTGAGAGTGGTAGCCGGAGTTAATCCATTGTCCAGACTGTTGGTCCATGGAGTCGCTTGCGAAAATCCGTCATTGGGACCTTGGCCGTAGAAGTTGGGCACGTAGAATATTCCGTAACCGCCGCGGATCACCAGGTTCTTGGCGGCTTGAACGGCAATCGAGACGCGCGGAGCAATATTGTTGTAGGTGGTGTTGTAAAGGCCAGCGTTGTTGGGCGAGGCGAAGATGAGTGCGCCGGGATAGGAAGCTCCCACCTGTGCGCTGATGGGATTCTCTGCAGTGAAGCTGAACGAATTTTGCGCATTGTGACGCTCGGTTGGCGCGGTTTGGATTTCGTAGCGCATACCGAGAGTAAGCGTAACCTTGGGAGTCACCTTCCAGCCGTCCTGAATATACCAGCCAAGGAAATGCTTGTCGGTGGCCGGGAATGCCTGGTAGGACGTGCAAAGTGCGCACGACGTCCCGTTGCCTCCGCTTCCCACTCCCAACAGGAAAGCGGCGAAACCGTCGCCCGTTCCCGCTGTCGTGTTATTTGGATCGGGCCCCGCCGTGGACGCGGTTTGGAAGTTGAGCGCCGTCTGGCCGTAGTGGCCGCCGTCAATCCGCAGCCACACGTCCGTGAAACCAAAAGCCAATTCGTGCTTACCCTCCATTTTCGTGAAATCAATTGAGGTGGTCCAGAAGGTTTGCGGAACGATGTAATTGTTATTCCCGCCATTTGCACCAAGACCGGCGTAATTGCCGCCACCGCTGAATGAAATTTGCGGGAACGCCGGAGCGATTCCGTCAATGAATGTCGGGAACCCGAGAGTGGAGGTTTGGAATCCAAAACCTTGTCCAGTCGCCTGCTCCACGTGGCGATTCACGCCGAAATTCAAGTTCATGGTAAATGTGGGATTGAAAATGTGATTGAGGCCGACGTTGACGCTGTAGCGGTTATTGGGATTTAACAGTCCCGGGCCTGCCGGATCGTCAGGTCCGTAGAAATCTGGTGTGTTGGTTTTTGTCTGGAACTTCTGCGACCAGCGTGCATAAAGCCGGTTGCTGTCGTCGATGTTGTAGTCCACACGGCCCGAGTACTCGTTCGAGTGTTCTGCTGCAGGTCCGGTTGCGGTGAAATTGCCCGCCAGTCCGGCTCCGGGCGTAGGCCAATAGTTTGCAGCCGCGATGTTGCCGGCAATAGTGTCCATGAGTGCCGCTGGAATCAGGTTCGTGACACCCAGCCCGGTTGAGATATTACCGGAGACCGGGTCCCGAATGAATTCGGTGGTCGCGCCGGCGGGGCAAGTAACGTGATTTCCGGTGACGGTATCGGTCCCGCCGCAGGGAACCTGGCGAGTGCTGAAAGGATTGTAAATCTCACCGGCAAAGATTGGCCTTCCGAGATAGTCCGTTCCGGCTTGCGCTCCCAAAAGTGCCGAAAAATCTCCGCCCCTCTCCGCGGTGGTGGGCAGTGTAAACTGCGCGGTTGATGGAGTAGATTGCCGCTCGCCTTCATAGTAGGCAAAGAAAAAGAGTTTGTCCTTCTTGATTGGGCCGCCAATCGTGCCGCCAAACTGATTGCGATTAAACGACGGTTGAGCTCCGTTGTTGAAATAGTATCTCGCGTCGAACGCGTTATTGGCGTAGAACTCCCAAGCATCCCCGTGGAAAGCATTGCTTCCCGACTTGGTGACGATATTGACGACGTTGCCGCTGCTACAGCCGTACTGCGCGGTGAACGCGTTGGTCATAACCTTCATTTCCTGCACGTCGTCCACCGACGGAACGTAGATCACACCGCCCCAATCAGCCCGCGTGTCCCAAGTCCCGTCTATCAGATATGCCGCAGTGTCAAAAAACGTGCCGCCGAAATTCAGGAAGGAAATGTCCTGGTCGGCGGTTTGCGCGAGACCCGGGGCTCCCACCACCTGCTCTTCAGCAGCGTTGTTCACCGAGGAATTGATCAGCGTCAAACTGATCACGCTGCGAAAGTTCAAAGGAAGGCCTTCGGTGAATCTGGCGGACAGATCTTGCGAAATATTCGCGTTGTCGGTGTTCAGCAGCGGTGCTTGGGAAGTAACTTCGACGCTTTCAGTCAGCGCTCCAACGGTCAGGCTAATCTCCTGTTGAGCGTTCTGGCCGGCGGCCATGATGATTCCCTCTTGCCGGTACTGCTTGAACCCCGGGTTTTTGGCCTCCAAGGCGTAGACACCCGCTGGCAGGAACGTAAAACTGTATAGGCCCGTATCGCTGCTCGTCGTCGTGCGGGAAATGCCAAGATCCGAGCTGGTGAGCGTTACCGTCGCGCCTCTTACAGCTAAGCCGGCCGCATCGACCACCCGGCCGCTCAGCGTGGCCGTGAATGCGGCGGACGACTGACCATAAAGCGGCTTCCCGAACAAGAACAAGATTGCCAGAGCGCCGAGCAGCAATCCCAGCTTCCGTGAGCGTTCTCTGCCTGACATGGAGACATCCCTCCTCGAAATTCTGGCTAGCGCCAGGACTCCACCCCGTATCGTTCGCAAAAATTGGCCAAACTTCGCTGCGTGTCAGAATTGCCACACGCGCCCTGAATTTTTCAGGAAAGCACCGCGAAACAGTTCAATAGGCCGGCCTGAGTTATAGAGAGTCGCTTGAAGCCTGGCAACGGTTTTCAGGTAAAGGAAGGGGGATAAGAGCGATAA
>JBARBD010000275.1:0-50673 GCA_049792675.1 Vulcanimicrobiaceae bacterium | reverse complement strand
GCCGCAACGCTCGCCGCCGCAGACGTACTAGCGCGCTCGTACGAGTTTGGGCTCGCCGCCGGTCTGGGTTTACGCGGCGGATCGTACGCGG
This sequence comes from Vulcanimicrobiaceae bacterium, assembly GCA_049792675.1. Taxonomy (GTDB): domain Bacteria; phylum Vulcanimicrobiota; class Vulcanimicrobiia; order Vulcanimicrobiales; family Vulcanimicrobiaceae; genus Cybelea. The sequence continues at coordinate 50,582 of JBARBD010000275.1, read as the reverse complement.
CCACGCCGGCCAACGGCGCTACGCGGGCGACGCTGTCGGGCATCCGCTGGACCAACGACCTGGCCGTCTCCGGCGACGCGCATCTCGACGCGCACGTAGCTCGCGCGCAGGCGCAGCTAACGTTGCGCGACGCGGTTACCGGTTCGCTCGACGTTAGGTGGGCGACTGCCGGCGGCGACGCGGTCGCACAGCTCGACGGCACGATCGACGGACGCACGCTGCGCGCATCGATGCCTGCTCCTTAAGCGGCCGCGGGTGATTTCACGCAGTATCGTCTGGCTCCGGCGCGATCTGCGCCTGGGCGACAATACCGCGATCTTCCAAGCGGCGCGAGAGAGCGGTTGCATCTGCTGTGCCTTCGTCCTCAACCCGCAGTTGCTGGCGAGCCCGCGCATGGGGGCGCCGCTGGTCGCCTCATTCTTTTGCGCTCTGGCAGCCCTGCGCGCGGAGCTGCGCGCACTCAACAGCGATCTCATCTTGCTGCGCGGTGAGTTTACCGACGAACTGCTCGTGCTAGCGCGCCGCGTTCGCGCCGAGGCCGTCTTCTTCGCCGAAGATTACGAACCCGAGGCGATTCGCCGCGACGGCGCGGTGGCGCGTGCGCTGCAAGAGAGCGGCCTACTCGTGCGCACCGTGCAAGACCACGTCTACTTCGGAGCCGGTGAGATCGCGCGCCCCGACGGCTCGTCATATCGCGTCTTCACGCCCTACAAACGCCGATGGATCGAGCGGCGCGCCGAGTTGCCGCGCCAGCCGGTGCCGTCGCGCGCAGCATTAGCACGTAAGCTGCTCACCGGCGACCAGATTGGAGAGAGCGAGGGCATTCCGGCGCCCGAGCTCTTCGGTTTTAGCGGCTCGCCGGTATATGCGCGCGTCTCCGAGCGTATCGGCAACGAGTTGCTGGCGGCCTTTACCGGTGAAGGCGGCGCGATCGAGCGATACGCCAAAGATCGAAACAATCCGGCGCTGCGCGGCACGTCGCGGCTTTCCGCGCACTTACGCGCGGGGACGGTCGGCATTCGAAGTTGCATCGAGGGCGCCTACGACCGGCGCGCGGCCTGCCGGGACGCGGTTCGTGGCGATATCGATGCCTGGATCTCCGAGCTCGTCTGGCGCGACTTCTACCAAATGATCCTCAAGCAGTTCCCGCGCGTCGTTGATGCCCCGTTTCTGGAGGCGGCCGACCGTATTGCGTGGCGGGACGCACCGCGGGATTTTGCGGCGTGGTGCGTAGGCTGCACCGGTTATCCGCTGATAGACGCCGCGATGCGCGAACTGAACGTGACCGGCTGGATGCACAACCGCCTGCGCATGCTCGTCGCCTCGTTTCTCACCAAGCATCTTCTGATCGATTGGCGGCTCGGCGAGCGGTACTTCGAGCAGCATCTCGCCGATGCGGAGCTCGCATCGAATAACGGAGGCTGGCAGTGGGCGGCTTCGGTCGGAACCGACGCGGTACCGTATTTTCGTATCTTCAATCCGGTCGAGCAGAGCCGGCGATTCGATCCCGATGGCGAATACATTCGATCCTTCGTGCCCGAGCTCGCGCGCCTCGCAGCGCCGGCTATCCACCAACCAAGCAACGTCGCCGGCTATCCGCGGCCGATCGTCGACCATCGCGCCGCCCGTGCCCGCGCGCTCGGAGCGTATGCCGCAGCCTTCCGACGCCGCGGGACTTGAGGCATGTCCCCGGAACGTTTATTCCCTAGAACGACTGCCCGTCGCTCAGGGCCATGCCTTGAACGCCGCCGCCCGCCTGCACCTTAACGTGGACGGCGTTCGGGCTGCCGTTTGAGTTGATCAACGGGTAAGGCCCGTCAAAGATCGTACCGTTTGAGAGCGTCGAGAAGAAGAGCTTGTGCTCGGGCTCGGTGATCGAGAGCTCGGTCGGGACGCCGGAGACCGGGAGCTCGTACGACGGCGTAGTGCTTCCAGGCGGAAAGACGTCGATGCGGTTGGTTCCGCCCGTCTCGGTTGCGAGAATCGCTCCGTCATTCGTAACGACGATCTCCTGCGGCTGATTCAGCTGCATGCCGAGAATTTGCCCCTGCGTCGAGCCGGCCGGAAACTCCTCAATGCCACCGCTGCCGTCGCCGCGGTACGCGACGTAGAGGTTGCCGGCGGCGTCGAAATCCATCCCGTCGACTTCGCTGCCGGCGGTCGCGAATGTCTGATAGGGCGCCGACTTTCCCGCGAGGTACTCGACGATGTTGCCGTTATTGGCATTCCCGACGAACAGATCGCCCGCGCTATCGACGATCGGATAGAGCGGGCGGTCGAGGTCGCCCGCGTAGGTAATTGACGGACTCGTCGAGCCGCGCGGATAGACCGTGACGGAGCTCGAGCCGTCGTTGACGACGTAGAGATTCCCGGCGCGATCGACGCAGAGCCCGTACGCACCGTGCACGGCGTCGGTGATGGAGCCGATCGGCTGCGGGTTCTTTCCTTTCTGCGGATAGATCAGCACTCGATCGCCGTCGGCGACGTAGAAGACGCGCCCCGTCTTGGCCGCGGGCGAGATCCAGCCGCGCGGTTTCGGCCCTTTTCGTACCCGCGGCGCAGGCGAGGGCCAGATGGCGGGCACTTGTACGTCCTGGTTCTGCTGGCTGATCGCGGCGCCGTACGGTGCGTCGAAGCCGCCGATCCGTCCAACCGGCGCGCCACCGGCTGGATAGATGTAGAGCCCGATGTCGTTCAAGTTGGCGTCCGGGGCGATGACGCTGCGGCCGCGAATCACGAAGCCCACCACGTCCTGCGCTTCCCCGAAGACCGTATGGCCGACGACCTGTCCGCCGGCGCCGGTCGTCCGGTAGATCGCGGATCCGTTGCCTTCGTACTCTTGGTCGCCGACCGCAACGTGGCGGCCGTCCCATCGCACGTTGCCCGGAAAGTTGATCGGCGCGGAGAGGGAGATGTTGGTCAAGCCGAGGCTTCCCTTGGACAGCTCGGCAAACTGAAAGTTCCCCCGTGCGTTGCGGCCGTCCACGTAGAGATTGCCCTGGTTGTCGTAGCCGCAGAAATAGACGTAGTACATGTCCGGGTCAAAATAGTACTTGGGGGGCGCTTTCGCTTGCGCGAAGATCGCGATACTGCCTTGGCTGCTCGACTTCGTGTAGATATTCGCAACCGCCAGATCGCCGGTCGTCGGGTCGACCGAACACCCGATTGGATAGGCGTTTGGGTCGCTCATCGTCGCGATCGGGTTCGTTCCGCCATGCGCGTATTCGACCGCGCTCTCGCCAAGATTGTTGGTGATCCAGACGTCACCGGCGGCGTCGTTGCAGGCGCCGTCGGGACCCTCGAAACCGGTCAGCGTGCCGACCAGCTTGTTGTCACGGTAGACGAGGACGTCGGAGGCGCTGTAGTTCGTGACGTAAAGTAGGCCGCACGGCGGAATGTTGCCGTTGAACGGACATCGCGTCGCCTCGGCGAGCATCCACGATTTGGCACGATTTGGCCGAACGTCGCCGGCGCTCTTGACCCCGCCGCTGCGCTCGACGACGAGCCGAGCTGCCGGAGGGGAAACGCCGGCCGGTGCGAGTTGCGCGCTCCCGCAGGCTGCGAGCGCCGCCGCGGCCACCGTTGCGGCTGCCAGACGTTTGACCGAATTTGAAAGAATCATTGCAAGCCACCCAATCGGGTATCCGGCCGCTTGCCGGGGCGTTATTACTCCAACGGAACCGGCCGCGCACCTGCTCGAAAAGGGGCGCCGGAGAAGCCTCGGGTAAGAAGAGCACGCGATGGGCAACGTACGAGTCTTAGTCGGCACCCGTAAGGGCGCGTTCGTGCTGACCTCCGACGAGCGGCGCGCAGCCTGGAAGATCGATGGCCCGCATTTTGCGGGCTGGGAGATCTACCACGTGAAAGGTTCCCCGGCGGATCCCAATCGGCTCTACGCATCGCAGACCTCCGGCTGGTTCGGACAGGTCGTCCAACGCTCCGACGACGGCGGCCGAACGTGGGAACCGGTCGGGAATAAGTTCGTCTACGACGGCGTTCCCGGAAAGCACCTCTGGTACGACGGAACGCCCCATCCATGGGAGTTCGCGCGCGTCTGGCACTTCGAGCCTTCGCATAGCGACCCGGACCTCGTCTACGCCGGCGTCGAAGACGCCGCCCTCTTTCGGTCCACGGACGGTGGGCGCGAGTGGGCCGAACTTCCGGGATTGCGCACGCACGCCTCGGCGCCGTCGTGGCAGCCGGGTGCGGGCGGGATGTGTCTGCACACGATCATTGCCGACCCGAGCGAGCCGAAGCGCATCTACTGTGCGATCTCGGCTGCCGGCGCATTTCGCAGCGACGACGGCGGCACGACGTGGCGGCCGATCAATCGCGGCCTCAAGTCCGAGGGGATTCCGGATCCCAACGCCGAGGTCGGCCATTGCGTCCACCGGCTTGCGATGCACCCGAGCAATCCGAAGGTGCTCTTCATGCAGAAGCACTGGGACGTCATGCGGACCGACGACGCCGGCGAGTCGTGGCGCGAGGTAAGCGGGAACCTTCCGACCGACTTTGGCTTTGCGATCGACGTACACGCGCACGAACCCGAGACGATCTACGTCGTTCCGATAAAAAGCGACTCCGAGCACTTCCCGATCGATGGGAAGCTGCGCGTCTACCGCAGCCGCACCGGCGGAGAAGCGTGGGAGGCGCTCACCAACGGCCTTCCCCAGCGCGATTGCTACGTCAACGTGCTGCGCGACGCGATGGCAGTCGATTCGTTCGAATCGTGCGGCATCTACTTCGGAACGACCGGCGGCCAGGTCTACGTCTCGCCCGATTCCGGTGAAAGCTGGAGCGCGATCGTCCACGACCTTCCGGCCGTCCTTTCGGTCGAGGTGCAGACGCTCGCGTGATTCGAGTCGTGCTACCCGCCCATCTGCGCACGCTGGCGTGCGTGGACGGCGAGGTGAGGCTCGAGCTCGACGGCGAGGCGACGCAGGGCTCGTTGCTCGACGCGCTCGAGCGGCGCTATCCGGTACTGCGTGGGACGATGCGCGACTACGCAACGCTCAAGCGCCGCGCGTACATTAGGTTCTTTGCCTGCGAGCAGGACCTCTCGCACGACGGCGCCGACGCGCCGCTGCCGCCGGCGGTCGCCAACGGCGCCGAGCCGTTTCTCGTCGTCGGCGCGATGGCCGGCGGCTAAGGGTCATTCGGTCTCCCGCGCGTTGAGATCGACCAGCTCGCCGTTGATACCGTCGGAATCGGCACTCGCAAGGAAGGCGAGCACGCGCGCGACCTCTTCCGGCGAGGCGGCTGCGGCAAAGTCCTGCGGGTCGAGATAGGAGCGCGCGGCCTCGGTCGCGACCGATCCGAGCACGACGGCGTTGGCGACGATGCCGTCGGCTTTGTGCTCCTGTGCGATCGCACGCATCAGCGTGTTGACCGCCGCCTTGGCCGCGCCGAACAGGCCGAAGGTCGGCTGCGGATCCCTCGAGCTGCCCGCCGTGACGGTCACGATGTGGCCGCGCGAGCGCCGGCCGGGCCGGTACTCCTGCGCGAGCATCCGCCGCAGTGAGGCGATTGCGAGATTGTACGCGGGCACGACGAAGCCGTCGAGGTTGATCCGCAGATCTTCCAGCGTCGAATCGGCGAGCGCGATGAACTTGCCGCGGCCGGCGAGATTGACGACCGCGTCGATGCGGCCGTACCGCGATGCGGTCTCGTCGACGAGCTGCGTCGTCGCCACGGGATCGGCGAGATCGGCGACGGCCGTCGTTGCGCGCTCGAAGCCTTTGGTCAGCTCCTCGGCATGCTCGGCCGATCGCGAGATCACGACGACGCGAGCGCCTTGCTCGTGGAGCGCCTCGAGCGTCGCGCCGCCGACGCGACCGGTCGCGCCGGCCAGTAGGACGAGATCGTCATCAAAAAGCATTCGCGAGCACCTCCTGCGGTTGGTAACCGTTCGAACCCATCATCTGTTGCGCATGGACGGCCTGGTGCCGGGCCGAAGCTGCAAGCGATGAAGCGGTCTCTGCTGGTTTCCTTTTGCGCACTATTTGCGCTTGCCGCGAGCGGCGCGGCATCGGCGGCGCGGCCGTCCATGCGCGACGTCCTGGCTGCCACCTACGCCGTGCGCGACCTGAGCGCGGTCGATCTCTCGCCCGGCGGCGACGCGGTTGCGTGGGCGGAGGCTTTCCACGACCGCAGCGACCTGCTCGGCTCGCCGGTCTCCTACGCGCTCTACATCAAGCGGCTTGCCGGCGGCGCGCGCCTGCGGCTGACCGCCGGCCGGATGACCGCGTACTACGATGAGGAGAATCCGGTCTGGTCGCCCGACGGGCGGCACGTCGCCTTCCTCTCCGACGCCCGTTCGAAAGGACAGCTCCGGCTCTTCGTCGCGAACGCCGGCGGATCGCGTGTGCGACAGCTCGCGGCGTTCAAGGGCAACGTGCAGCGCCTGACCTGGGCGCCCAACGGCGAGAGGCTCGCCGTGCTGTATATCGCCGACGCCCATCGCAAGGCCGGCGCGCTCGCCCCGGGCGCTCGCGACGTCGGCGCGATCGGCACGACGATCGACGAGCAGCGCCTCGCCACGATCGACTTGCGCAGCGGCGCGATTCGGATGCTCACCTCAGACCGACGCTACGTCTACGAATACGGCTGGTCGCCTGATAGTCGTCAGGTCGCCATCACCTACGCCGACGGCAATGGCGACAACAACTGGTGGATCGCGCGCCTGGCGCGCGTCGACGTCGCAACCGCGACGATCCACGACCTGCTCGCGCCGTCGTATCAGATCGACGACCCGCAGTGGTCTCCCGACGGCAAGCAGATTGCCTTGATCGGGGGGATCATGAGCGACTTCGGCTCGACCGGCGGCGACGTCTACTTGATCGATACAAGCACCGGCGCGGCCCGCGATCTCACGACCGGCGCGCCTTTCTCGGTGCAGTCGCTGCGTTGGAACGACGCTGCAAGCTTGAACCTCGTCGCGCACGTCTCGGGCTCGATGCATGTACTGCGCCTGGACGCCGCGAGCGGCCACGCGACGGCGCTGACCGACCGCGAGGAGTCGCTCTGGAGCTGGTCGAGCGCAAAAGACGGCGCAGTCGTCGCCCTGGTGCGCGCCTCGTTTCAAGATCCGCCCGAGGTCTGGACGGGGCCGCCGGCAGAGTTGCGGCAGGTTAGCAAGAGTAACGCCGGCGCGACGCGCCTCTACGGGAAAGCCGTCTCGATCGAGTGGAAGAACGACGGTAACGAAGTGCAGGGATGGCTCGTCTATCCGCTCGCCTTTGATCCGCGCCGAACCTATCCGATGATCACGATCGTGCACGGCGGCCCGTCGGCCGCAACGGTGCCCAGCTTCGGCGGCAGAAACGTGAGCGGGCTTGCCTCGCAAGGGTACTTCGTCTTCATGCCCAATCCGCGCGGCAGTTTCGGCCGCGGCGAAGCCTTTACGCGCGCCAACGTCAAGGGCTTCGGGTACGGCGACTGGCGCGACGACCTCGCGGGCATCGACGCGGCGATCGCAGCCGCGCCGATCGATCCGAACCGCCTCGGCCTCATGGGCTGGAGCTACGGCGGCTACATGGCGATGTGGGCGGAGACGCAGACGTCGCGCTTCAAAGCAATCGTCGCAGGCGCCGGCATCGTCAACTGGCAGTCGTACTACGGCCAGAACAAGATCGACCAATGGATGATCCCGTTCTTTGGCGCGTCGGTCTATCAAGATCCCGCGGTCTACGCGAAAAGCTCGCCGATTACGTACATCGAGCACTCGAAGACGCCCGTGCTGATACTCCAGGGCGAGCGCGACGAGGAGGTTCCGGCACCCCAGGCCTTCGAGTTTTGGCACGCGATGGAGACGTTGGGCGTGCCGACCAAGCTGATCGTCTACGCCGACGAAGGCCATGCACCGCGCCAGATCGCGCACCAAATCGACATCATGACGCAAACGGTCGCGTGGTTCGACCGTTACCTCGGCGAGCCTCGCATCTGAAGCTGGTGGGCCATCCTGGGATCGAACCAGGGACCTCATGCTTATCAAGCATGCGCTCTAACCAGCTGAGCTAATGGCCCCGAGCGAGGAGGCAGTATACTAGACCCTCGCGGGATGAGCCTGCAAGAATTGTAGCAGCAACGCGTTGAACGCGCCCACGTTCTCCATGTTGCTCATGTGACCGACGCCGGGGATGACTGCCTTGGTCGCCGATGGAACTCCCGACGCGAGCTTATCGGCGATTGTGAGGAAGTCGGGGAGATCGCGTTCGCCGACGACGACGAGCGTCGGCATGCCGAGTTCGGCCAATCGCTCGCCCCCCGGCGGTGTTATCCCATTAGCGGGGCTCTGGTTCACCCAGTTCCAGCCCGAGCAGTCGCCGACGATCTGCGTCAGCTTCGCGCGGCATTCGGAGCGCTCGCGCGCCGGCGCGAAAAGCTCGTGTTCGAGCCACATCTCGTTCGCCGCAGCGGGACCCTTGCGGCGCCCGACCTCTTCGATCGCGTCGAGCGACGCTTCCCACGCCGGGCTCCAGTCGAACCCGTCGAGCGCCGAGTCCACGAGCGTGAGGCTCGCGGTGGCATCCGGGTAGAGCAGCGCGTGGTGCAATGCGATGCGCCCACCCATCGAGAGGCCGACCACGTGCGCCATGGGTGCCTGCACGTAATCTAAGATCGCCCTCAGATCGTCGGCATGCCGGAACGCTTGCGTCGGAACGGCCGATTTCCCAAAGCCGCGCACGTCGTAGCGAATAACCCGATAGCGCTCTGCGAACGTCTCGAATTGGGCGTCCCACATACGCGTATCCAGGCAGAGCCCGTGGACGAAGACGATCGGAGCGCCCTCTCCGGCTACCTCGAAGTAGAGTCGCGTGCCGTTGACGGGCGCGAATCCCGATTGCAATCTAGCGTTGGATGCCAACAGCTGACGCTTCGATGAGCGCTGGGGCGTTCCCGGGCCTAGCGAAGGACGGTATAGGACTCAGGATGCCAGGACCCGGCGAGGGCCGTGATGCAGGCGGCGAACACCGCCCAGGCGGCGAGCACGAAGAGCTGCTTCGTCATGCGGAAAGACTCCTTGACCGAGAACGCGGCCGGGTGGCGGCCACAGGCAACATGACGACAGCATAGCGACCGGGGCGTACGAAAACGTTCGGGCGCCTACATTAGCGCGATCCACTTCTTGGTGATCTCGTCCTCGTTCTTGAGATGGGCCATCAGCAGCGCTTCGAGGACTTCGTGCTCGCGCAGGATTTCGGCTCGCTCGGCGGTCTCGTAGTCGAAGGCCTGACGCTGGGCCGCGATCTGCGCCTGTTGCTCCGCCGGGATGTCCGGCGGCGCCGACGCGGCCGAGCCGCCGCGAGGCGCGGCCGGCATGCCGCGCGCCGCGGAGACGCGGTCGTTGCGAAGCGGGGGAAGCGGAGCGCCGGTCATTCCGTGATCGACTGGATGAACTTCTTGGTGATCGAGTCGTCCATTTTGCGCTGTGCCATGTCGACGTTGCGCAGGGTGTCGACCTCGCGCATGTTCTCGCTGCGCTCGTCCATCATCTGATCGAAGACCTCGGACTGCATCTGCAGCTGCTCCTGATTCTGGACCTCCGAAGCGTACATGCCCAGTTGAAAGGTTTCGTCTTGCGTGTTGAGCGCGTTCATCGCAGAGTTCTCGGCGTTGCCGGCGGTCGCGCCGCCGAGCGCACCGCCGATTGCGTTGCCGAGGAGTCCGGAGCCCAGCCCTTCGAGGACCGGAAGCAAAAATGCCATTGCGTTGCTCCTTTACGAGATCAGTTCGACTCGTCGCTGAACTGCGAATAATCGGTCATTTGCCGCTGATAGCCCGCGTTCTGCGGCAGCCCCGGCAGCGAAGGCGGTGTAAGCGGGAGGCTTTGCGCTTGTGTCGAGAGCGAGCCGATCGACGAGATCAGGCCGCCTAACTCCGCGATCGCCGAGTTCTCCGGCGAGTCGGCCGGATCTCCGCGCAGCGATCCCGAGCGCGAACACGGCGTTCCGTGGATGCGGCCGCTGCGCTCGCCCTCGGGCGTACCGCGAATCGTTCCGCTGTTGTGATGGCCGAGCGGTTTGGCCGAAATGCTTCCTTCGTGAATCGGATGGATCGTCGCCACGTGATGTCTCCTGTTCTACGAGTCTGTCTCGTCGGTATCGTCAAAGAGTTGAACGTAATCGGTCGCCTGGCGGTGATAGCGATGCGCCTGCGGCATCGCAGGTAGCGCCGGAAGCGGGAAGGGAAGGCTCTGTGCGGGCGCGCGCAAGCTTGCGATCGAAGCGATCGCTGCGCTCGATTCGGCAACGGCGGTGGATTGCGGCGATGCGCTCGCATCGGGCGCCGGCGTCTGCGGCGCCGTCCCGGTCAGGCGTTGATAGTGGCGGAGCACGGAATCGGCGTAGCCGAGGTCGCTGCCGTCGGCCCAGCGCGTCCGCGTGCCGACGGCATGCGGCGAGCCGGTGTTGTATGCGCTGAGCGCTTCGCGGACGTCCCCGCCGTAGCGGCGCAGCGACCCGGCGATCATCCCGGCGGCGTAGTCGGCATTCTGCGCCGGATCCATCGCCGCGGCGGTCGTCGCGAACGGGTGGGAGCGGTCGTCGATCTGGAAGAGACCGTGGCCGTGGCCCCCGTCGCCGACCTCGTTGTGGCCGGCGTTGGTGTCGGGGCCGCCGGTCTCTTGGGCGGCCACGGCTGCCAGCAGGCCGGGGTCGAGGCCGTAGCGCCGCGCGGCGCCGGCGATCTCCGGGGCGTAGGCGACGCCGGCGGCGGATAGGCGAGAGGCGACTGGATCGATGCTCACGGTGCCCTTCCATCCCCCCGCGATGTCGTTTGACAAGGCGGGGTCCGGGTTCTAGAATGGCCTAGTCCGTGGTGGCCCCGCTTCGCTGGCGGGGCCTCATACTGCGGCCGCATTCATAATATGGATCGTTCGCACAGGGTGGATATCGGGGGGCTCCTCGCGGGCAACCGCCAGCTGATGGTGGTCTCCGATCGGGTACCGATCGAGCCCTTCGAAGGGGTCGTCTTCCCCGAGCCGGCGCAGGTCGAGCTGGAGCTGCGCAAGGCCGACAGGATGCTTTCGGTGGAGGGGAGCGTCGACGCTCTCGTTCACGGTCCGTGCGACGGTTGCTTGGAGGACGTCGACATGCAGATGCACGTCGATGTCGAGGAGCGGCTCGACCCCTTGGTGGGTCGCGAGGCCGACCCTCTGGGTGAGAGCAACGTGCTGACGGGGGAGCGGCTCGACGTGGCCGATCTCGCCCAGCAGATGCTGCTCAGCGCCCTGCCGATGGGGCTGCGCTGCAAGGAAGATTGCCGAGGACTCTGCGGTGTATGCGGGGCGAATCGGAATACGGGCGAATGCTCGTGCGACCGCGCATAACGGCGCACGACGTCTCGAAACGCTGCAGGCGTAGCCTGCTTTTCAAACGGAGAGTTCTGTGGCCAATCTAAAATGGAAGACGCCGCGCAGCAAGACGCGCAGCCGCCGGGCGGCAAACTGGAAGCTCGGAGACGTTACGACGGTGCCGTGCCCGCAGTGCCACCAGCCGAAGCGCCCGCATTTTGCCTGCGAGAGCTGCGGTACGTATAAGGGCCGGCAGGTCATCAAAACGCAAGACGTGTCGGCCGGTTAGCGACTGGTGTCCCTCTCCGGCGTGAAGATCGTGGGCGTCGGGCATTACGCGCCGGCCCGCATCGTCACCAACCACGATCTCGAAGAGTGGCTGGACACGACCGACGAATGGATCACCACCCGCACCGGAATGAAGCGTCGTCACTGGGCCTCGGAGGAAGAAGGTACCAGCGACTTGGCGGCTGCGGCCGCGAGTGCCGCGCTCGTGCACGCCGGGCTGCGCGCGCAGGACATCGACCTTTTCATCGTCTCGACGGTAACGCCCGACTACTACTTTCCGGCCACGGCGTGCCTGGTCGCGTCGCGCCTCGGCGTCCTCGAGAAGCCGGCCTTCGATATCGCGATCGCCTGCAGCGGCTTCATCTACGGCTTGACCGTCGCGTCGGGTTTGATTCGTTCGGGCGTCTATCGCCGCATCATGCTGATCGGCGCCGAGACGCTCTCGAAGATCCTCGACAAGAACGACCGCTCCACCGCAATTCTCTTCGGTGATGGCGCCGGCGCCGTGATCCTCGAGCGCTCCGAGCAGGACTCGTTCCTCGCCTCGGATCTCGGTGCCGACGGAAGCCGCCCGGAACTGCTCTACGCGCAAGGAAGCGGATCGCGCCACCCGATCGATCACGAGGCGCTCGACGCCAAAGTGCACCTGATCCACATGCAAGGCCGCGAAACGTTCAGGTTGGCGGTCACGAGGATGGTCGAATCGACCGGAACCGTTTTGGAGAAGGCGCACCTTGCGAAGAGCGATATCACCTATCTGATTCCGCATCAGGCGAACAAGCGTATCATCGACGCGACCGCGCGCTACTTGGAAGTCCCCGAGGAGAAAGTCGTCGTCAATATCGCCGAGTACGGCAATACTTCGGCGGCCTCGATTCCGATGGCGCTCTCCGAGACGGTGCGCGCCGGGATGATCAAGGCGGGCGACGTGATCATCTTCGTCGCGTTCGGCGGCGGCCTCTCGTGGGGCGCCGTCGCTTGGAAATGGGCGGGATAATGCGCCTCGGCGTCGTCTTTCCGGGTCAAGGGTCGCAATGCGTGGGCATGGGCTGCGACGTCGCGGCGAGCTCGCCGGCTGCTCGCGAGCTCTTCGATCGCGCGGCAAGCGTGCTGGGTTACGATCTGCTCGCGCTCCAGGAACGCGGTCCGGAAGAGAAGCTGCGCGAGACTGAATACAGCCAGCCGGCAATCTTCACGACGAACCTCGCGCTCTACCGGGCGGTCGGCGACGCGCTGCAGCCTGTCGTGACGGCGGGGCACTCGTTTGGCGAGCTGTGCAGCCTGGTGATCTCGCGCTCGCTGGCGTTCGAAGAAGCGCTGCGAATCGTGAGCGAACGCGGCAAGGCGATGCAAGACGCTGCCGATCGCCGCAGCGGCGGCATGTCGGCCGTGCTGGGGCTGGACGCAGAGCAAGTCCGCAGCGTGCTCGACCGGCTGCGCGCGAGCGGCGCCGGCGACGTTGCGCTTGCAAACTTCAACTCGCCGACGCAGATCGTCATCAGCGGCGATCTCGCCGCGGTGCAGGCGGCCGGACCCGAAATGCTCGCGGCCGGCGCGAAGCGGGTCGTGCCGCTCAACGTCTCCGGCGCTTGGCATAGCGTGTTGATGGAACCGGCGGTCGAGCGTCTGCGCGCCGCCGTGAACGCAAGCCATTTCGAGCCGCCGGCGTTCGACGTCGTCTCCAACGTCGATGGCGAGCCGTACCGCGACGTCGCGACGATCGCCACGAGCCTCGTGCGCTCGGTCGCCGCCGAGGTTCGCTGGCACGATACCGCGCTGCGACTGCTCTCCTACGATCTCGATCTCGTTGCCGAGTTCGGCGCGAGCGGCGTGCTCGGTCCGCTGATGCGGCGCATGCCCAACGCCCCGCAGGTCACCGTCGTGAGCGACGCCGCGGGCGTCGAGAAGCTGCGCGGCACGATCGAGCCGGCCGGAGCGAACGTATGAACTTCGCCGGAAAGAGCGTCCTCATCACCGGTGCCAGCCGCGGAATCGGGCGCGCGATCGCGCGCGAGTTCGCGCAGCGCGGCGCCGACGTTGCGTTGATGGGGCGCGACACCAAGGCACTCGAAGAGACGGCCGGCATCTGCGCGAACGCGCGCCCGGGGGCGATCGCCGAGCTCTACCCGGGCGACGTGACCGATCAGGCCGCCGTCGAGCGGATCGTCGGCGCGACGATCGAGCGGTTCGGACGGCTCGATTTTGCGATCGCCAACGCCGGCCAATCGGTCGACGCGCTCCTGCTGCGTCTCAAGAGCGAGACGCTCGATCACCTGCTCGACGTGAACCTAAAGTCGGCGTTCTATCTGTGCGGCGCCGTGGCCAAGCCGATGATGCGCCAGCGGTCCGGCGCGATCGTGCTGGTGACCAGCATCGTCGGGATCACGGGGAACGCCGGCCAGGCGGCGTACGCCGCCTCGAAAGCCGGGCTCATCGGCCTCTGTAAATCGCTGGCAAAGGAGTTGGGTTCGCGGAATATAAGAGTCAACGCCGTCGCGCCGGGCCTGATCGAAACGTCGATGACAGAGAAAATGCCCGGTGCCGCCAAGGAGTTCTTGATCAAACAAGCCGCTCTCGGCCGGGCCGGGAAGCCGGAAGACGTCAGCGGAGCGGTGGCATTTCTCTGTTCCGATGCCGCCGGGTACATTACGGGACAAACGCTCGTGATCGACGGCGGAATATTGATGTGACCCTCGCCGCGACCTGGACGATAGATTTTGAAAGGAGACGTGATGTCCACCACCTTCGATAAAGTAAAGAAGATCATCGTCGAGCAGCTCGGCGTAGACGAGTCGGAAGTGACGCCCGAAGCGTCGATCACCGACGACCTGGGCGCCGACTCGCTCGACCAAGTCGAGCTGGTGATGGCGTTCGAGACCGAGTTTAATATCGACATACCGGACGAGGAAGCGGAGAAGATCAAGACGGTCGGCGACGCGGTCAAGCGTATCGACGAGACCAACCCGAGCTCTTCGGCCTCCTAGATCGGTCGACGGATTAATTGTTCGATCAACTCAGCGAACGCCTGAGCGCGATCTTCGATCGCCTCAGCGGTCGAGGTAAGGTTTCCGAAAGCGAAGTCAACGAGGCCCTGCGCGAGGTTCGCGTGGCGCTGCTCGAAGCCGACGTCTCGCTTGCGGCAGCCAAGGCCTTCGTCGCGCGCGTCAAGGAGCGGGCGATCGGCGCGAACGTCCTCGAATCGCTCACGCCGGCGCAGACGATCCTCAAGGTCGTCTACGACGAACTCGTCGCGCTGCTCGGTCCGCCGGCCGGTTCCGTACAGTCGCGGCTTACGTTTGCCGACGCGCCGCCGTCGATCGTCATGCTCGTCGGCCTTCAGGGATCCGGCAAGACGACCCAGGCCGGCAAGCTCGCCCTGCGGCTCAAAGAGCAGGGCCGGCGCTCGATCCTGATCGCGGCGGACGTCTATCGCCCAGCCGCGATCGAACAGCTCCAAACGCTCGGCAAGCAGATCGATCTCCCGGTTTTCCAAGCCGGTACGGGCGACCCGGTCAAAATCGTGCGCGACGGGATCGCTGAAGCAAAGCGCTTGGGCCTCTCGACGGCGATCGTCGATACGGCCGGGCGCCTGCAAATCGACGAGGCGCTCATGGACGAGCTCGCGCGCATTAAAGCGGTCGCCAACCCGCACGAGATCCTGCTCGTCGCCGACGCGATGACCGGGCAAGAAGCGACCAACGTCGCGAAAGGCTTTCACGACCGGCTTGGCATCACCGGCGTAATCCTGACGAAGATGGACGGCGACACGCGTGGCGGCGCTGCGCTCTCAATCCACAGCGTCACCGGCGCGCCCGTCAAGTTCGTCGGCGTCGGTGAGAAGCTCTCGGCGCTGGAGCCGTTTCACCCCGACCGGCTCGCTTCGCGCATTCTCGGCATGGGCGATGCGCTCACGCTGATCGAGAAGACGCAGAGCATCTACTCCGAAGAGCAGGCGAAGAAGCTCGAAGAGAAGCTCCTCAAGCACAGCTTTACGCTCGACGATTTTCTCGAGCAGATGCGGCAAGTCCGCAAGATCGGCTCGATGAACGACCTCTTGAAGATGGTCCCCGGCCTCTCCAAGGCGCTCCCGAAGAACTTCGAGATTCCGGAGCGCGAGTTTGCGAAGGTCGAAGCGATCATCTGCTCGATGACGCTCGGCGAGCGCCGCAACCCCGATCTGCTCAACGGATCGCGGCGCAAGCGCATCGCGCTGGGGTCGGGCACGCAAGTCTCCGACGTGAACCGGCTGGTCAAGCAGTTCGACCAGGTGAGCGTCATGATGAAACAACTCGGCGGAAAGAAGCGGCGGGGACTTCTCCCGCTCCGCATGCGATAAGAACGGAAGCAAAGAGAGAGAATGGTACGTATTCGTCTGCGCCGCATTGGCGCGAAAAAACAACCGACCTATCGTTTCGTAGTCGCCGACGCACGCGCGCCGCGCGACGGTCGGTTCGTCGAAATCCTCGGTCACTACAACCCGCGCACCGAACCGAAGACCGTCGTCGTCGACGAGGAGAAGGCGCGCGAGTGGTTGGCGAAGGGGGCGCAGCCTTCCGAGACCGTTAGGCGGCTCTTCGCCGAGAAGGGCCTCGTCGAGCGCGGTCCGATTCCGACCACGAAGCGCAAACCCAAGAACGCCGACGGTAGCGCGAAGTGAGCTCGTTCGATGACGAGTTCGGACTCTTCAGCGAGACCGTCGTCGAAGAGGTCGAACGCGAAAAGCCGCGCCGCGAACCACCTGCCGTCACCACGGAGCGTCCTGCCGTCACGACCGAGCGTCCTCCTCGGCGCCCCCAGCGGCGCGAGGAGAAGCCGAGTAGTGGGCCGCGCGATCCGCGTGATCCGTGGGCCGGCTATCGCCGCGCGACCGAGCTCTTGGGCTTTCTGGCGCGCAAGCTCGTGCAGAATGCCGACGCGGTGAGCGTCGAGCTTTTCATCGACGAGGAGTCGCAACCGGTCATCGAACTGATCGTGGATCCCGACGACCTGGGCAAGGTGATCGGCCGCAGCGGGCGCGTCGCGCAAGCGCTGCGCACGATCGTGCGCGCGACCGCCGAAGGGCGCGTCTCGGTCGATATTCTCGACAACGAAGAAGCGGCGGGCGACGCCGAGGGTGGCGCCGCCGACGGGTGACCTCCGCTCGAGGTGGCGTCCCGGCCGGTCGGCTCACCGGAGTCTTTGGCGTGCGCGGCGAGTTGAAATGCGACCCGACGAGCGCGGGTCGCACGCTCTTTACTCCCGGAGCCGAGTTTCGATGCGAGCGCGCCGGCGAGTCGTCGACGATACGCGTGACGCAGGTGCGACCGCATAAAGGCCGCCTCTTGATTTGCGTCGACGGGATTGCCGACGCCGACGCCGCTGCGGCCTACGCCGGCGCCACGCTCTACGCGCCGCGCGAGCTGGTGACGCTAGCGCCGGGCGAGTATCTCGACGACGACCTCGTCGGTTGCACGGTCTGCGCCCGCGATGGCGCCGAGTACGGTACGGTCGAGCGCGTCGAGCACTATCCGGCGAGCGACATGCTCGTCGTGGGCGGCCGGATGGTGCCGATGGTCGGCGCGATCGTCGCGGAGATCGATCTCACGCGCCGCCGGATCGTCATCGATCCGCCCGCCGGCCTGCTGGATTAGGGAACCGCTTTTTAGCTATTGTCGGGGTGGGCGGCGGCGTACGCCGCAACGGCCGCGTCGATCGCGGCCTTGGCCGAGTTGCCCTTCCCGACTTCGCTCTCCAGCGTCACGCCGTAGCAGGTGTAGACCTGCAGGTTGAAGGTCGCCTGTACGCGGCCGTGCTTGTCGAAGGTTTCCTGCAACGTGCCGGTTGCGATCGTGTTGTTGCGGTTCGCACCGCAAATAGTGTCGGCGGCTTGAGCGACGCTGACGGTTACCGCGGTCATCTGCGCCGCGTAACGGCGGTTCATCGCAAAGAAGAGCTCGTGGACCGCGTCGTTCAGCTCGGCCGGAGCGACCGTTCCCGCCGCGCCAACCGGCGCGACGATGACGCCGCGCGACGGCTTAACGACCGGCGAAGGCGACGGGCTCGGGGCGCCGCGATTGTGTTTGAAGACCGAATCGACGATACTACCGAGTCCCTTGACCGACATTTGCGCGCCGTTGGTCGAGGTCGGTGCGGGCGTGGACGCAGGCTGCGCCGCGACGTTCTGCGTGCCGCGTCCGACGAAGGTGAGGATTTGGGAGCGGGCCAGCAGCGACTGCGACGCCACGTCGGCGACGCTCGAAACTTGCGGAGCCGTCTGTGAGAAGAGGATGACGCCGCTGTCGACGCTGACGACCTGCTCGACGACGCTGGCGGTGTCGCCGATCGGCGTGACGTATCCGCTGATATAGAAGTCGGCGTGGCTGGTGCGGGCGTTGTCGAGGAACTGCGCGCGCGGGACGCCCTGCGGAACGGGGAGCACCGAGATCTCTCCGGCGGCAATCATCTCCTGCGCCAGAATCTGCGCGATCGCCGTCCCGATTTTGGGGTCGGCGCCGGTTTGCACGTCAAAGGGGTAGATCAGGACCGTCGGCTGCCGATCGATCGCAGGCGGCGCCGTAGCGACCGGCGGCGGTGACGGGGTCGGCCTCGCGGGAGGAGGAGCGGCGCCTACGAACGCGAGCGAGGAACAGAGCAAGAGCAGCCCGAGAAGGCCGCGCAATAGGAACCTTTCAGCCATCAGCCGCCGAGGTTTCGAGGCGCGCGTCCCGATATCCGGTTCGCCACGCCAGACTATATTCGGCGCCGAAGAGAAAGATCGAGCCGATGAAGTAGAACCAGAGGAGCAAGGCGAGCGGGGCCGAGAGCGCGCCGTAGACGTACGCGAAGTTTACGTGCGTCATGTACTGCGCGAACGCGTACTGCAGGACCGGCCATGCGATCGCTACTACTGCAGCCCCGCGAAGCGCGAAGGCCCACGAGACTCTTTTGTTGGGGAGCCAGCGATAGAGCACCACGGCGACGATGAAGACCAGCGCGATCGAGAGCAGGTAGCCCACGATGTGCGTGAAGCGCCGCGGATCGTGCAATCCGGTTACGTGAATCGTGATCGAAAGAATCACCGGCAATCCGATTGCCACGATCAGCAGGATGCCGGTCACCGGCAGCATCACGAACGAGAGCGCGAGGTTGTGCACCAGCGGCCGCCCCTTGGGAACGTTCAGCGCGCGGTCGAGCGCGTAAGCCAGGCCCATGAACAGATTCTTGCCCGACCACAAAAGAAAGAAGAGCGCGATCAAGCTCGAGATGCCGCGACCGTAGATGTACGTCTCGATGTTCGCGACGATGTAATCGTGCAGGGTCGGCGCGAGCGTATCGAAGAAGGCCAACGTGCGGTGCTGCGCGTCGGGCAAGACGAAGGTCGCGGCGCTAAAGGCGAGGACGGTCAGCGGGAAGAGCGCGAAGAGCGCATTAAAGGCGATCGATTGCGCGTGGAACGCGCAGCCGTCGCGACCGAAGCGTATACTCGCTTCGCGAAGCGCGGAGATGAGTCGCTCCATCGTAGGCGGTATATCGGTGCAACGTGCCGCTATTCCCACCGGACACTCCGGTAACCGTCGAGGTCGACGGCCGGCCACTGGCCGCCTACGTGCGCGCGTTTGCGGCCGGCGGGCGCGTCTTCGCGCCGGTCAGCCCGCTGCTCGAGCAACTCGCCGATCGGCTCTGGTTCGAAGGCTCGACGCTGGTCATCGAGCGCGCCGGGCGGCGCGTCCGCGTTGCGCTGGGGAAGGGCTTCTCAGGCGACCTCAACGCGCTCTACGTCCCGGCGGGGCCCGTGCTGCGCGCGCTCGGCGCGAGCGTACGGTACGAGCCCGCTGCCCGGCGCCTCGAGGTGCGGCTGCCGGCCGCGGGCGGGATCGCCTCGCCGACGCCGTTCAATCCGCAGGCTCCCTTGATCGCGCCCAACCCGGTCTTCACGCCGCTGCCAATTCCGACGCCGCGCCCGATCTGGACCGGCTCGCCGCTGCCCCGGCGAACGCCGTTGCCTCAGCCTCCCGGAACGAGCACGACCTTGCCGGCGGCGCCACCCTCGACGCGCACGTAGGCTTCTCGGGCCTGCGAGAGTGGAAAGCTCGCGGCGATCGGGGACGGCACGAGCGCCCGCGATTCGAAAAGCGGCGTGAGCCGCGCGTAGATGGCGGCGATCGCGCCGAGGTCGAGCGCGGCCGTATCGAGACCGAACATTCTTAGCCGGCGCCGGTAGAAGTCGAACAAGTTCAGCGCCGCGTCGCGTCCGGCGCGGGCGGAGAAAATGACCATGCGCCCATCGTTAGCGAGCGAATAGAAAAGCTGCGCGAAGATCGGCGCCCCGACGGCGTTGAGCGCGACGTCGACACCGCGTCCGCCGGTCAACGCGTGCACGGCATTCGGGACGTCGTCGCGATCGGAGTGCACGATGCCCTCGAGCTTCACGCCATCCAACGGCGTGATGTCGTCGTGCTCGAGCACCAGCCCGATCCCGTGACCGCCGAGCGCGCCGACGATCTGCATCGCCGCCGAACCGACCGCGCCCGCCGCGCCCGATACGAGCACCCACTCTCCGCTTTTCAAGCCCGCCAGGCCGACGAGCGCGCTCCACGCCGTTACGAAAGGCACGCCGGCTACCGCCGCTTGCTGCGCCGAGAGATGCGAAGGACGGCGAATCGCCGCGCTTGCGGGAAGAACGAGATGCTCCGCGTGCGAGCCGTCGCGCGTCATGCCAAGCTCGCCGCCGCCGGAGCCCCAAATCTTCGCGCCGATCGACTGGGCCGGGCCCTCGACGACCGTACCGGCGAAATCGCGTCCCAAGATGCGCGGGAGCGTCACGTGCGGAAAACGGCCGAGCGCGACGCCGGCGTCGCTTGGGTTGACGCCGGCTGCTTCGACGTGGACGCGTACCTCGCCGTCGCGCAGCCGCGCGTCGGGAACGTCGCGAACCTCGAGTGCGTCGAGCGGGCCGAAGCGGTCGATCTGCAGCGCCTTCACGCGGCCTGCTTCGGCGTGCGGCCGCTGACGACCGGAACCATCCAGACGGCATATCCCATCGGGTCGCGCACGTTGGCGATCATGCGGTCGAAGAACTCCCGCGCCGACGCGGCGCTGACCGCGGTCTGCTCGCCGATCGGCTCGGCGTATCCGTCGCGCCAAGCCTCGAGAATCGCCGCGAAGGTTTCACGCGGCACGCGCAGCGGGTCCACGACGACGTACTCCACCGCGATCTCCTCGAGGCCGAGCGCGGCCAGTATGCCGTAGGCGTTGCGGCCGACGAAGAGATCGGTTCCGGTGGCTTGCGCCATCGTGGCTGGTACCTCGTGCCAGAAGTCGCGCGGGTCGGGCGTCCCGCTTTGAAAGTGCAGCATCCCGTAATCCTCGGGAATCAGGTGCAGATAGCCGCCCGGCCGCGTGACGCGGACGAGCTCGGCGATCACTCGGCCGGCGTGCGGAATCGAATGGAGCACGTGGCGGCAGAGCGTCAGGTCGAAGGTTCCGGCCGGTGCCTCGAGTTCGTAGATGCTTTGGTGCTCGAAGCGCAGGCGCGGCGCGAGGAGCGCGTAGTGCGAGCGCGCGCGTTCGAGATGATCGTCGAGGATGTCGACACCGAGGACGCGGGCCTTCGGAAAGAGCTGCGCAACGCGCGACGCGCCCTCGCCGGTTCCGCACCCGGCGTCGAGCACGTACGGTGCCTCGGACAGCTCGTAACGGCGCAAGAACACCGCCTCTTGCGGCCAGATCGCGCGGGCCTGCGCTTCGAGGTTGCGCACCATCGACTCGTCGGCCATCTGCCTGGCCTGCGGATTGAGATCCACGCGCGGCTAGCGCTGAGCGACGGCGGCCAGGTCTCGATCGCCCAAGCCGCGCGCCGACGCCGTTTTGAGCAAGGCTTCGAATGCGTCGATCACCGGCAGGCGCTCGTGGTGGGCGGCGCCTTGCATCAGCGTTGCGTCCTTATGTGCCATGTCGAGCGTCCAGACCGGATCGTACTCGCCGCTCACCATCCGCTTGCCGCGTCCACCGATCTGACCAGTGGGGTCGTAGAAACCGAAGAGCTCGTAGGCCTCGGCGCGCGAGAGCCCTTGCATCTCGCCGATGCGCAGCATGTCGTTGATGCCGCCGACGACCGCGAAGATCATCGCGTTCCCCATCAGCTTGTAAATCGCGGCCGCATCGGGCCGCTCGCCGAGGTATCTCAACTCGCTGCACATCGCTTCGAGCGCCGGGCGGACGCGCTCGACCAGCGCGGGGTTGCCTGAGACGAGCATGACGCCGGTCGCCGCGAGCGCCGTCGGCGGCCCCATGAAGACCGGCGCGTGTACGAACGCATGGCCGGCTTCGCGCAAACGCCGTTCGCGCTCGACGACCGCCTGCGGCAGCACCGTCGTGTGGTCGACGATCGGGCTTTCTTTGGGGATGGAGGGCAACGACGCATCGAGCACCGCGTCGACACTCGCGTCGTCGCGCAGGCAGAGGTGGATGCGCGAGGCACCTTGCGCCGCTTCGGCGGGATCGGTGAAGGCCTGCGCGCCGTAAGCTTCGAGCGCTTGCGCGCGCTGCGGCGAGCGGTTCCAGACCCGCACCTTGGTTCCGCGTTCGAGCATCGCGCGAATCATGCCCGAGCCGAGCATGCCCGCGCCGTAGAATGCGACACTCTCCATCGCGGCCTAGCTACTCGTCGACGTCGGCGCCGGGCGGCGCGCCAGCAAGTTGAGGCCGGCGACGATGACGGCGGCGGCGAGTGCGTACCAGATCTGCAACGGATCGGTGAGGAAGTTCAAGCCGAGCACCCGGTCGAGCGAGTAGCTCCCGTTACCGCCGAACGCGACCGCGAGCGCCGCCGCGATGTTAAGGGCCGGAAGCTCCCACCCGCCATTGCTGGTGAAGAACCCCTTCGATACGTGGACCGAAAAGAT
Organism: Vulcanimicrobiaceae bacterium; assembly: GCA_049792675.1. Lineage (GTDB taxonomy): Bacteria > Vulcanimicrobiota > Vulcanimicrobiia > Vulcanimicrobiales > Vulcanimicrobiaceae > Cybelea. The sequence continues at coordinate 28,118 of JBARBD010000275.1, read as the reverse complement.
CGCGACGAGCATCACCAGGACGATTAGCACCGGGCCTAACGCGCCGCCCAGGCCGAGGGCGGTCAGGAGGCCGCCGACGGTCTCGCCCATGCCGGCCATGAACGCGAAGGCCTTCCCCGGCCGAAAGCCGAGGTTCTCGAAGAAGCCGCCGGTGCCGGCCAGGCCGTATCCGCCGAACCAGCCGAAGAGCTTCTGCGCGCCGTGGGCCGCCAAGCCCAGGCCGAGAATTAGGCGAACGATTAAGAATGCAGTGCTCACGTAGACTCCTTATCTTGCATTGGCAACCTATTTATAGTAGGCTAAACGGAGCGTAACGCTCTTACGGTGGTATGTCAAGCAGTCGAACAACTTCGCGTCATGGGCAGAGCGATCTCTGCCCGCGCTTTCACCGGGCGGTCGAGCTGATCGGCCGCCGCTGGACCGGTGCTATTATCCGCATGCTCTTACCGGGACCGCGACGCTTCAACGAGCTCCTCGGAACGATCCCGGGCCTTTCGGATCGCTTGCTCACCGAACGGCTGCGGGAGCTGGAAGCTGCGGGGATCATCGCGCGCCAGGTGCGCGCCGAATCGCCGGTCCAAGTCGTTTACGAGTTGACGCCACAGGGACGCGAACTCCAGGAGCCGCTCGACTCGCTCGGGCGCTGGGCGGAGCGGTGGATCGGCGCGCCTTAGCGGCTACCGCTCGAGACGAGATCCTGCGCGAGCACGAACTCGACGCCCGACGCTTCTAAGCGCGGAATCATCGCTTGCACCGCCGCGAGCGTCGTCGGCCGCGGGTGGCCGATCGCGATGGCGCTGCCGGTGCGACGCGCGACCGCGACCGCTTCGAGAAGTTGCCCTTCGGTGTAGGCGACGTCGGCGCGGTTGTCGAGGAAGACGTCGCGCGCGGCGGTCGGAACGCCCAGCTGCTGCGCGGTCTGCTCGCCAACCGAGGCCGCATTCGTACGCGAATCAATAAAGAAGAGGTCGCCGTGCTGCGCGAGCACGCCGATGACGTCGCGCATCACGCGTGCGTCGGCCGAGGCTTTGCTCCCTTCGTGATTGTTGACGCCGCGCGCCGACGGGACTTGCGCGAGATCCGCCTCGACCTGGGCGACGATCTGCGGATCAGTCATCTCGGTGGTCACCTTGCCGGGCCCCGGATTGAGCCCGGAGAGCGTCTCCATCGGAAGGTGCAGCATCACGCCCTTCCCGGCATCCGAGGCCTCGCGTGCGATCTCGCCGGTGTACGGAACGTCGGGCAGCACCGAAAGCGTCACTGGAATGCCGAGCGCGATGAAGCCGCGTTCGGTTGAGATCCACTGGCCGCAATCGTCCACGATCAGCGCGAGTTTGACCGCGTTCGGGTTTACCGTGCCGCTCGGGCGCGGCGAAAGTGCCGAGGGAGCCGGGGCCGGCGTAAGCGACGGCGAGGGCGCTGCCGACGGGAACTCCGTCGCTTCGGGCGTGGGCGTCTCGCCGAGGACCGGCGATGCCGCCACGGTCGGCGTCATGACGGCGACGCGGCGATGCGGACGATGCAGACGCGACGGCCGCAACAGCCACCAGCCCGCGGCAGCGGCGACGACGACGAGCAAGACGAGGGCGATCGCCGGTTGCGTGCGGCCGGGGCGCCGTGAAGACCTCCTAGGCACGGCAGCGTTGATTCGTCAATCCAGGATATCGCCCTCGTGGAGATGTACGAGTGGGGCCATGCAATTACAAGGCAAGACGTTTTTAGTTACCGGCGGAAGCTCGGGTTTAGGCGCAGCTTGCGCCGCCGAGTTCGCAAAAGGCGGAGCCAACGTGGTGATTTGTGACGTGAGCGAGCGCGGTGCCGACGTCGCGCGCGAGCTCGGGAACGCGGTCGTCTTCGCGAAGACCGACGTGACCGACGCCGCGCAGGTACAGAGAGCCGTCGACACGGCTGCGGAGAAGTTCGGCGCGCTGCACGGCGCGATCAACTGCGCCGGGATTGCAACGGCCGAACGCGTGATCGGCCGGCAAGGGCCGCTCCCGCTCGAGAACTTCTCGAAGGTCATTGCGGTGAATCTAATCGGCACGTTCAACGTGATACGCTTGGCCGCCGCCAAGATGCTCGAGCGCGCGGTCGAGCCCGGTGAGGACCGCGGCGTGATCGTTTGCACGGCCTCGGTCGCCGCGTTCGACGGCCAGGTCGGCCAAGCCGCGTACTCGGCGAGCAAGGGTGGCGTCGCCGGCATGACGCTGCCGATCGCGCGCGAGTTCGCCCAACACCAGATCCGCGTCATGAGCATCGCGCCGGGCATCTTCGATACGCCGATGCTCGCCGGCTTGCCCGAAGCCGCGCGCGAGTCGCTCGGCAAGCAAGTGCCATTTCCGTCGCGCTTGGGTCGACCGGCAGAGTATGCGTCGCTCGCGCGACACATCGTCGAGAACCAGATGCTCAACGGAGAAGTGATTCGTCTCGACGGCGCGATTCGCATGGCTCCGCGCTGACGAAGTCAAACAGTTAGGGCGTGAAGCAATATCTCGTCGCCGCGCTCGTGACGCTCGGCGTCTTTGTTGCGGCCGAACCCTCGCATGCCGGCGGCACCGTGCCGCCGTGGCGCGCGACGGCAACGGCTCGCCCGACCGCAAGCGCAACGCCGATCGCGCTGCCGTCGCCCGATCGCCTGCTCTATCTCATCCGCCGGCAGTTCCGGTCGCATCGGCCGCCGCCGGCCTACGTTACCTACACGCTGATCCGCAAGCAGACGCTCGACGACGGGTATCCCGATCTGCTCAACAGCTACACCTATCATATCTGGGCGCGGACCTCGGATCGCGCGGCGCTCGGGCGGCGGGTCTATCGCGGGTCGTCACGCGGTACGCTCGAGTTCTTGCGGCCGTCGTTCAACGAGCCGTGGGATCCGGGGCCGCCGACCGCGGATCTCTTCGAACCGGCGCCGGTTCACCCGCACACCAGTCCGCGCGACTTCGTGCCGACCCCCGAGCCGACCGGAAGCCTGCCGCCGGTCATCGCAAGCGTTACGGTGCTGGGCGAGTTCGATTACCGCGTGACGCGCGTCGCCACCGAGGGGAATCAGACTCACGTCAGCATCGTGCCGCGCCGCGATCCGGATCGCAACCGTTTGCGCGAGATCTACGTCGATGCCAAAACGCTCGAGCTGCAAGAGGTCGTCGCGACCGACAAACTCTACGAAGAGGATAGCGGGCACCACGTCTTCCCGATGCTTTTTACGGTTACCCTCACGTGGATGAACTCGATGCCGATCGTGACGCACATTCACGGCACGCCGACCCTCGAAGCCGATTCGGAGTATCTGGGCCGCGACGCGACCGTGGATTACGACTTTACCAACATCACGTTCCCGTCGTCGCTCCCCGACTGGTACTTCGACCCGCGCGACTACGCGCAGCACGTCGACGACGCGCCGCTCTAGGGCTAGCTGCCGAAGGGCGCGTCGGGTTTGACGAGCGCGGGATACGTGGCACGGAGCTTCTTGAGCTTCGGCAGGTCGTTGAAGACGATGTATGGGTTATAGGGATTGTGGATCGCGTAGTCCTGATGGTAGGCTTCGGCCGGGTAGAAGCCTTCCAGCGGTGCGACGATCGTCACGATCGGCTTTGAATAAACCTTTGCGCTCTGCAGGTGCGCGATGTAGGCGAGCGCCTCGGCCTGCTGCCCCGGCGTCGTGTAGAAGATCTCGGAGCGGTACTGCGAGCCGAAATCGGGGCCTTGACGGTTGCGTTGCGTCGGATCGTGCGCGACCAGGAAATAGACGTCCAGGAGCTGCTTGAACGAGATCTTCGACGGATCGTAGGTAACTTCGATCGACTCCGCATGCCCGGTAACGCCGGTGCTGACGGTTTCGTACTGCGCCGTGTCAGCCTTGCCGCCGGAGTAGCCGGCGACGACGCGGTTTACTCCCTCGAGTGATTCGAAGACCAGCTGCATCCCCCAGAAGCAGCCGCCCGCGAGCACGACGCGAGCCGTGGCCGGCGCTTGGGCGCGAGCCGGCGCGCTCGCTGGAATGCAGAAGGCTAGGAGCAACGCCAGGGCGGTCAAGGTTTTCATGCTCTCTAGAACGCCGCAACCCCGCGATTGGATGAGGTACGCGCCCCTATCGCAGGTGTTCGTCGAGCCAGTCGAGCCAGAGTCGCGTCAACGCGGCCGTCTGGACGGGATCCGACGGGCCGTGCGTCGAGGCGGGAAAGACCGCGAGGCGTACCGGCACGTGGTTGTCGCGCAGGGCGTGGTAGAGCGCGTACGACTGGGTGATCGGCACGACCGGATCCTGCGTGGTGCCCCAGATCAGGGTCGGTGTCGTGATCTGCGCGTAGTAGGTGATCGGCGAGTTCTCCCGGTAGATGCGCGGGCCGTCGCCGGTGTACGGCGAGCTTCCCAGCGGATAGCGATCTTGCACGTTCGACGTCGAGAGATTGTACTCGTCGAACTCGCTGTTGACGGCGGCGCCCGATACGGCCGCGCGCCAATCGTGGTAGTGGCCGATCAGCCACGAGGTCAGCTCGCCGCCGTACGACCAGCCCGAGACCGCGACGCGCGAAGCGTCAACCTCCGGACGGCGTTCGAGCGCGGCGAGACCGGCCATGATGTCGGCGCTCGGACCGGCGACGGTGTTGTGAACGATCGCGGTCATGTAGGCGTTGCCGAGGTTGTCGCTGCCGCGATAGTTTGGCTGAAAGACGACGTAGCCGTGGGAGGCGATCATCTGCGCGAGCGGCCACTGCTCGTAGACGAAGTCGCGCTGGCTCGAGAGCCCGGGGCCGCCGTGGATGAGTAGCACGACCGGATACTTTACGCCCGGGCGAGCGTTCGGCGGATCGGTGACGACGCCGTCTTCGGTAAACCCGTCCGGGCCGCTCCAGTCGAGCTCGCTCATCTGCCCGAGCGCGGCGCGCGAGAGGAAGTCGTTGACATGGGTGAGCCGGCGCGGCGCCGTCGCGCCGGCGGGAAGATCGTAGAGCTCGCGCGCGCTCGAAGCCGTCGTTGCGATAAAGGCGATCGAGCCGTCGTGCGCGATCGAGGCGGCGGCGCCCGCGTCGAACGTGCTGCTCGAGTACGGATCGCAGACCATGTGCAGATCGCCGAGCGGCAGGCGATGCAGCGTACCGTCGAGATCGGCAGTCCAGGCGACGTTCTGCGTGCGATCGGCCGCGCAGAGTAGGAACCGGCGCCCGTCGGGGAACCATTGCGATGCGGCAACGTTGCGATCGAGCTGCGGAAAGAGTGGGCGATCGCTCCCGGCTTCAAAGCTGCGCACGGTGGTCTGCGCGTTGTAGTCGCCGCCGAGCGGATACCAATAGGTTAAGCGCGTGCCGCCGGGCGAGTAGGCCGGGCTTAGTTCGAACTCAGCGTGCGCAGTCAGTTTGTGGAGAGCGCCGGTTGCGACGTCGACGTCCCAGAGCGTCGAACGCTCGTCGTCGCCGCTAAACGTGTTTTCGACACGCGTGAAAGTGATGCGGCGGCCGTCCCGGCTCCACGCGATCTGCGGCGAGAAGATGCCGCCGGGGTCAGTCGGCGCGACCGTCCACGAACCGTGGGTGAGGCGGCGCGGGGCTCCTCCTGTTGCGGAAACGATCCAAATATGGTCGGGCGGCGTCAGCGCGGTTGCGGTGTAGTCGTTGTCGCCGGCAAAGAAGTAGGGCGCATGCGACGGCGGGTCGGCCGCGACGAAGGCGAGCTGCCGGTCGTCGGGGCTCCAGGCGGCGTCGATTACGCCGCCGTCCGCGCGAGAGAGCTGCGCCGATTCACCCGAGCGCCCGCGCACGAAGAGTTGGAGCTCGCCGCCCGCCGCCGGGCGGGCGAGATAGGCTAAGCGCGAGCCGTCCGGGGACCAGCGCGGCACCGCGACGTCGCGCCCGCGTACTATCGTTTGCGTCGCGCCCGTTTTTGGGTCGACGAGCAGCAGCGCGTTGACGTATCCGGGCGACGAGAGTCGCTGCGAGATCGCGATTAGCGCGACGCTGCGCCCGTCCGGCGAGATCGCGGGTTCCTCGAGGTCGACGAGGCGGGCCATATCCTCGACGTGCAGGACGGGCATGGCGCGCGCCGGAGCCGCGGCCGCAGCGAGCAGCAGCGCCGTCAGTAGAATGCTGCGCATTTCGCGCTAGTTTGTGCTGCGGCCGCGCAGACCCATCAGCCCAAGCAGCCCGAGCAAGCCAAGCAGGCCCCATGACCCGCCCGCACCGGCCAGCGGCGTAGGTGCGGGTGCAGGCGCCGGCGCCTCGATCGTCACGCCCTGGCTCTGCAACGGGCTCGTGCTAGCGTATGGCGCAGGGCTCGGGCTCTGGACTTGCTCGATCGTTGCTTGAGCGGCCGACGGCAGGGGCAGCAACGCGCAGCCCAGCGCGAACGCGGTTGCTCTCAAAGAGTCTCTCATGCCCTGGCTTTTCCCGGGGTGGGCCAAAGCTCCGTTGAATACCCGGTGAAGATGCTCGACGCTTTCCACCCGCTCGTCGCCGAATGGTTCGCCGGCGCCTTCGGAACGACGACCGAGCCGCAGGCGCGCGGTTGGCCGGCGATTCGAAACGGCGATGACGTGCTGATCGCGGCGCCGACCGGATCTGGAAAGACGCTCGCAGCCTTCACGCTCGCGCTCGACGGGCTGGTCCGCCGCGCGGTCGCCGGCGACATGCCCGAGGAGACCCTGCTCGTCTACGTCTCGCCGCTCAAAGCCTTGACCAACGACGTGCGCGAGAACTTGGAGAAGCCGCTGGCCGCGATCCTCGCGCTCGCGAACGACCGAAACGTGCCGCTCGCGCCGATTCGTACCGCGGTGCGCACCGGCGATACGACGCCGGCCGAGCGCCAGCGCATGCTCAAGCATCCGCCGCACGTGCTCGTCACGACTCCCGAGTCGCTCTACATCCTGCTCACCGCCGAACGTTCGCGCCGGCTATTCGCCGGCGTCTCGTGCGTGATCGTCGACGAGATACACGCGATGGCCGGCAATAAGCGCGGATCGCATTTGGCGCTCACGCTGGCGCGGCTCGACGACCTGCTCGCGCGCGCCGGCAAGCCGCGGCCGCAACGAATCGGCCTCTCGGCGACGGTCCGGCCTCTGGAGAAAGTCGCGCGCTTTTTGAGCCCGCACCCGACGATCGTGGACATCGGCCACCGCCGCGAGATGACGCTCTCGATCGAAGTTCCGAGCGACGAGCTCGGTCCGGTTGCGAGTGGCGAGATGTGGAGCGAGATCTACGACCGCGTCGCGGAGCAGATTCGGCGCCATCGCACGACGCTGATCTTCGTGAGCACGCGCCGCATGAGCGAGCGCGTCGCGTTCGCGCTGAACGAGCGGCTGGGCGAGGGGTTCGCTATGCCGCACCACGGCAGCCTTGCGCGCGAGATGCGCTTCGACGTCGAGCATCGTCTGCGCGGCGGCGACCTGCGCGCCGTCGTCGCGACCGCCTCGCTCGAGCTGGGCATCGACATCGGTTCGATCGAACTGGTCGTGCAGCTTGGGTCGCCGCGCGCGATCGCGGTCGCGCTGCAGCGCATCGGGCGTTCCGGTCACTGGATCGGGGCGAAACCCAAGGGGATCTTCTACGTCACGACGCGCGACGAGCTGATCGAGTGCGCGGCGCTGGTCCGCTCGATTCGCGGCGGCGGGCTCGACGCGCTCGCGATTCCGTTCGCGCCGCTCGACATTCTGGCGCAGCAGATCGTGGCCGCCTGCGCGCAGCACGAGTGGGACGTCGGCGCACTCTACGAGACCGTTCGCACCGCGCATTCCTACCACGCGCTCGAGCGAGCCGATTTCGACGCGGTCGTCACGATGCTCGCGGACGGCGTCGCGACCTCGCGGGGACGCAGCGGGGCATTCCTCCATTACGATCGCGTCAACGGGCTGCTGCGCGCCCGGCGCGGCGCGCGGCTGGCCGCGATTACCTGTGGGGGCGCGATCCCCGATACGGCCAACTACAACGTCGTCGTCGAGCCCGACGGGCAGGTCGTCGGAACGCTCGACGAAGATTTCGCGATCGAGAGCATGGCCGGCGACATCTTCCTGCTCGGGACGAACTCGTGGAAGGTGCGCCGGGTGGAGGCCGGCGTCGTGCGCGTTGAGGACGCGCATGGGGCGCCGCCCTCGATTCCGTTCTGGAACGGCGAAGGGCTCGGGCGCACGATCGAGCTCTCGCGCGAGGTAAGCGACGTGCGAGCGGCAATCGACGAGCGCGACGACGAGACGGCGATCGCATGGCTCGAAACGGAGTGCGCGCTGGATCGCGCCGGCGCCGAACAGGCGGTCGCGTACATGCGCGCCGGAAAGGCGGTGCTCGGCGTCGTGCCGACCCAGACGACGATCGTCGCCGAGCGGTTCTTCGATGAGGGCGGCGGGATGCAGCTGATCCTGCACCTCCCGTTCGGCGCGCGGATCAATCGCGCGTGGGGTCTGGCCTTGCGCAAGAAGTTCTGCCGCTCGTTCAACCTCGAGCTGCAAGCCGCTGCGACCGACAACGGCGTCGTCCTCTCGCTCACCGATCAGCATGCCTTCCCGCTCGACGCCGTCTTTGAGTTCGTGAAGTCGGCGAGCGTGGAGCAGACGCTCACGCAAGCGCTGCTGCCCGCGCCGATGTTCGCGGCCCGATGGCGCTGGAACGCCTCGCGTGCGCTCGCGATCCTGCGCTTTCGAGGCGGACGCAAGGTGCCGCCGCAGATCTTGCGGATGCGGGCCGACGATCTGCTCGCCTCGGTCTTCCCCGACCAGGCAGCTTGCCCCGAAAACCTCACCGGACCGATTCGCGTCCCCGACCACGTCTTGGTGCGCGAGACCATCGGGAACTGTCTGCACGAGGCGATGGACCTCGACGGGCTTACCGGGGTGCTGCGCGCGCTCGAAGCCGGCCAGCTGCGAACCGTGACCGTCGATACCCCCGAGCCGTCGCCCTTCTGTCACGAGATACTCAACGCCAATCCGTTCGCCTATCTCGACGACGCGCCGCTGGAGGAGCGGCGCGCGCGCGCCGTCGCGCTTCGCCGCACGATTCGTGACGACATCGACGGCGCGGGCGTGCTCGATCAGGCGGCGATCGCGCAGGTCGCGGCGGAGTCGTGGCCGGTCGTGCGCGACGCCGACGAGCTTCACGACGCAATCTCGACGCTCGTCGTCCTGCCGCCTCAGCCGCTCTGGGCTGCGTGGTTCGAGGAGCTCGTCGCGCAGCGCCGCGCCATGACGATCGCCATGCCGAACGGCGCGAAAGCGTGGACCTGCGCGGAGCGTCTCGAGCTCGCCGGCGCGGCCTTGGCCGCCGAGCCCTCCGAAGCGCGCGACGAAGCCGTCACCGAGATCCTACGCGGTTGGCTCGAATCGAGCGGCCCGGTCACGATCGCCGGCCTCGCTCAGCTGCTGGGTGCCAGCGAGGAGACGATCGAATCGGCGCTGCTGCGCCTGGAGACGCAAGGGCAGGTGTTGCGCGGCCGTTTCAACGCGTCGGCGCCAAGCGAGGAGTGGTGCAACCGGCGCGTGCTCGCGCGTATCCATCGCCTGACGATCGGTAAGCTGCGGCGCGAGATCGAGCCGGTCTCGACCGTTGCCTACGCGGCTTTTCTCCAGCGCTGGCAGCACGTTGCGCCGCTCTCGCGGCTGCATGGCCTAGACGGCACGCTGCAGGTGATCCGCCAGCTCGAAGGCTACGAGATTCCCTCCGTTGCGTGGGAATCGCAGGTGCTGCCCGCACGCGTCGCCGGCTATCGCCCCGAGTTCCTCGATCGCCTCTGCTACGCGGGCGACGTGATGTGGGGGCGGCTCACACCGCACCCCGCGCTCGAACCGCGTACCTCCGGCGAGACCTCGCGCGTGCGTCCGACGCGGCTCGCGCCGATCGCCATCTTTCTGCGCGTCAACGCCGGCGAGCTGATCGTGCGGCGCGACCGCGACGACGCGGCGCTCTCGCACGCGGCGCGCGAGATCCTCGGCGTGATCGAAGCGCTGCGCGCGCCGTTCTTCGCAGAGATTCAGCGCGCCACGAAACGCTTGCCGAGCGAAGTCGAAGAGGCGCTCTGGCAACTCGTTGCCGCCGGGCTGGTAACCGCCGACGGTTTCGACGCGCTGCGCTCGCTCAGCGATCCCAAGCGGCGATTGGGAGAGAAGGGCTTGCGCGCGCGGCCGCGCTCGTCGAGTGGGCGCTGGACGCTTCTGACGGCGACGACCGAACGCATCGACCGCGAGGCTTTCGCGCGACGGCTACTCGAACGGTGGGGCGTCGTTTTCCGCGATGTGATCGCGCGCGAGAGCCTGGCGCCGCCGTGGCGGGAACTGCTCGCCGTGCTGCGGCGCCTGGAGTCGCGCGGCGAGATCCGCGGCGGGCGTTTCGTTGCCGGCTTCGTCGGCGAACAGTTCGCGCTCCCCGAGGCGATCGACGCACTGCGCGCCGTGCGCCGCATGGGCGAGAGCGTCGAGACGGCGAACGTCGGAGCCTACGATCCGCTCAATCTGGCGGGCGTGATCATGCCGAGCGCGACTGCCGCGCCGAGCGGAACGCTCCGCTCGGTCTCTTGAGCTACGCCTCGATCAGCACTGCGTGCCGGTCTGTTTCCCCGCGTAGATCTCGATGACGCCTTTCGCCGCAACCGGGATGTTCTGACCTTTCAAGAGCGTTCCGACGCCGCCGATCACGCCGCCGTACCTCCCCTTGGTCGCCACCGTATAGCAGGGTCCGAAGTCGAACGGAAACGAGTCGATCGTCGCCTGGCCGTACGCGGTGTACGGCTTGCCGGAGACGATCTTCTTGCCGGTGAGGCCGCCGCCGGCTTGCACGTTCGATCCGAAGGACGTGCCGTCCGAGAGCGCGAGTTGCAGATAGAAGAGCGCCTTGCCGGGACCGAGCTCGGGTTGATGGTTGTAGTTCGTCGTGCTGCTGATGAGCTTCAGCTTCACCGCGGGATTCGCAGGCGGGTACTCGACCGTGCCGCCGAATCCGCCAAAGGCCGGGATGCAGAAGGAGCCGCCCTTGCTCGAAAGCTTCACCGTGAGCGACGCGTACTGTTTGGTGCTCTTCTGCCCTTTGCAGTTCGGCGGAGTGAGATCGGGCAGGGCGGTGACGCCTTGCGGCGTTCCCGCGAGAGGCGGCGCGAGCGAGGTGGACGGAAGCATCGCTCCGTGCTGCGCGCAGGCCGCAAGGAAGGCACCCGAAACCAACATAAGCGAGCTACGAGCATAGAAACGTAGACGCGACATCGCAGACCTCCTATAAAAAGGCGACGAGAAGTTGTACGATACCCGGCTGCTCGGTCCCCTCTTTCTTCTTGGGTGTTATCACGGCGCGAATCCCGGCATGGGATGGCTCTTTGCAGTCGCGCTCGGCTTTCAAGAACGCAGCACGCTCGCCGTGCTGCGCGCCATAGTACCTTTGACCCTGGGACACCTCGTTTCGGTCGCGCTCGTCATTCTGCTCGCGGTCTTTGCCGCGGTCGAATTCCCGCACGCGATCGTACACGGCGTCGCCGCCGGCGTGCTGCTGTCGTTCGGGATCTATCGGCTCGTTCGCGCGCGCCATCCGCGATGGGTCGGCATGCGCGTCGGGTTTTGGGGACTCGCGCTTTGGAGCTTCGTGATGTCGACCGCGCACGGCGCCGGACTGATGCTGGTGCCGTTCGTCACGGCATCCCACGTTCTCGCGCCCGGCGCGATGCATATGCCGATGCCGGCGGCCGCCCCGGCGGCGGCGGGGTATGGGTTCGGATGGCTCATCATAAGCGTACACACGCTCGGTTATCTGATCGCCATGACCGCGATAGCACTGGTCGTCTACACCAAGCTCGGCGTGGGCTTCTTGCGCACCGCCTGGTTTAACGTCGACCTCGTTTGGGCGCTCGCGCTGCTGGTCGCGGGCGTCGTCGCGCTTCTCACCTAAGGGGCGCCGCCGGCCTCAAGGAATTCGCTCGCCGGCCACGCAACGGCTTTGCTCCACTGGCATGGCCCCGCCGATTTTTGATCGCACAGAAAGGCCGCGCATATGCTCCTCAAACCCGACCCAACTTTCTACGCCTCCGCCAAAGACGCGATGCAAGCGCCTCCCGAGACGCTAGCCTACGTCGCGCTGCTCAGCGCGACCGGCAACGGCGTCCCCGACGCGCTTGCGGTCGTCGATACCGACGTGGCCTCGCCGACGTATGCCGGCGAGCTCGGCCGCGTCGAGCTCCCGAACACCGGCGACGAGCTCCACCACTTCGGCTGGAACGCGTGCAGCGCGGCCCTCTGTCCGTTCGCGCCGCGCCCGCACGTCGAGCGGCGCTATCTGATCGTGCCGGGCCTGCGCTCCTCGCGCATCCACATCATCGACACCAAACCCGATCCGGCCCATCCGCAGATCGTGCGCGTGATCGAGCCGCAAGAGATGATCGAGCGCGCCGGCTACACCCGGCCGCACACCGTGCACTGCGGCCCCGACGCGATTTACGTCAGTGCGCTCGGGAACGCCGACGGCGACGGACCGGGCGGCGTCTTCATGATGGATTGCGACACGTTCGACATCATCGGACCGTGGGAAGCCGAGCGCGGGCCGCAGTACTTCGCGTACGATTTCTGGTGGCACCTCACGCACGACGTGATGGTCACCAGCGAATGGGGCACGCCCAAGATGATCGAAGGCGGTCTCGACCCGAACCTGCTGCTCGCGGGCAAGTACGGCCACCACCTGCACTTCTGGGATCTGCGCAAGCGCCGCCACACGCAGAGCATCGACCTGGGTGCGGAGCAGCAGATGGTTCTCGAGCTGCGTCCGTCACATAACCCGGAGAACACGTACGGTTTCGTGGGCGTCGTCGTTTCGCTAAAGGATCTCTCCAGCTCGATCTGGCTCTGGCATCGCAACGGCGACGAGTGGGCGGTGCGCAAGGTGATCGAGATTCCGGCCGAGCCGGCAGATCCGGCGGTGCTGCCGGAGATGCTCAAAGGCTTCTCCGCCGTGCCGCCGCTGCTCAGCGACATCGACCTCTCGCTCGACGATCGCTATCTCTACGCCTCGTGTTGGGGAACCGGCGAGATGCGCCAGTACGACGTCAGCGATCCGTTCAATCCGAAGCTCGCCGGATCGGTTCACATCGGCGGCATCGCGCGGCGCACGCCGCATCCGCGCGACCCGGGCAAGGCGCTCAACGGCGGGCCGCAGATGGTCGAGATCAGCCGCGACGGGCGGCGCGTCTACTTCACGAACTCGCTCTACCGCGCGTGGGACGACCAATTCTATCCCGACGGTCTGAAGAGCTGGATGGTCAAGCTCGACGTCGCCGGCGACGGAACGATCGGGTTCGATCCGAAGTTCTTCATGGAGTTCGATAAGGATCACCGCGTCCACCAAGTCCGGCTGCAAGGCGGCGACGCTTCGTCGGATTCGTACTGCTTCTCTTAGGCGCGTCACTGAGCGTAAGGAGTTCGCCCGGCTAGGGCGAACTCCGACCAGGCATGGGGAGCCGCTTTATAGCATGGCTGCCCTTGGTCGTGGCATTACTGCTCGCAAACGGTGCCATGCCTGAGGCCAGCTTGGCCGCATCCGCCAAGGTCCATCCGCACGCGTGCGGCCCGGCCGTGGCTTCGGGCGACTTCACCGAGCCGCCCGACGTCGAGGTCTGGAATCTCCCGCGCAACGCATCCGGCGAGCACGAACTGATCCTTGCGGTTCACGGCGACGAGAACCGCTACTGCTATCGCTACCTCATCAATGGCGTCTTCCAGGAGGAGCCGCCGACGATTCGCGTGCGGCGCGGCGAGCACTTCGCGATCCGAATTGTCAACGACATCGCCGGGAAGAGCCGCGGTGAGATGCTCTCGTCGGCCGAGATTCCACCGTGTCATCCGGGCGAGATGCCGATGCAGCCGGCGGCGCACTGGGTCGGCTACTTGAACCATACGATCGACGACCGCTACATGAAGGTCCCGCCGGTGGATACCAATCTGCACCTGCACGGCTTCCAGGGACCGGCGGCACAAGAGAACGTCTTCGTCTCGTCGCTGAGCACGCCGGTGCACGCCTGCGAGTATCACATCACGATCCCGTACACGCAGCCGCCCGGGACGTACATGTACCACCCGCACTCGCATGGCTCGTCCGACCCCGAGGTCGCGCTCGGCCTGGATGGCGCGTGGATCGTGGAGCCCGACCAGGCACAGCTTCCACGCTCGGACGAGCACGTGATCTTTCTCCGGTATCAGCTGCCGATCGCTCTGGACAATATGTACGCCCCCGACACGGATCCGTTCGTGCCGGTCGCCGCAGCGCACGAAGCCGCGTTGCCCGTCGCTTCTCCGGTACCGTACGATCCGTTCGATCCGCCGCCCTGGCCGATGACATATCCAATGAAAATCGGCGGCGTTGCGCTCGACCCGAGCGGCTGTAACGGGGCCGCGTCGGAGGCGGTCTTTCAGATCAACGGATTCGTCGTTCCGGCCTTGCTCCAGGTGCCCGCCGGGGCGCCGCAGCTGCTGCGCATCCTGAACGGTACGTCGGACTCGGCGGCGGCGTTGGAGTTGCGGGACTCCTCCGGCCACGTACTGCCGATGCGGGTCGTCGGCCTCGACGGCGCGCCGGTCTCCGGCGATATGGAGCATCCGCTCGCACACTATATCGCGATGAACCAGGTCATGCTGACTTCGATGTCGCGCGCCGACGTCTTGGTTACCGTGCAGCCCGGCCAGACGCTGGTGCTCTCGAAGGAGCACTATTGCGAAGGCAAGGACGCGTTCTATCAGATGCATCGCGATCTGCTGAAAATCGCCGCCGCGCCAGGTGCCCCCGAGCGCAGCGTGGCGCTCGCGTCGACACCGATTGCTGTCGCCGATACGCCGGCGGCGAAACTCGTCGCGTACGCGCGCGCCAATCCGCAACTGGTGCACAAGCGGGCGCTGACCTTTACCGAGTACGTCTTTCCCAAACGCGGGAAGACGCCGCTCCACGAGGGCTACTATATCACCGATACGACGAACCCGGACTTTCAAGAGCATTCGTACTGGCCGGTCTTTGCGGCCGGTGAGATGGTGCCGGCGAATCCCGATATCGTCGTCAAGAAGGGTTCGATCGAGGAGTGGTACCTGATCAACACGACCATGGAGTCGCACGAGTTCCACATCCACCAGATGGCGTTCGTGCAGGAGAGGAGCCCGGCCGGAATCCCGCTGATGACCGACACGGCATTCGTACCGGTCGGCACGCCGCTGCCGAATAAGCGAGATCCGAACTATCCGCTCGTCAAGCCGCGAATCACGAAGATCCTGCTCGACTTCCGCCACGTGCCGCGCGGCACGTTCGTCTTCCATTGCCACATGCTCTTCCACGAGGACCGCGGCATGATGGCGATTATCAAGGTCGAGTAGAAGAGGCGGCGCGACCAAGGCGCATGACCTGGGCGTGCCCGCGTTGCAAGCGGACCTTCAGCCGGGTCAATCAGCGTCACGCCTGCGGGACCGGCGATGCGTCGGCGCTGCTCAAGGATCGGTCGCCGGCGCTCGCCGCCCTTTACGGTAAGCTCGAGAGCACCGTCCGAGGCTTCGGCGAAGTCGAAGTTGTCACACGCGATCGCAGCGCGCTCTTCCGGACGACGCGCATCTTTGCGGACTTGACGGTGACGCGTGACGCGTTGCGCGTGGTCGTTCACCTGGGGCGTGAGGTCAGCGCGCCGCCGTTCGTCAAAATCGGTGTAAGCGGCAAGCGCGTCTCGCACGTCGCGTTCGTGCGGACGCCCACGGAGCTTCGCGCGATCTTGCCGTTCTTACGCGAAGCGTACGAGCTCGCCGCCTAATCCGCTACTGACGCGCCATCGCGATCTTGAACTTGTCCTCACTGGTTACCAGATGGTTGTGGTCGTCGTCGCCGACGTCCAGCCGAACCCAGGCGATATCTCCGTTGAACGCGTTGCCCGTCGGTTCGTAGTCGGGCGAGGCCGGAGATCCGGAGTCGGAGCCGACGTCGCAGGCCTCGTCGGCTGAGTAGCCCATCGGTTCGGTTTGCTCGACGCGACCCTTCCCGACTTCCTTGCCGTCGTAATAGAGCGTCACGTTGCCGCCTTTGGCTAGGCCGCCGCCGTCGTACGCAAACTCCATGCGAACCTGGTGCTTCCCAGGGGGAATCGCTGCGTTCGCTTCCGCGAAATAGTGCTCGAGCCCAAAGAAGTTGTAGCAGTACTTGAGCTTCCCGTCCTTGACGTAGAGCGTCCATCCGCCGACGAAGCCGCCCTGCGTGACGATGACGCCTTTGGCGCCGCCTTCGGGGACGGTGATCTCGGCGGTGACGGAATGCGATTTGTTCTTGAGGGTAATGATGCAGCCTTCAGCGACGCGCATCCCGGCAAAAAGCGTCTGGGACGTGCCGGTGACCAGCTGCGGCCGTCCGGCGAGATCGGGATTGATGCGCTCGTAGCTGCGGTCGTCGAGCGGAATGACGTCGTACTTGACGGCCTCGATCAGCCACAGGCGCTGCATCTCGGCGAGCTTATCGGGATGCTTGGCGACGACGTTGCGCGCTTGCGTCCAGTCGTCGGGCGCGTAGAGTTCCCAGACGTCGTCGTCGAACGGCGGCGGTTGATCCGTCGTCCACGGCGTACGGTGCTTGGTGACCGCCGTCCACCCTTGATAGTATAACCCGCGATTGCCGAACATCTCGAAATATTGGATCGGGTGGTTCTCCTCGGCTTTGGCGTCGTCGAACGACGGCGCCATGCTCGCGCCTTCGAGCGGCGCCTGAGCGATGCCGTTCACCGTCGCGGGCTCAGGCAGACCGGTTACCCCGAGGATCGTCTTGGCGACGTCGATCACGTGGTGGAACTGGTTGCGCAGCTCCCCCTTGGCCTTGATGCCGTTCGGCCAATGGACGATCGTACCGTTTCGCGTGCCGCCCCAATGCGAAGCGATCTGCTTGGTCCACTGATACGGCGCGCAGAGCGCGTGCGCCCAGCCGACCGCGTAGTGGTTGTACGCCTTTGGCGTGCCGAAGTCGTCGATCTTGCTCAGTAAGAACTCGGTCGTTTCGATTCCGGGCATGCCGTTGAGCGTCGTCATCTCGTTGAAGCATCCGTTGAGCGTCCCCTCGGCCGAGGCGCCGTTGTCGCCGATGATGTAGTAAACGAGCGTATCGCCCAGAACGCCGAGGTCGTCGAGCGCACCGATCACGCGCCCAACGTGATGGTCGGCCTGCTCGAGAAAGCCGGCATAGATTTCCATCTGGCGCGCCAATACCGGCTTGAGGTCGGCGGGCATATCGTCCCAGGCCGGTATCTCTGCGTGACGCTTCGTCAACTCTGCATTTGCGGGAATTACCCCGAGCTGCTTTTGCCGCGCGAAGGTGCGCTCGCGCAGTTTGTCCCAGCCGTCGTCGAACTTGCCTTTGTACTTATCCGACCATTCCTTGGGGACGTGATGCGGCGCGTGCGTGGCGCCTGGGGCCAAATAGACGAAGAACGGCTTGTCGGGCATCATCGATTTCTGCTGGCGGATCCAGGTGATCGTACGGTCGGCGAGATCCTCGGTGAGCGTGTAGCCCTCTTCGGGCGTCTTCGGTGGATCGACGGCCTGGGTGCCTTCGTAGAGCCCGGGATAGTATTGATTCGCTTCGCCGCCGACGAAGCCGTAAAAATGTTCGAAGCCTGAGCCGGTAGGCCATTGATGGAACGGTCCGACCGGCGAGACTTCCCACAGCGGCACCTCGTGGCACTTGCCAAACTGCGCGGTCGAGTAGCCGTTGAGCTTCAGTATCTCCGCGATCGGCGCTTTGTTTTTCGGCCGTATGCTGTTATTGCCGGGCGCCGAGGTCGCCATTTCGGTGATCGCGCCCATTCCGACCGAATGATGGTTGCGGCCGGTTAGCAATGCCGCACGCGTCGGCGAACAGAGCGCGGTCGTATGGAAGCGCGTGTATTTCAAGCCGCCTTTTGCAAGCTTCTCCGCGTTGGGCGTGCTGCAAGGGCCGCCGAATGCCGAAGATGCACCGAATCCGGCGTCGTCGATCAGTACGATCAGCACGTTCGGGGCGCCGGCGGGCGGGCGCAGCGGCACGATCGGTGGATACTTGGTTTGTGGATCCTTCGCGTCGTACGTGGTAACGCCGACGAACTGCTCGTCGGGAATGGGAAGCGCATCGCGCTTCAAGCTATCGTGATTCTTCGGCATGGCCCCGGCGTTCGCGCCGCGGTTATGCGCTACCTAGGAGACTAACGCTCGATAACCGATTGCGCGAGCGCAGTGCGATCGGCGACGAGATCGATCGCAGCGATGCGATCGTCCAGTATGCGAAAGCGGAACGCGACGCGCAGCTCGCCTGCTTGCATCCACACCGCTCCCGGTTCGCCGTCGATGAATGCTGGTTGTGCGGCACTCGCACGCCCAACGAAGGTCCGTGCAACCGCGTCGGCGCCTTCGATACCTGCCTCCAGACGATCGTTCTGCCAGTATGCCGCGCCGCCCATCGCGACCACCGCTGCATCGGCGCGGAGGGTTGCTCCCGGATCGAGCAGCGCGAGCAACGCCGAGAAGTGTCCCGACCGCGACGCTTGTAGAAACGCGCGCACTAGTTCGTCGTGTCGCCGGGTCAGGGCATCGCGGGAGGCAGATACGCCGCGCACGCGGCGGCGGGCTCGGCTCGCGAGCTGCCGCGCCGCCTCGGGCGTTCTTCCGACGATCGCGGCGATGTCGTCGAAGGGCACGTCGAACATGTCGTGCATCACATAGGCAACGCGTTCTGCCGACGGCAGGGCATCGAGCAGGATCAGCAGGGCTAGGCCGAGCGAATCGGCGAGCATCGCCTCCTCCTCGGGGCGCTCGCCGGGAGCGATGCCCGCGATGTCGCGACGCGGATCGTCCGGCGTTAGCTGCTCGCGTCGGCTTTCGCGCCGTTTGAGCGCGTCGAGGCAGACCCGCGCGACGAGGGTCGTGAACCAGGCCTCGAGATTTGCGACACGTGCAGTGTCGGC
Organism: Vulcanimicrobiaceae bacterium; assembly: GCA_049792675.1. Taxonomy (GTDB): domain Bacteria; phylum Vulcanimicrobiota; class Vulcanimicrobiia; order Vulcanimicrobiales; family Vulcanimicrobiaceae; genus Cybelea. The sequence goes on along the minus strand of JBARBD010000275.1, from coordinate 9,233 downwards.
GCGGCTGACGCGCAGCCAGCTCTCCTGTAGCGCGTCGTCCGATTCTGCGGCCGACCCCAATATTCGCAGCGCAATTCGCTGCAAGCGCGGCCGGGCCGCCTCAAAACGCTCCGCGAGCCGCTCGGCATCATTCATGAAGTCGATTCCCCTGGCCGCCGGTCACATTTCACCGCCCTCGATCCGTCATAGAGACGGAAGGAGTATGAAATCTGGATGGACGTCTCCCTAATCGTTTATACCGTTGCCGACCTAACCACAGCCAAGCGATTTTTTCGCGAGCTCGTCGGTGCCGACCCCTACGTGGATAGTCCCAGGTACGTCGGCTACAAAGGCGACGGGATGGAAATCGGGCTGGTTCCGGGCGGAGATAGCCGTGGACCCGGCGCGCTTGCTTACTGGACGGTGAGCGACATTGCGGCGAGCGTGAAGGGGCTCGAAGCTGCGGGCGGCACGATCGTGCAAGAGATCACCGACGTCGCCTACGGGCTGCTAGTCGCCAGCGTCAAAGACCCGAACGGCGTCGTCGTGGGGTTACGACAACCGCCCAAGGGCTGAGCCCTAGCTACAGCCCGACGTCGCTCCGCACGAGTCGCACTTCTCGCAAGCGCCGTTGCGGACCATTGTGAGTTGACCGCACTCCCCGCACGCATTCCCGGTATAGCCCTTGGCCTTCGATGCGTTGATCGCTTCGGTGCGCGAGAGGGCAACGACCGAGGTCGCGACACCGCCGCCTCCGCCGGACGGCGCGACGCTGCGCGGAGGCTCGGCAACCGCCGGCGCGCTCTGGGCGTGCGGTACGCTCTGCCCCGGATGGAGGTGCGTGCTGACCGGATGGAGGCTCTCGGCGACGCCCGCGACGCGGACGTGAACGCCGGCGTCTTCCTCGGCGAGGTACTCCTCTTGCGCCTCCGGTCCCATCGCGTCCATCTGCATCGATGGTTCGACGTGCGCGAGATCATAGCGGCCGAGATAGCTGACCGCAAGCTCGCGGAAGATGTAGTCGAGGATCGACGTTGCCATCTTGATGTGGTCGTGGCCGACGACCGGACCGTTGGGTTCGAAGCGCGTGAAGGTGAAGGCCTCGACGAACTCTTCGAGCGGCACGCCGTGCTGCAAGCCGAGCGAGATCGCGATTGCGAAGTTGTTCATCAACGAGCGGAAGGCCGCACCTTCCTTATGCATGTCGATAAATATCTCGCCGAGCTGGCCGCCTTCGTACTCGCCGGTGCGCAGGTAGACCTTGTGCCCTGATATCGTCGCCTTTTGCGTGTAGCCGCTACGCCGCTGCGGCATCGGCCGGCGCTTGGCGATATAGCGGTAAACCAGTTTCTCGGCGATCTGCAACGGCTGCGCGAATGGCTGCGGCTGCGATGCGTCGGCCACCGCCTCCTCGCCGGCGTCTCCGCCGAGATCGTAACTTGCCGCGAGCGGCTGCGAGAGCTTCGAGCCGTCGCGATAGATCGCGACCGCCTTGATCATGCGCTCCCAGGAATAGCGGTAGGCTTCCTTGACGTCGGCGATGGACGCCGTCTGCGGAAAATTGATCGTTTTTGAGATTGCTCCGCTCACGAAGGGCTGCGCGGCCGCCATCATATCGACGTGTGCGATCGGTCGGATGTAGCGCGAGCCGTACTTGCCGCACGGCGTCGCGCAGTCGAAGACGGCGAGATGCTCGTCGTTGAGATACGGCGCGCCTTCGACCGTCATACGTCCGCAGATGTGCGCCGACGCTTCTTCGATCTGCTGCGTCGAGAAGCCGAGGCCGTCGCGCAGGAGCGAGAAGCTCCAGTCGTTGAGCTGCTCGTCGGTTAGCCCGAGCTTCTCCTTACAAAACTCTTCGCCGAGAACGAACTTATTGAAAACGAACGGCAGCTCGAAGGCGCTCGGAAGCGCCGCCTCGATGCGCCCGATCGTCTCCTCGTCGAAGCCCTTGGCCTTGAGCGTGGCGCGATTGATATGCGGCGCCTCCTCGAGCGTGCCCGTGCCCTTCGCATAGGTCTCGATCGCTTCGATCTGCTCTTGCGAGTACCCGAGTTTGTGCAGGGCCGCGTCGACCGATTGATTGACGATCTTAAAGTAGCCGCCCCCCGCAAGCTTCTTGAACTTCACGAGCGCGAAGTCGGGCTCGATCCCGGTGGTGTCGCAATCCATGACGAGCCCGATTGTTCCGGTCGGCGCGATCACGACGGTTTGCGCGTTGCGGAAGCCGGCGATCTCACCGATCGCGAGCGAGTCGTCCCACATCTTGCGTGCGAGTGCCCAGGTACGCTGCGTGAAGAGCGTCGGAGCGTGCGTCACCGGCTTGACGGTGAGACCCTCGTATTCGTCGGGGTCCACGGTGTAGGCTGCGCGGCGATGGTTGCGAATGACGCGCAGCATCGAGTCGCGATTTGCCTTGAATCGCGCAAACGGACCGACTTGTTGCGCCATCTCGGCAGACGTGCGATATGCGGAGCCGGTGATCAGCGACGTGATCGCACCGCACCAGCCAAAGCCTTCCTCCGAGTCGTAGGGCAAGCCCATGCGCATGAGCAGCGTCCCGAGGTTCGCGTAGCCGAGCCCCAGCGTGCGGTAGCCGTGGTTCTTCTCGGCGATACGCTTCGAAGGCATCTGGCCCATCGTGACCGAGATCTCCAGCGTCGTCGTCCAGATACGCGCCGCCTCGGCGAGCCTCTTCGCATCGAAATTCCCATCGTCGTTGAGAAACTTCACCAAGTTGACGCTTGCGAGATTGCACGCGGTGTCGTCTATGAAAACATATTCCGAGCAGTTATGCACTCGCAGACCGTTTGCAACGAAGTGCTGCGTGTCGCGTTCGGTGAGATCGAAGACATTGGCTTCGCCAAGCGGTTCGAACGACGCAAACTCGTCGCAAAACGTCTCTTCGCTGCACGCAGCCGCGGCGTTCATTGCGGCCAGCTCGCCCGCTTTGTGGGAGGCGGGATGGAAGCCGATCTCGCGCTCGAAGGCGAGTCGCGAGGCGCGCGAGATGCGCAACGAATGCATCTGGACGACGGCGTACTCTGCATGGCCGCCCTGGCCGTCCGGGCGCGAGCTCGCCAGCGTCTTACCACGATTCTCGTAGACCTTCGACTTGATGCCGAAGGAGAGAAGAAGATACTGAACCTGCTTGAGCAGCGGAAGCGACGAGGAGTCGAGCGAGACGATTTTCGACTTTTCGCCGTCGTTAGCGACCGTCCCATCCGCCGTGAAAAGCCCGCATAGCAGCGCGCTCGTTGCCTCGCGATCGAGTCGATAGGCCTCGTCGGTGAAGCGCTTGCGCTGGCTGCCCTCATCGAGAACGGCATAACGGGAGAAGAGATCGACGACGCGGCGGTTCCCGGTGGAGAGGCGCGCTCCGGTGTCTTTCGCCGGCATGGTCACGGTCGTCGGGCGAGTGCTACGCCCGTCGTCATCGAACGCGCGCTTTACTTCGTTGATGCCCGCGGCGACGTCGACGAGAACCGGTGCCTCGTCGCGATCCATCGTAAGGATGAGACCAGGCGACGATCCGTTGGTAGCGCAGCCGTCGCCGACGGCGACGCCGATGCCGAGCGCGATCGAGTGCTCGAGAATTGCGTTCCCGAAGCCGGAGCCGCCGAGGGTGATGCGGTCGCCTTGGCGGAGCTGCTCGGCCGGAACGTCGCCGCGATTCTCGGTCCAGACCTTGTGGTCGGCGGTCAGGTCGAGCGAATAGCCCGCTTTGGTACGAAGGCGATAGACGGGCTTTCTTCCGGTTGGGAAGATGCTGCCGACGAAGTGCGGCTTGCCGTCTCCGCCGATCACGAATGTGGCCTTCCCGACCATATCGGCGATGCGCCGCGGGCCGTCGGCGGTGCCGACCAGCGTCTCACCGGTGACGCACGGATTAGTAGCATTAATGCGTTCGTCGGTCGAGCACGTGTGCCACTCTTGAATCGTGTTGTCGTACTGTAGGCCGGGGTCGGCGCACTGCCACGCGGCCAGCGCGATCTCTTCCCATAAATCGCGAGCTTTGATGCGCTTGACGACGTCGCCGGTGGTGCGTGCGGTCAAAAGCCAATCGCCGTCGGCGTCGAGCGTGCTGAAGAAGGCGTTGCTCAACCGGACCGAGTTATTCGAGTTCTGGCCGGAGACGGTGACGTAGGCCTCGGAATCCCAACCGGTTTCGTATTGCTCGACCTCGAGACGCGTGTAGCCCTGGCGCGCGTAGTCGACCGCGTTCTGCGCGGCGCCGGACGGAATCCCGGCTACGATCGCATCGCGAATTGCCTGGCGCAGCCCGGCGTTGAGCGACGGGTCGAGGCGCGCTTGGTCGGGAACGCGCGTATCGTGCGCGGCCGCAATGATCGCGTTGAGGCGCTTCTCAAAGATGCGCGAACCGATCACGAGGTCGGCGACCTTGCGCTCTTCGCGAACCTTCCAATTAACGAACTCTTGGATGTCGGGATGATCGGCGTCGAGCACGACCATCTTGGCGGCGCGACGCGTCGTCCCGCCCGACTTGATCGCGCCGGCGGCGCGATCGAAGACCTTCAGGAACGACATCAGCCCGCTCGACGTCCCGCCGCCGGTGAGCTTTTCGCCGGCCGCGCGGAGCTTCGAGAAGTTGGCGCCCGAGCCGCTTCCGCCCTTAAAGATGCGCGCTTCGCGCATGACGCCGTCGAAGATGCCGCCTTCGTTAACGAGGTCGTCTTCAATCCCGAGGATGTAGCACGCGGAGACCTGCGGATGGGAAAAAGTATCCGGCGACGGCTTCACCTCGCCGTCGGCCGGATCGACGAACCAATGGCCTTGCGCCGGCCCCGAGATGCCGTACGCCCAATGCAGCCCCGTGTTGAACCATTGTGGCGAGTTCGGCGCGCCGATCTGGCGCGCGAGCATCGCGCACATTTCGTCGTAGTAGATGCGCGCGTCGGCCTCTGAGTCGAAATAGCCGTGCTTCCAACCATAATAGGCCCAACAGCCCGCCATACGGTTGAACACCTGTCGCGCGTCGCGCTCGGAGCCGAACTGCTCGTCGCGCGGGAGCGCCTCGAGCGCCGGCCCGTCGGCGATCGAGCGCCAGAGCCACTCGGGCACGCCCTCCTCCTCGACGCGAAGGGTCGCCTTCGGGACGCCCGCCTTGCGGCAATACTTTTGGGCGAGCACGTCGACGGCGACCTGGCTCCAGCCGGTCGGCGCCATGACGTCCTTGGCCTCGAAGATGACCGAGCCGTCGGGGTTCACAATCCGCGAGGTACGCGGCTCGAAAGCCAATCCGGCATAGGGATCATCGGAGAGTGAATAGGTACGCGCAAACTTCATATCGCGGCTCCTTGCCTTCCATCGAACACGCGTTCGACCCCGGAGGGTGCGGCACGCGTTCGCATGGATACCTATTGTGCCATATCGGGGGCGTTACCACAAGATATTGTGGTTGGTCAGAGAGTTCCTTGTGGGCTCGCTGTGACTATCAGCACCAAAACGGTGGATAGCCGGATAAGAGCAGGCAGGCAGGTGGAGGGCATGTGGAAAGGTCCGAGGATACCGGGGATAACCGGGACAAAGGCTAGCCCTATGCTCGGGCCCGACCGCTTCGCTCCGCGCCTCCACGAGGTTTCGCACGAGGAGCTGGAGGCGGCCGGCATTCGAGGCCTGATCGTGGACCTCGACAACACCCTGGTCGGCTTCCGGGAGACCGAACTCGGTCACGAGCACCTGGCCTGGGTCGAGCGGGCGCACGAGCGCGGCTTTCGCATCGTGATGCTTTCGAACAACTTCTCCGAGCGCGTGACCGGCGTTGCAGCCCAGCTCAACATCGCCTGCATCCCCAACGCGCTCAAGCCGCTGCCGTTCGGCTTCCTGCGGGCCAAACGGCGCCTGCAGCTGCGCCGGAGCGAGATCGCCGTCGTGGGCGACCAACTCTTTACCGACGTCCTCGGCGGCAAGCTCTGCGGACTCTACACGATTCTCACCGAGCCGATCGAGCTCAAGGATTTCCCGCTCACGCGGTTCTTCCGATTCTTCGAACGGTTGCTGCTCCGCGGGCGGCGGTGATGCGGCTCGCGCTCATCGGCGATCCGGTCGAGCATAGCCGAAGCCCGCGATTGCACCGCGCCTTTCTGGAAGAGGCCGGGATAGACGGAAGCTACGTCGCGATACGCGTCCCGCAGAGCGGCGGCGCCGTCGCGATCCGGCGCCTGGCGTCGGAAGGCTACACCGGTTGCAACGTAACGTATCCGCTCAAAGAGGAAGCGTTCGGCGCGTGCGACGCGCTCACCGAAGAGGCGCGTCGCGCCGAGGCGGTCAACACGATCTTCTTCGGACGAGATACCATCGGCACGAACACCGACGGCATCGGCGCGCGTACCGCGATTGAGGCGCTGCTCGACGAACCGGTCGCGCTCAAGCGAATCGGCGTGCTCGGTTACGGCGCGACCGCGCGCGCAATTCTCGCCGAGCTGCAAGAGAACGACGCGTACACATTCGTCTGGGGTCGCGACGGCGAACGCACGCGCGACGTCTGCGAACGCTTTGAAGCCAAGCCGTGGCCGAGCGGAAATCCCCCGGAGATCGTGGTCAGCACGCTGCCGCCCGAAGCGGCGTTGCCGGATGCGCTGCTCGGGGCGCTGCAATCGCCGGACCTGGTGATCGACGTAAACTACGGGCCGCGCGCGGCGCTGGCTCGCCGACTGGATCGCGAAGTCGTTGCAGGCGACGCCATGCTCGAAGCGCAGGCGCGCGCGAGCTTCGATTTCTGGCTCGCGCATCTCGACCGCGTCGCAGGATAGCGCGCTTCGACGATGGCGGAGAGGGAGGGATTCGAACCCTCGAGAGGCTTGTCACCTCTGCTCGCTTTCCAAGCGAGTGCATTCGACCACTCTGCCACCTCTCCGAAGTCGACGGCGTCGATCGGTCTCGATTGCGCCGTCTCCCGTTGGCGTTTGCGCACCGATCTCCTCGGCAAGAGCGCCTCGCGAGCGGGCCGAATACGATGAGCGTGCAGCTCACGCTGATCCGGCACGGACCGACGGAGTGGAATGCCACGCGCCGCTTTCAAGGGCGAAGCGACGTGCCGCTCTCGGTGCGGGGACGCGCGCACGCGCAGGCGATCGCGGCCGCGCTCGCGGCCGACCCGATCGATCGCATCTACTCCAGCGATCTCTCCCGCGCGCTCGAGACCGCGCGCATTCTGAGTGCCGCACGCGGCATCGAAGTCGAAAGCGACCCGCGCCTGCGCGAGTTCGACTTCGGGAAGTGGGAAGGTCTGACGTGGGACGAGATCGTGACCGCTTACCCGCACTTGACCGGCCTCGGCTCGACCGCCGCGAAACGCTACGCGCCCGAGGGCGGCGAGTCGTTCGAGGAAGTGCGCGAGCGTCTGCGATCGTTTCTCGACGAGATCGTACGCGCCGATCCGGCTGCGAACGTGGCGGTAGTTACGCATGCCGGGCCGTTGCATGCGATCGTCTCGATCCTGCAGCTGGCCGAGGCCGATTCGCCGCCCGATCGCCTTAGCCTCAACTTCACGCCGGGCGGCATCTCGCGAATCGCAATGGAAGAGGGCCGCGCGCGCATAATCACTCTCAATGATACCGGACATCTCAATACAGCCGGTTGATCGTGCTGCGGCGCGGTCGATGCACGAGCGCATTTCGCAGCTAACCAAGCCGATCGGGAGCCTGGGGCGGGTCGAAGAGCTCGCCGAGTGGCTCGCCGCGATCCACGGCGGCTTCCCGCCGAACGCTTACGAGCGGCGCGCGATCGTGATCGGGGCGGGCGATCACGGCGTCACCGCCGAGGGCGTGAGCGCGTATCCTTCCGAAGTGACGCCGCAGATGGTCGGCGCCTTCACGGCGGGCTTCGCCGCGATCAACGCCTTTGCGCGGGTCGCGCGCGCCGAGGTCTTCGTGGCCAACTTCGGCGTCGCCGCCGACCTGCCGGAGCACGAGCGGCTGATCGACGTCGCGCTCGGGCGCGGCACGCGCAACTTCGCGCGCGAGCCCGCGATGCCGCTCGAGCACGTTGATGCGGCCCTGGCCGCGGGCATCGAGGTCTTTCGACAAGTGCGCGAACGTTGCGATCCGCAGATCGTCGCGCTCGGCGACATGGGCATCGGAAACACGACCGCCGCCGCTGCGATGATCTGCGCCCTGATCGACGCGGCGCCGGAAGACGTCGTCGGGCGCGGCACCGGCATCGACGACGAGCGCTTTCGCCGCAAGCTCGCCGTCGTCTCGTCGGCGGTTTTGCCGTTGCGCGGCGCCGACTGGCGCACCATCGCCTCGCACGTCGGCGGCTACGAGATCGTCGGCTTGGCCGGCGTCTTGCTCGCGGCCGCGCAGGCGCGCCTGCCGATTCTCCTGGACGGCTTCATCGTCGGCGCCGCGGCGCTGCTTGCGCGTGCGGTCGTGCCGCCGGCCATCGAGTATTGCATCGCGGCGCATCGGTCGCGCGAGCACGGTCACGCGATCGTGCTGCGAACGCTCGGTTTGAATCCGCTGCTCGATCTCGACTTGCGGCTCGGCGAGGCGAGCGGAGCGGCGCTCGCGTTCCCCCTTTGCGAGGCGGCGGCGCGCATGGTCTGCGAGATGAAAACGTTTGCCGAAGCCGGCGTCTCGACGGCGCACGAAGCCGCCGAAGCGATTCGTAGCGGGCCGTAACCATGCGCGCCCTGCGCGCGCTCGGCGAAGCGTTTGGGTACTTCTCGGTGCTCCCGGCCGGCCGGTTTGCGGGCAATCCGGTGCTCGACCCCAACGCGCTCGCGATGCTGCCGCTCGTCGGCGTCGTGCTCGGCGCGATCGCCGGCGCGCTCGGGTTTGCCGCGTACCTCTGGCTGCACGCGAGCTGGGCGTTCGTCGTAGCGTGGGCCGCCTCGATCGTGCTGACCGGCGCGATCCACGTGGACGGCTTTCTAGATTCGTGCGACGCGCTCTTTGCGACGGTGACGCCGCAGCGCCGGCTCGAGATCCTCAAAGATCCGCGCCACGGAACGTTCGCCGTTGCAGGCATGGCGATGCTGGCCGCCTTCTGGCTCGGCGCGCTCGTCGCGATCGCGCCGCCGCGCTATCCGCTCGCGATTGCGTTTAGCGCCGCCGCGGCGCGGCTCGTCGTCGCGCCGGTCGCCTGGGTTTTTCGTTACGCGCACCCGAGCGCGGTGCTCTACACGATCGCGTTTGCGATCGTCGAAGCGATGGCGTGGTTCGTTTCGCCGTGGGCGCTCGCGGCGGCGCCGCTCGCGGTCGCGGCCGCGCTCCTTTTCGGCTGGTGGG
>JBARBD010000274.1:0-2102 GCA_049792675.1 Vulcanimicrobiaceae bacterium | reverse complement strand
GTAAAGCGCCGGCACAACCGCGCCGATCGCCCACAGCGGCGTGACGAGCGCGAGCAGCGAGAGTCCGAGCGCCGCGGCGAGCGCCGGCGGCGCGTAGACCCGCAGCGGAAGGCTGCGCGGGTGGAGCAGCTGCGTGAAACGCCGCCAGTAGCCGTAACAGAACATCTGCTTGGACAGACCCCGCAGCGAACCGCGGACCATGTAACGCACGCGCGCGTTGGCCGCGACGACGATGCGTCCGCCCGCCGAGCGAAGCCGGTAACTGAACTCGCTGTCCTCGTCGAACGCGATGCGTTCGTCGTATCCGCCCAGCTTTCCGAACGTTTCGCGCCGGATGAACATACTGAACGCCGACTCGGCCTCCTCTTCCCTGCGCGTGTAGCGGTAGCGTGCGTTGCCGATTCCGAGCGGCGTGCTCATGCACCACGCGATCGCCCTACCGAGCGTTCCGCTCCCCTCGGCAACCTGCACCGCGCCCACCGCGTCGGCCTGGGTACGCTGCAGCGCGCTCAGACAGGTGCTGAAATGATCGCGGCGGTAGAGCGCGTGCGCGCTCACGAAAGCGATATACTCGCCGCGCGCGGCGCGGTAGCCCAGATTCCAGCCGAAGACCTGATACCGGCGCGGATTTTCGATCACGCGAATGCGCGTGCCAAACTCGGGAAACGATCTGACGACGTCGAGGGTACGATCCCGGCTCTGTCCGTCCACGACGAGGATCTCGAACTCGCTGACACCGCTCTGGGCCAGGAGCCCCTCGAGGCAGCCGCCGATATTCCGCTCTTCGTTGTAGGTCGGCAGGATTGCGGTGACGATCACGAGGCGATCTCGCGATAGAGGCCGACCAGCGTGCGCGCCTCCGTCGCCCACTCGTATCGCCCCGTTACCGCGCGCCGCCCGCGCTCGCCCATCGCTGCCGCCTCGTCGGGCCGCGTGAAGAGTCGCCGCATCGCCTCGGCGATCTCCTCGTCGTCGCGCGGGTCGACGAGGATCCCGCAATCGTGCTCGACGACAATCTCGCGATAGGCCGCGAGCAGCTTCGACGCGACGACCGGCAAACCGGCCGCCATATACTCGAAGAACTTCGTCGGCATCGCGTTGTCGTGATTCGGTGCGGGCTGGAAGACCAATAGGCCGAGCCGGGCCGAGGCGAGCGCCGTGGCCACTCCCTGCGGCGTAACGCGCCCGGGCGCGTCGACTCTCGCCCACCCCGGCAGGGCGCGCAGGTGCGACAGCAGCGCTTCGTCTTCGATATCGCCTGCCATCAGCAGCCGTGCATCCCGCGGAAGCGTGGGGCGCTCGATCGCGCGCACCATCTCGGCCGCACCGCGCAGCCCGGTGACGCTCCCAAGATAGAGCGCGAGCATTGGGCGCCGGTCGAACGCCTGCGGCACCGTTTGCGCCGGCGCAGCCGCAGGTAGCGGATAGTTGCGCACGAGCGCGGTCCGGCAGTGGGTAAAACTCTGCGCGATCGAGGGCGTGGCCGGAACGATCGCGGTGAAGTAGCGGGCGAGGTAACGCAGTGCGACCGACGCCGCGGCGCTCACGCACGGCCGCAGCCACGCGGGTATCCACGGCTTGGTCTTGATGTCCAGCGGCACGTCTTCGTGCACGTCGAAGATCACGTGCGCGCCGCCGATTCGTAGCGCGAGCCCGGAAAAGAGCAGCTCGGGATCGTGGAAATGGTAGACGTCGGCGCGCTCGGCGCGAGCCGCGAGATAGACGCCGATCATCGTGGCCGTCAGACGCTCGAAACGATTGCGCGGAAGCGGCACAGGCCGGTGCCGGACGTTTTGCGGAAGGCGACGCCGCGGGCCTGGCGCGACCAGGACGACCTCATACCCCTCGCGCGCCAGCGTCGCGCACTCTTTGTGCACGATGCGCGTGTCGGCGGGCGTGTGCACCGACGTCAAATGCACGACCTTGGGCCTGCGTGTGCTCTGGCTCATCGTTGCGTCCATCTTGTCAAGCCGGCGGCCCGCTGACGACCTCGAAAAGTCCCACCCACACGAGTAGAAACGGCCCCTCGCAGCGCGCTCCGAAGCGGCTATGGTAGACGGGGATAGCCTGCAATGCCGCGACTGCTCTTGGTCACCTATCAC
>JBARBD010000273.1:0-3746 GCA_049792675.1 Vulcanimicrobiaceae bacterium | reverse complement strand
GCCAACGTGTGCTGATACGGGCGCATGGCGCCGCCCGGCGGCGCGACGACGACCGTTCCCTCGCCGAGAATCACGTCGCCGGTCAAGAGTGCGCGCTCGCGCGGCAGATAGAAAATCACGTGGTCGGCGGCGTGCCCCGGCGCGTCGATCACGCGCACGACCCGCTCGCTGAGCCGAAGATCGTCTTCGAGCGGAAGGTCGCGGTCGTGCGCGACGCGGCTGTGCGGATGGGCGTAGACGAGCGCGCCGGTCGCGGCGGCGAGCTCGGCCGCCGCCGGCGCGTGGTCGGGATGGCCGTGCGTGATCGCGATCGTCTCGATCGTCAGCGCGCGCGCCATCGCAGCATCGATCAATGCCTGGACGTGGCTGCGGATCGCCGGACCGGGATCGACGACGAGCGCTTTCCCCGCGCCGCAGTCGATCAGGTACGAGTTCGTCCCGGAGAGCGTGAGCGCCGACGGGTTCGGCGCCCGCACTAACGTCACCACGCGTTCTCCAGCATCGCCGGTATCTCGTAATCGCCCTCGCCCGAGTCGGTCGGCTCGACCGTGACGACCGGTTTGCCGCGCGCGAAGGCGAGCGCGGCGTCGACCGAATCGAACCCTGCGAGGCGTTCGAGATGTTTGATCGTCGGATAGACTAAGTGCAGGCGTCCGGCGCGGTACTCCGCGAGCGCGTCGGCAGGCGCGATCCACACGCCGTCGTGCGTCTCGAACGCATCGGCGAGAGCGACTTGATCGGGCGGTGCGACGGCGAAGAAGAAGTGCGTGTCGTAACGCCGCGGCTCGCTGCGCGGCGTGATCCAATGCGAGAAGCGCGTGAGCGAGGCGGTGTCGGCCTGCCAGTCGCGCGCGCGCAGGAAATCCGCAAACGAAAGGTTCCCGTCGCGAATCGCGTTGCGCTGCGCCGCCACCGAGCTCCAATCGATCGCGGCTGCGTCGACCGGAAGCGACGCAGTGGTCTTCGCAAAGAGCACGCCGGCCTCTTCGAAGAGCTCGCGGATCGCGGCGAGGAGCAGCGATTCCCCCGGGCCGGTCTCGTCTTGCGGATCGACGGTTCCGCCCGGAAAGACGAAGGCATCGGGCGCGAAGCTGCTGCGGGCGCTGCGGCGCGTGAGATAGATTTCAAACCTTGGACGCGCGAGGATGACCGTCGCCGCCAAACGCGGATTGCTCACGTAGCAAGTCTTGCAGCCCGTTCGCAGCGAAAACCTTTCCATGCGGATAGCGCTTGGGAGCGATATCGCCGGCGAACTTCCCGAGGCGATCGAGCGGTGGCTGCGCGAACGCGGCCATGACGTGACGCGCTTCGGCGCCCTCGCAAAGCCGGCGAACGATGCCTGGCCGTCGGTCGGCCGAGAGGTAGGGTCGGCGGTCGCGCGCAGCGAGGCTGCGTACGGCGTCCTGTGCTGCTGGACCGGCACCGGCGTGAGCATTGCCGCCAATAAAGTGCCAGGGGTACGCGCCGCGCTCTGCGCCGACGCCGCAACCGCCGCCGGTGCCCGGGAGTGGAACGACGCCAACGTCCTTTGCCTAAGCCTCCGTGCCACCTCGATTCCGGTCGCGCAGGAGATGCTCGAGGCCTGGTTCACCGCGTCCCCGACCCAGGATCTGAAATACCGCACCATGATCGCCGACCTCGAGCCCTAGAGCAGAAAGCAGAGGGGTTGCGCGCTCGCGCAACCCCTTGTATCCTCTGCCGTTCACCGGATCGTAGAACTAACGCTACGTATCCGGCCCTCTCTCCCGGCGGTTTCGGCGAACCGTTTTGCCGTCCAGACCAGAGAGGGCGATTTTACCAAAATCAGATACCAGAACTCAATATGCTCGAAAGAAATAACCAGCCGACGAGGAGCAGGAGGGCCCAGTTGACGGCGTGAGCGGTCCAGCAATACGGGCACGGGCGCCGGGTAACGAAGAGCAGCGAGTAAGCTAAGGCCGCCGAGGTTGCGGCCGCAAAGAGCGCCGCGGCCGTTAACGCGAGGAGCAGCCACGTACCGCGCGCCCACCAGACCGAAAGACCCAGGGCCACGTAGTAGAGCGTGCCGACGAGCGCGTTGGAGAGGCCCGCGTAGAGCCGGGCCCGGGGCGTCTGGACGACGCTGGGCTCGTCGAGCTCGCCGCGGTCGGCCCGACGGGTCTTGGAAAGCATGAAAAGCGAGGTGTAGAGCCCAACACCGCACAGCAACGTAATGACCGCTCTAACCCCCATCTGTTGAACCGGCGCCTTCGGCAGGGCGCCGCGCTTGCGCTCCTAGCCGCCTCGTTCTTGATGGCGTTCCTCGTGATTCGTCACCAGCCGCGCGTCGCGCACGTCATCATGACGATCGGGCCGTGGGCCTACCCGCTGGCGATCGCCGTCTTCGCCGTGGTCGCCTCGGCGCCGTTCTCGGTGACCGATGCCCTCGCGATCATGAACGGGGCGATCTTCGGTCCGGTCAGGGGAACGCTGGTCGACGTGGTCGGCTTGGTGCTGGCCGCGATGCTCGGCTACTGGATCAATCGCCACGCCTCGCACTTGCTCGACCTCGAAGAGTACCTCGCCCGGCTCCCGCAATGGGTCAAGCGTTTCCCGGTGGGGTCGCCGGCCTTTCTGATCGCCGTTCGCATCATTCCGGGGTTCGGCGGAACGGTCGCAACCGCGACCGCGGCCGCGATGCGCGTCCCGCTTTGGGTTCACGTCTGGACGATGTGCGCGATTGCGATCCCGATCTGTGCCGCACTCACGATCTTCGGCGATCGCGTGACGATCCTCGTGCACGGGTACGAGGCCCGCGCGCGCCATTACGCGAGCCACTACTGCGAGACGCACGCATGTCCGCACTTCCATTTCCGCCGGCACGAGCCGGCGTCGCCGAAACCCTCGCCATGACGACCGCGACGATCGTCGCCGACGCGGGCGCACTCCAACACCTCTGCGCGCGCGTCAGTGAAGCCGCGCGCGTCGCGATCGACACCGAGTTTCACGCCGAACGGACCTATTCGCCGCGCCTGATGGTCGTGCAGCTGGCCTTCGACGACGGAGCCGCGATCGTGGACGCGCTGGCGATCTCGGATCTGCGCCCGCTCGCGCTGGCGCTGACGCATACGACGGTCGTTGGCCACGCGCTTTCCGCCGACTTGAAGATCTTCGCCGATCGCTTCGAACTCGTGCCGCCGCGCGTCTTCGATACGCAAGTCGCCGCGGCGTTCCTCGGATACGGCATGCAGGTCTCGCTCGCCGACCTCGTCGGCACGGTCTGCGGCGTGAAGCTCGCCAAGTCGCAGACGGTCAGCGACTGGTCGGCGCGGCCGTTCTCGGAGCGTCAGCTCGAATATCTGGTCGGCGACGTCGCGCATCTCTTGCCGCTCTACGATGCGCTGACGCCGCGATTGGAGCTAAAGGGGCGTTACGAGTGGGCCTACGAGGAGTGCGCCGAGCTCGGAGACATCGAGCGCTATCGGATCGACGAGCGCCGCGCCTACCTGCGCATCCCGGGCGCGATGCGCATGAGCCGGCGCGAGCTCGGCATCTTGAACGAGCTGGTGAAGCTGCGCGACCGCGTCGCGCGGGAGCGCGACCTGCCGGTGCGCTACGTGCTGCCCGACGACGTCGTCGCTGGGCTCGCGGTGATCAAACCGAAGAACGCCGACGACTTCGCGCAGCTGCGGCGGCTCGACGGCGGGATGAAGCGACAGCTCGGTCCGGCGATCCTCGACGCGGTCCGGCGAGGTCAAGCGCTCGCCGAAGACGAGCTACCGCAACGC
>JBARBD010000272.1:0-6727 GCA_049792675.1 Vulcanimicrobiaceae bacterium | reverse complement strand
GCACTAGAAAGCACATCAAGCACATCGTGATCGTCGTGCAGGAGAATCGGAGCTTCGACGACTTCTTCCACGGTTTTCGCGGCGCCCGCTACGCAACGTTTGGATACATGCACGACGGCACGAAAGTAAGGCTGCAGCCGACCGGCCTGCGCGGACCGGACATCTCGCACGTCTGGCAGGTTGCGATCGGCGATTGGGATCACGGTCGAATGGACGGGTTCGACCTCAACCCGCTCGGACCCGGACGCCGGGCCGGCCGCTACGCGTATCAGTACGTCGCTCGCCGCTACGTCGAGCCGTATTGGACGATGGCGAAGCGCTACGTCTTGGCCGACGCGATGTACCCGACGATGTTCGGCGGCAGCTTCACCGCGCATCTCGATTTGATCGCCGGCACGACGAACCTTCGGTCGAATCTCGCGGAGGTCGACGCGCCGCTGGGGCAGCCGTGGGGTTGCGACGCACCGAGCGGAACGAAGACCTCGTTACTCTACACCTCGCGCGGCGAAGTGTGGGGCGGCGGCCCATTTCCGTGCTTCAGCCAGTTTTCAACGATGGCCGATCTCCTCGATGCGGGTCGCATCACGTGGGCGTACTACGCGCCGGCGGTCGACGGGGGGAACGTCGCGGGACGCGTCTGGTCTGAGTTCGATGCAATCGCCGCGGTTCGCCGCGGCCGCGACTGGGCACGCAACGTGATCTCGCCGTCGAGCACCGTGCTCGGCGACGCGTCGGCCGGACGCCTTCCGCAAGTAGCGTGGGTGATTCCCGACGCCGCCAACTCGGATCACGCCGGCGAAGGCGCCGACACCGGCCCGTCGTGGGTTGCTGCCGTCGTCAACGCAATCGGCGAGAGCCCGGATTGGGATTCGACCGCGATCGTCGTGCTCTGGGACGATTGGGGCGGCTGGTACGATAGCGTCCCGCCGCCGCAACTCGATTTTCGCGGCCTGGGCATTCGGGTGCCGTGCATCGTGATCTCGCCGTACGCGCGCAAATCGTACGTCTCCCACACGCAGTACGAGTTCGGCAGCATTCTGAAGTTCGTCGAAGAGACGTTCGGTTTGCCCGCGCTCTCGTCGCTCGAGCACGGCAGCGGGTATAGCGACGCGCGAGCGAACAGCATCGGCGACGTCTTCGACTTTAAGCAGCAAGCGCGGCCGTTCGTGCCGATCGCGGCGCCAAAGGACCGGGCGTACTTTTTCTCTCAAGCGCCCTCGATGCGGCCGCCCGACGATCAATGAGCGCAGGTTGCGTCCGAGCGCGCGCGAAGTGAACCAGCGCCATGAAAAACAACTCTAAAACCGTCGTCCTCGGGGTCGCGCGGACGCCCTTCGGCAAGCTCGGGGGAGCGCTCGCTCCGCTCTCGGCAACGACGCTCGGAGCGGTCGCGCTTACCGCGGCGATCGAGCGCGCCAAGATCGACCCCTCGGAGATCGAGCACGTCAGCTTCGGCGAAGTGCTGCAAGCCGGCGTGGGGCAGAATCCGGCGCGCCAGGTGCTCTTCAAAGCCGGGCTGGCTAAGACCGTGACCGCCGATACGGTCAACAAGGTTTGCGCGTCGGGACTCTTGGCGATCGTCAACGCGATGCGTTCGATCAATGCCGGCGCAAACGCCGTCATCGCCGCCGGCGGTATGGAGTCGATGTCGAACGCGCCGTACTTGCTGCGCGATGCACGTTGGGGATATCGCTTCGGCGACGGCGCGATCGTCGACGCGATGATCTACGACGGTCTTTGGGACCAATACTTTCCGATGACGATGGCGACGCAAGGAAGCAAAGTTGCCGCCGAACTCGGCATGTCGCGCGAAGAGCAAGACCGTTTCGCTTTCGAGAGCCACCGGCGCGCCGCTGCCGCGCACGCGGCCGGTCACCTAGCCGACGAGATCGTCTCGGTCAAGGTCGCCACGAAAGCCAAAGATAAGGTCGTCGTCGATCAGCTGCCGCGTCAGGGCAAGGTCCGCGTGCCCGCATCGGTCGGCGCGGCCGACAGCGTCTGGGATCACGAGCCCTCGGCCGAGTTCTCGCTCGACTACGCCGCCTACGCGCCGTTTCTGACGGGAGAGCAGCCGCACGTCGTGGTCGACCGCGACGAGGCGGTTCGCGGCGACGCCAGCATCGAAGCGATGGCGAAGCTGCGTCCGCTCGAGCGCAACGGGACGGTGACGGCCGGAAACGCGCCGGGCGTCAACGACGGAGCGGCCTCGCTGATTCTGGCCGACGCGCAGTACGCCGCGGAGCGCGGCTACGAGCCGATGGCGACGATCGTCGATCACACAACGGTGGCGTGGGATTCGCCGTACATCAGCCTCACGCCGGCGATGGCCGCGCGCAAGCTGCTCGATCGTACCGGCCTGAGCGTCGGCGACATCGCGGTCTGGGAGATCAACGAAGCCTTTTCGGCCGTCGCGATCACGTCGGCGCGCCGGCTCGGCAAAGACGAAGAGACGATCAACCAGTTCGGTGGGGCGGTTGCCATGGGGCACCCAATCGGCGCGTCCGGTGCTCGCCTCGCCGGCACGGTGATCAATCAACTGCGCAAGCGCGGCGGCGGTCTCGGCATTGCGGCGATATGTTCAGGCGGCGGCCAAGGCGACGCTCTCCTCATCGCGGTCTGATTTTGCCCAGCTCTGCGTCGGCTCGGCCCTCATTTACCGTAGTAAACCTCGGGCCTCGCCTCCTTGATCTGAACAAAATCATTCGCGCTCGGAACAAAATCATTCCCGCGAGGAAAGCCAGCTCTTCGTGATAGCAGCGCAGATGCAGTTTGAGTTAACGGACGAGCAGCGCCAGATCGGCGCGCTCGCGGCCGAGATCGCGCAACGCGAGATTGCGCCGTTCGTCGCGCAGTGGGACCGCGATCGCGTCTTTCCGCGCGAGCTCTACGGCAAGCTCGCGCAAGCCGGCCTCATGGGCATTCTCGTCCCGGAGCGGTACGGAGGCGCCGGCGCGGATTATCTCTCGTACGTCCTCGCGATCGAGGAGCTGGCTCGCGTCGATGCCGGTACCGCCGTCACGCTCTCGGTGCACTCGATGATCTGCTCGGCAATTCTCCGCCTTGGAAACGACGCGCAGAAGGACCGCTGGCTCGGCGCGCTTGCCGCCGGAGAGCAGATCGCGGGATTTGCGTTGACCGAATCGGACGCCGGCTCCGACGCGGCGAGCATTCGCGCGAGCGCGCGCTCGACGGAGGGCGGCTACATGCTCAACGGCCGCAAGCAGTGGTGTACGACCGGCAGCTTTGCCGGCGTCGTCATGGGCATGTTTCGCACCGGCGGCGCCGGCGCCGCCGGCGTCAGCGCCTTCCTGATCGATCCGAAGCTGCCGGGGATCTCGATCGAACGCGTGACCGAAAAACTCGGCATCCATACGAGCAACACGTGCGACCTCGCTTTCGACGACGTCGCCGTCGGGAAGGACGCGTTGCTCGGTGACGAGGGCGGCGGTTTCAGCGGCGCGATGACGGCGTTGACCGCCGGCCGTCTCGGGATCGCGTCGCAGGCGATCGGAATCCTTGCCGCGTGCCTCGACGAATCGGTGCGATTCGCCAAAGAGCGCTTCGCTTTTGGAAAGCCGATCGGAGCGTTCGAAGGCGTCTCCTTCAAGATCGCGCAGATGGCGACCGATCTGGACGCGGCGCGCATGCTCAACTATCGCGCCGCGGCGCTCGCCGACGCGGGCCGGCCGTTTGCGCTCGCGGCGAGCAAAGCGAAACTCTTCGCCTCGACGGCGGCGCGCAAGCACGCGGCCGAGGCGGTGCAGATCCACGGCGGCTATGGCTACACGACCGAGTTCGCGGTCGAGCGGCACTATCGCGACGCGAAGATCACCGAGATCTACGAAGGCACGTCGGAGATACAGCAAGTCATCATCGCGCGTTCGCTGCTGGGACGGCTCGACTAAGCGCCGCGCGGCCGGTCGCTGCGACAGAAATAGCAAGGGTGCGAGCTGCACGATAAGCGAACCCTGGCGCGGCAATGAATCTCATCGAATACCAGGGTAAGGAGCTCTTTAAGCGAGCCGGAATTCCCGTGCCTCGCGGTCAGTACGTGCTCACCCCGGATGCGGTCGGCGAGTTCCTCGAGGCGGCGCCGGGCGAGTGGGTGATCAAAGCGCAGGTCTTGATGGGGGGCCGCGGCAAGGCCGGTAAGATCAAAATCGTCGGCAACGCGGCGCAGGGGCGCAGCGCGGCTGCCGAGATCATGGCGACGCCGATGCCGCCGAACCGTCAGAACCCGCAGGGCGAGCCGATAAACGCGCTGCTCGTCGAGGAGAAGCTTCAGATCGAGAAGGAAGCCTACTGCGCGATTACGATCGACCGCGCCGCGCGCAAGCCGGTCTTCATCGTAAGCCGCTTCGGCGGCATGGATATCGAAGAAGTCGCCGATCACCACCCCGAGTCGATCGCGCGAGTCTACGTCGACACGACGATCGGGTACTCGCCGTTCATCGGGCGCGAGCTCGCCTTCCAGGCGCAGCTCGAACCCGGTTATCGCAAGGCGTTTCCGGCGATCGCGGGCGCGCTCTACGACCTCTTCTTTCGCTACGGCGCAAAGCTGGTCGAGATCAACCCGCTCGCGCTCACGGCAGACGGGCGCGTCATCGCCTCCGACGCGAAAGTCGAGCTGGATGACGACGCGCTCTTTCGCAATCCGGAGTTCGCAGAGTGGCAGAAGGCGTTGCCGCTTGACGAAGACGAACTGCTCGCCGCACAGGCCGGCGTCGGCATTCGCAACTTCCGGCGCTTCCCCGGAAACGTCGGCACGATGGCCAACGGAGCGGGTCTCGCGATGGCGACGATGGACGCGGTCAGCAGCGCCGGCGGAGCGATCGCAAACTTCCTCGACGTCGGCGGCGGCGCGAACGCGCGGCGCGTGCGCAACTGCTACGAGCTCGTCGTGAACAATACCGGCGCGAAGGTCTTCTTTATCAACATCTTCGGCGGCATCACCCGCGGCGACGAAGTCGCGCGCGGTATCGTCGATGCGATGCGCGAGACGACGTCGCGCAAGATCCCGCTGGTCATTCGTCTCACCGGAACGAACGAAGAAGAGGGCCGTAAAATTCTAGCCGAAGCCGGTATGAAGCCAGTTGAAACCATGGACGCAGGCGCGGCGGAAGCTGTTCGCCTCGCCTCCACGTGATCGGCGCATGACGCCTCGGACGCGACAAACCGCTTTGAGAATTACTGAGGGTTAAACCGAGCGATGGCGATTTTTTTAGATAAGAACAGCAAGGTGATCGTGCAGGGCATCACCGGCGCGGAAGGCTCGTATCACGCCGAGCGGATGTTCAAGTACGGCACGAACCTGGTCGGCGGGGTGACGCCGGGCAAAGGCGGGCAGACGACGCCGCAGGGTCTGCCGGTCTTCGACACGGTGAAGGAAGCCGTCGCGGCGACCGGGGCGACTCATACCTGCATCTTCGTGCCGCCGCCGTTCGCGGCCGACGCCCTCTACGAGGCCTACGAGGCCGGGATCGCGTTCGCCGTCTGCATCACCGAGGGCGTGCCGGTACACGACACCCTGAAGGTCGTCGGCGCGACGCCCGGGATGCGGATCATCGGCCCCAACTGCCCGGGGCTGATCTCGCCCGGAAAGGCCCTGGTCGGGATCATGCCGGGCCACGTGTTCAAGGAAGGATCGGTTGGGGTGGTCTCGCGCTCCGGGACGCTGACCTATGAGGTCGTCGACCTTCTGACGCGGGCGGGGCTCGGCCAGTCGACCTGCGTCGGGGTCGGGGGCGATCCGATCATCGGTACGACTTTTGTCGAATGCCTGCGCGAGTTCAAGAACGACCCCCAGACCGCCGCGATCGTAATCTGCGGCGAGATCGGCGGCTCCGACGAGGAAGATGCGGCGCGATTCGTCGCCGAACACCTAAGCGAGCGACCGATCGTTGCCTTCGTCGGAGGCCGGAACGCCCCTCCGGGCAAGTCGCTCGGCCACGCCGGGGCGATCATTTCGGGGCGCTTCGGCACCCCGGAGAGCAAAATCGCGGCCTTTCGCGAGGCCGGCGTCCCGGTCGCCGACCTCCCCTCGGCGATCCCCGCGATGGTCGCCGAGCAGCTCGCCGTTCGGGCTTAGATCGGGGCCCCGGGGGCGGCCGCCTTCCGTTAAGGCTGCCTAAAGGAACCGACCCTTACCTGAGGAAATCCTTGGCGCAGTGGGTCACTCTGAGAAGTTCCTGAGGCCATCAAAGGCGGGAGCTTCGCAGCGGCGGCCCGCGTTTTGACAACTCAACATCGATAGAGGGTTAACGAACTATGAGTTCACAACGAACCCTCCGTCGCGCGGTCGTGGCCGCATTGTTACTCGTGACGTTCCTATTCCAGGGAACATGGGCACTGGCAGGTGTCACGGGCAACATGGCGGGCATCATCCGGGATTCGAACGGCGCACCCGTTGCCGGCGTTACGGTAACGGTGACCTCGCCCTCGATGACTCGGTCCGCGACGACGGATGCGGGAGGCCACTTTGTGATCCTCTCGCTCGCTCCCGATACCTACACCGTCAACCTTGACAAAGAAGGGTATCAGCCACTCTCGTTCCCCGGCAACGTGGTCTTCGCAGACCAAACCGACCAGGTTGCCTTTGCAATTACCAAGACGCTCAAGACGATCGCACGCGTCACGTCGCAAGCCGGCAGTTCCTTAGTGAAGTCGGGCGTCGGCGGCGATCTTTATAGCGTCAACGCCGCTCAGGCGGCCGCAGCCCAAGCCCTCG
>JBARBD010000271.1:0-5699 GCA_049792675.1 Vulcanimicrobiaceae bacterium | reverse complement strand
GGCTGCGGTGACGGGCTCGGCGCCGCGGCAGCGACCGAGCTCAGCAGCGCGAGCGCCGCGGCGAGGAGAGTGAAAGAGCGAATCATATCTTGGGCGTGCGCACCTTTATCGTTGGACGTTCGATCGGCCCGAGTAGCTCGGTCAGGCGACTTTCCGAGACCACGCCTTCTCGCAGGAGACGAGCGTGCGTGCCCGAGAGATCGACGATGGATGATTCGCTATCGTAGCGCGTCGGTCCGTGCAACACGACCAAGTCGGCCGGCGGAAGCATCGAGCGGTCGCCGCCGCCGAGATAGCGAGGCCCGCCCGCCGGATTTGCGGTCGTCCCTGCGATCGGCCCGCAACGCTCGAGCAGCGCGCGCGCGAACGGATCGTCGGGCACGCGAAATGCCAGCGTCTGCAGACCCGCGGCGAGCTCGTCGCTAATGAACGCCGGCTTGCGGACGAGCAGGATGACCGGAGCCGGAAGGAGCCGCTTGGCGGCATACGCCGCGAGCGTGTTGTCGGCGGCGTACTCGAGAAACTCTTGCGCCGCGGCGACGTGCAGCGTCAGCGGCCGGTTGTCGGGCCTCCCTTTCACGGCGTAAATGCGGTCGATCGCTTCTGAGTCGTACGGATCGCAGCCGATCAGATAACTGGTATCGTTCGGAAAGACCACCGTGCCGCCCGAGAAGACGACCCGCGCCACCTCTTCGGCGACGTCTTCGAGCCGGACGGCGCCGGCATCGATCACGCGAGCGCCATCGATCATGCGACGATTATACGCGAACCCTCGCGCCGGTGCCGATCGCAACGCACGAGAGCGGGTCGTCCGCAACGATCGTCGGGACGCCGGTGACTTCCGAAAGCAGTTTCTCGAGCCCGCGCAGCAGCGCCCCGCCGCCGGTCAAAATGATGCCCCGATCGATGATGTCGGCGGCGAGCTCCGGCGGCGTCTTCTCGAGCACGGCTTTGACCGCCTCGACGATCGCGCCGACCGGCTCGGAGAGCGCCTCGCGGATCTCTTCGCTGGTGATCTTCACCGTCTTGGGCAGGCCGTTGATCAGATCGCGCCCGCGAATCTCCATTGCCAGTTCTTGCTCCAGCTTGTAGGCCGATCCGATCTTGATCTTGATCTCTTCGGCGGTCCGCTCGCCGATCATCAGGTTGTAGACGCGGCGGATATACCGGATGATCGCTTCGTCCATCTTGTTTCCGGCAACGCGCAGGGATTGCGAGACGACGATGCCGCCCAAGGAGATCACCGCGACGTCGGTCGTCCCGCCGCCGATGTCCACGACCATGTTCCCGGATGGACCGCCGATCGGCAGACCGGCGCCGATCGCCGCCGCCATCGGCTCCTCGACGATGTCCACGTCGCGGGCGCCGGCGAGCTTGGCGGCGTCTTTGACCGCGCGCTCTTCGACGCTGGTGATCTCGGCCGGAACGCAAATCGTAACGTGCGGCTTCGGCTTGAGGATCGACGACCACCACGAGCGGTCTTTCATCACCTTCTTGATGAAGTACGAAAGCATCGACTCGGTCACTTCGAAGTCGGCGATCACGCCGTCGCGGAGCGGGCGGATCGCTTGGATGTGGGCCGGCGTCTTGCCGAGCATCTGGCGGGCCTCCTCGCCGACGGCCAAGACGCGGCCGGTCCTCATGTCCCTCGCGACGACCGACGGCTCGCGCAGAACGATGCCCTTTCCCTTGACGTGAACGAGCACGTTGGCCGTGCCGAGATCGATCCCGATGTCCAAGACAGACTCCTAAAGTTAGATGGCTAGATTTAACCCGCCGCGGAGACGCGCGGATACTCGCTCGTTTCGAAAAATCCCGTGGGCTCGACGAGCGGCGTCACGCCGCTGCTGCGCTGCACCTGACCGCCCAGCTCCGAAAGCAGCTCCTCGAGGCGCTCGTAGCCGCGATCGATGTACTCAAGCCCAATGATCTCGGTCTCGCCGGCGGCCGCCAGGCCCGCGACGACGAGCCCGGCCCCGGCGCGAATGTCGGGCGCCTCGACCGGCGCGCCGGAGAGCTGTTTGGGGCCCTTGATGACCGCCGCGTTGCTCTCCATCGTCACCTTGACGTCGGCGCCCATGCGTGCGAGCTCGTTGACATACGAGAAACGAGCGTTGAAGATCGACTCCTCGACGACGCTGGTCCCCGGGCAGGTGCAGAGGAAGCCGACGATCTGCGGCTGCAGGTCGGTCGGGAAGCCGGGGTAGGGCGCGGTGAGAATCTCGGTGCCGCCGGTAACGCCGTCGGCGCGGACGCGGATCCAATCGTCGCCGGTCGTGGTCGCGACACCGCATTCGATCAGCTTATCGAGCAACGCGCGCAGATGGTCGGGACGGCAGCCGGTGACCGTCACGTCGCCGCGCGTGATCGATCCCGCGAGCAAGAGCGTGCCGGTCACGATCCGGTCGGGGATGATCTCGTACTCGACGCCGTGCAGCTCCTCGACGCCCTCGATCGAGATCGTGTCGGTGCCCTGTCCGGCGATCCGGGCACCCATCGCGACGAGAAAGTCTGCGAGATCGACGACCTCGGGTTCCATCGCGACGTTCTTGAGCGTCGTCGTTCCCTCGGCGAGCGCCGCCGCAAGCATCGCGTTCTTGGTCGCGCCGACGCTGGGCATGCGGAACTCGATCGTCGCGCCTTGCAGCCGCCCGTCCGAGCGCGCGATCAAATAACCGTGCGCGTTGTGGACGTCGCATCCGAGCGCAACGAAAGCCTGTTCGTGCATGTCGGTCGCGCGCGTTCCCAACACGCAACCGCCGGGGAGCGGCACCTCGGCGCGGCCGAATCGTCCGAGCAGCGGCCCCACGACGTCGAACGACGCGGCCAGCTTGCGGACCAGGGCGTACGGCGCGCGATACGACGCGACGTTGCTGGCGTCGATCGTCACGGTATTGTCGCCTTCGTAGCGGATGCGCGCGCCGAGCGCTTCGAGCAGCGACCACATCACCGAAACGTCGGTGATGCGCGGAACGCGATGGAGCGTAACCGTTCCCTTCGCGAGCAGCGCGGCGGCCATGATCGGCAGCGCGGCGTTCTTCGCGCCGTGGGTTGCGACGGAGCCTTCCAAACGCGCGCCGCCCCGCACCCGGAGCGTGGTCTCGAGACGATCGAGCATGTTGCGACTACCCTTCGCGTAGCCCGCGGAGTAGCCTACCGGTGGCCGGTCAGGCGCAGCTTGGCGTTCGCGAAGTCGATGACGGCCTGTTCTCGCGCGAAGAGCTCGCGGTCGGTGCCCGCCGCCTGTTGCCGTTCGAGCGCGGCGGCCAACTCCTCGCGCACCTCGCCCACGACCACCTCTTCGAAACGTACCGCTTCGTCGACCAGGACCGTCACCCGATCGGGAAGCGCCTGCATGAACCCTTCGCTCGTCGCGATCTCGAGCCGCGACGCGGCGCCCTCCTGGTCCGCGGCTTCTCGAAGGACGTTTGCGCGCAGCACGCCCGGCTTGAGCGCGGCCAAGAACGGCGCGTGTTGCGGGAGGATGCCCTCCTCGCCCTCGGTCGTCACGGCGATGACCAACTCGGCCTCGCCTTCGAAGACGAGCTGCGTCGGCGTGACGAGCCGGAACGGAATCGTGCTAGCCACGCGCCATCCGCTCCGCGTTCTCCTTTACTTGCGCGATTGTGCCGGCATAGAAGAACGCGCCTTCGGGCAGATCGTCGACCTTGCCCTCGAGGATTTCCTTGAACGACGCGATCGTCTCCGAGAGCTTGACGTACGCGCCCGGGCGTCCGGTGAACTGCTCGGCGACGAAGAACGGCTGTGAGAAGAAGCGCTGGATGCGGCGCGCGCGCGCGACCGCGATCTTGTCTTCCTCGGAGAGTTCTTCGACGCCCAAGATCGCGATGATGTCTTGGAGGTCTTTATAACGCTGCAAGATCTCTTGCACGCCGCGCGCGACGTCGTAATGTTCTTCGCCGATGATCTGCGGGTCCAAGATGCGCGAGGTCGAGGCGAGCGGATCGACCGCCGGATAGATGCCGAGCTCCGAGATCGGGCGCGAGAGCGCCGTCGTCGCGTCGAGGTGGGCGAAGGTGGTCGCAACCGCCGGGTCGGTGTAATCGTCGGCCGGAACGTAGACGGCCTGCACCGATGTGATCGATCCTTTGCGCGTCGACGTGATGCGCTCCTCGAGCACGCCCATGTCCGTGCCGAGCGTCGGTTGGTATCCGACCGCCGACGGCATGCGCCCCATCAGCGCCGAGACTTCGGAACCGGCCTGCATGTAGCGGAAGATGTTGTCGATGAAGAGCAAGACGTCGGCTCCCAGCTCGTCGCGGAAGTACTCGGCCATCGTGACGCCGGTCAGCGCGACGCGGAAGCGCACGCCCGGCGGCTCGTCCATCTGTCCGAAGACCAGCGTCGTTTGCGCGAGCACGCCGGACTCTTTCATCTCGAGCCACAGGTCGTTGCCCTCGCGCGTGCGCTCGCCGACGCCGGTGAAGACCGAGAAGCCTTTGTGCACGTAGGCGATATTCCGGATCAACTCCTGAATCAACACGGTCTTGCCCACGCCGGCGCCGCCGAAAAGGCCGACCTTGCCGCCGCGCGTGTACGGTGCCATCAAGTCGACGACTTTGATGCCGGTCTCGAAGATGCGCGCGGTCGGTTCCTGATACTTGACGCCCGGCGCCGGCCGGTGAATCGGCCAATACGCCGCCGCCTTGACCGGCTCGTCGCTGTCGATGGTCTCGCCGAGCACGTTGAAGATGCGCCCCAGCGTGCCTTCTCCGACGGGGACCGTAATCGGACCGCCGAGCGCGCGTACCTCGGCACCGCGCACGAGGCCGTCGGTGGATCCGAGCGCGAGGCACCGCACTTGATTGTCGCCGAGCTCGTCTTGAACTTCGAGCGTGATCTCCCGCGCCGACATCGCCGTCCCGCCGAGCTCGACCGCTTCGCCGTTCCCGGAAGCGCGCGTTCCCTCGTTCACCTTAACGCGCAAGGCGTCGTTGATGTGCGGCAGCGTTTCGGGCGTAAACTCGACGTCGACGACGTTGCCGAGTACTTGTACGACCTTACCAGTGGCAGCCATTATTTCCAGAGGTTCCTTTCCATCATGCGACCCCCAACGCTTCGGCGCCGCCAACGATCTCCAGCAGCTCCTTCGTGATTGCGGTTTGGCGGGCGTTGTTCATTTGAATCGTGAGCTCGTCGATCAGCTTCGAGGCGTTGTCGGTCGCGTTCGTCATCGCGACAAGCTGCGCGGCGAAGAACGCCGCGTCGGTTTCGAGCATCGCCGAGTAGATCGTAAACTCGAGATATTTGGGCAAGAGACGCGAGAGCACGAACTCGGGCGACGGCGCAAACTCGATGGATCCCCCCTTCGACTCGGCCGCGCCTCGCTCAGGACTGCGCTCGCTTGGCGCTATGGTAGTTGTGATGGGGACGAGCTTGCGCACTTCGGGGCGCTGCGCCATCATCGAGACGAGCTTCTGCGAGACCAGCACGATCTCGGAGATCGTTCCGGCGGTGAAGTCGGCCGCGGCTTGACGGGAGACCTCGCGCGCGACGTCGAGCTTCGACCCCGCGCCGAGCGGCCACGCCGGCCGATCCCGATCGCCCATCCGCCGGATCGCGTTGCGCGCCTTCAACCCGACCGCGTAGTAACCAACCGCGCCGTGCTCGCGGGCGTAGAGTTCGGCGGCATGGATCACGTTGGAGTTGAAGGCGCCGGCGAGGCCTTTGTCCGCGCT
>JBARBD010000270.1:0-10491 GCA_049792675.1 Vulcanimicrobiaceae bacterium | reverse complement strand
GGGATCGCCTTCGCGACCGCGGCGCTCGCGCGGGAGAACGTACGCACCGCGTTCGAGAAGCTCTTTGCCGGTTCCGCGCGCGTCGCGTCGTACGACGCGAAGCGATCGCTGCGCGCGCTGCACGCGCTCGGCATCGGCGAGGCGCGCTTTGGGGACGACGCGATGATTGCCGCGCACCTGCTCGATCCGGCGCGCGGCCTGGCCGAGATCGAAGACGCGGCGGCCGAGTTTCTCCACGTGGAGTTGACCGCGGATCCGGCGGCCGCCGCCGATGCCACCTTGCGGCTCGTGGAGAAGACGCGCGGCGAGCTCGCGTCGCGCGACCAGCTGCGCCTCTACGAGGAGGTCGAGCTTCCGCTCGCGCCGGTCTTGGCGAAGATGGAAGAAGCGGGCATCACGATCGACGCGCGCGAGCTCGAGATCGTCGGCGCCGAAGTCGAAGCTGCGGCATCGCGTCTGCAGCGCCAGATCTACGATTTCGCGGGCGAAGAGTTTAACATCGGGTCGCCGCAGCAGCTCGGCAAGGTGCTCTTCGGCAAGCTTCAAATTCCCGGCGGCAAGAAAACCAAGACCGGCTGGGCGACCGGCGTCGAGGTGCTGCAGGGCCTGGCGCGCGAGTATCCGATCTGCGCGCTCGTTCTCGAGTGGCGCGAAGTCACCAAATTGAAGAATACGTACATCGACGTGATCCCGCAGCTGGTCGATCCGCGCGACCGGCGCCTGCGCACCGAGTTCAATCAGACGGCGACCGCGACCGGACGCCTCTCGTCGACCAACCCGAACCTGCAGAACATCCCCGTGCGCGGCGAGCTCGGCCGGCGCATCCGCCGCGCCTTCGTGGCCCGCAGCGGCGATTACGCGCTGCTCGCCGCCGACTACAGCCAGATCGAGTTGCGCTTGATGGCGCACCTCTCCGGCGACGAAGCGATGCGCTCCGCCTTCGAAGAGGGGCAGGACATTCACGACTTCACCGCGCGCCAGATCTTCGCGGTTGCACCGGGCGAGCCGGTCGATCCCAATCAACGCCGCATGGCCAAGAGCGTCAACTTCGGGCTCTTCTACGGAATGTCGGATTTCGGGCTCGCGCAGCGGCTCGAGATCAGCCGCGCCGAGGCCAAGGAGATCACGACCGCGTATTTCGCGCGCTTTCCGTCGGTTCGCTCGTATATCGACCGCACCATCGAAGAGGGACGCCGCAATGGTTACGTCTCCACGATCCTCGGACGGCGCCGGTACATGCCGGGGCTGGTTTCGGGTAACTACATGCTGCGCGCCGCGGCCGAGCGCGAAGCCACCAACGCGCCGTTGCAAGGGAGCGCGGCCGATCTCATGAAGCTCGCGATGGTGCGGATCGCCCATGCGCTCGAAGAGGCGAACCTCGACGCGGCGATGCTCTTACAGATCCACGACGAGCTGATCTTCGAGGTGCGTAAGTCGCAGTTGAGCGACGTGGCCAACCTCGTGCGCGCGCATATGGAAAGCGCGATCGCGCTCTCGGTGCCCTTGGAAGTGACGCTCAAATCCGGGAGTAACTGGTACGACGTCGAGCCGCTCCCGCAGGAGGCGGTGGAGCGTGTTTAATCTCATCGCGGCCGTCGCGCTCGCGTTGCCGACCGTCGTCGTCCACGCGCCCCAGGCCGATTTGACCCTTGAAGTCGCGCGCACCGAGCCGCAGCGCGAGCGCGGCTTGATGGAGCGCACTTCCGTAGCGCCGCACACCGGGATGATCTTCGTCTTCGATAGCGACGAAACGCTGGACTTTTGGATGAAGAACACGCTGGTGCCGCTGGACATGATCTTCGTCGCCGCCGACGGCACGGTGCGGCGCGTCTTCGCCAATGTTCCGGTCGTCTCGCCGTCGACGCCCGACGGTGCGATTCCGCGCGAGGAGGCGAGGGCGATGTACGTCATCGAGCTGCACGCCGGCGAAGCGGCAAAAGACGGAATCGCCGCCGGCACGCGGCTCGACCTGCACGGTCTGGCCGCTCCTCGTTCGTGACGCGCTAGGTGCCCGAGCTTCCCGAAGTCGAGACGATCGTGCGCGGTCTCTCGCACCGGATCGTCGGCAAGACGATCGAGCGCGCTACGGTGCACCTCGCGAAGATGGCGGTTGCGCCGCCGAACGTCCGGTTCGCGCGCGCGCTCGCCGGCGAGCGCGTCGCCGGGACGAGCCGGCGCGGGAAGTACGCCGTGATCGAGCTGGGCTCGGGGCGCTCGCTGGTGACCAGCCTGCGCATGACCGGCCGCCTCGTCGTTGCGGAGGCCGGCCGAACCCCGGAGCCGGGGGCGCACGTCGTCCTTCGTTTTACCGACGGAAGCCGTTTGAGCTTCTGCGACGTGCGTACGTTCGGGCGAATGCGCCTCGTCCAGGCCGGAGAGGCGTGGGACCAGTATCTCGGCGTCGAGCCGCTATCCTCAGGCTTTACACAAGAAGCCTTTATCGGTATGCTGGCGGGGCGGACCACGCCGGTCAAGGCCTTGCTCCTCGACCAGCGGCGTATCGCGGGCATCGGCAATATCTATGCTTGCGAGGCGCTTTGGGAGGCTCGGATTCGTCCGAGCCGGCCGGCCCGGGCCCTGACGAAACCGGCGATTCGCCGCTTACGTCGCGCCATCGTCGACGTCATGCAACGCGCCATCGAAAAGCGCGGGACCAGCGTCGACGACTACGTAGATGCCGACGGGCTGCGAGGGGATTTCCAAAACAACCTCTCGGTCTACGGCAGACTCGGCGAGCCGTGTCTGCGCTGCCGCCGCAGCCGGATCGTGAGAACCGTGCTGG
The DNA here is from genome assembly GCA_049792675.1 of Vulcanimicrobiaceae bacterium. GTDB lineage: Bacteria > Vulcanimicrobiota > Vulcanimicrobiia > Vulcanimicrobiales > Vulcanimicrobiaceae > Cybelea. The sequence goes on along the minus strand of JBARBD010000270.1, from coordinate 7,709 downwards.
CTCAACGTGGGACGTGGTGGTGTCGGCAATGTCAACGATAAGAAGAATAAATTTACAAAGGTAGGAACATTCACATCTCTACAACGCAAATCGCTCCGGATCCTCAAGCAGAAGACCAACTGGCGTTCGAACAGCGCTTATACGAAGAATCGCTCAAGGTCCTCGACGAAGGCCAAGTCCTCAACGGAACCATCGTCCAAAAGGACAAGGACGAACTGCTCGTCGACGTCGGCGGCAAGTCCGAAGGCGTTCTCCCCTTCCGCGAGCTCTCGCTCGCAGTCGATCCCAAACTCCTCAAAGTCGGCGATACCCTCGAAGTCATGGTCCATCGGATCGACGAGATGGACGGGACGCTCTTTCTCTCGGAACGGCGCGCGCGCGCGCTCAAGACCTGGGAGAAGGTGATCGAAGCCCACGAGCGTGACGAGGTCATCGAGGCTACCGTCACGCAGGTCGTCAAAGGCGGCGTGCTCGTCGATCTCGGCATGCGCGGCTTCGTGCCGGCATCCCAGATCCGGCGTCAACCGGTCGGCAACCTGGACGAGCTGGTCGGTCAGCACCTGCGCTTGAAGGTGATCGATCTCGACCACAAGCGCCACCGGGTCGTGCTCTCGCAGCGCCTCGTTCTCGAAGAGGAACTGCAGGCGAAGAAGCAAGAGCTGCTCGATACGCTCGAGGTCGGTCAGATTCGAGAAGGCGTCGTCGTCCGTCTCGCCGACTTCGGCGCGTTCGTCGACCTGGGCGGAATCGACGGACTGATCCACAACAGCGAGCTCTCCTACGCGCGGATCAAGCACCCGTCGGAGGTCGTCAAGATTGGCGACGTCGTGCAGGTCGAGATCATGAAGTTCGACACGGAGGCAAAGAAGGTCAGCCTCTCGCTCAAACACGCGCTTCCGGATCCGTGGGATCAGTATGCGGATCGCCTCTACGAGACCAACAAGCTGGCCGCACAAATCGTGAAGGTCACTCCCAACTACTTGCTCGTCGAAGTGATCCCGGGAATTCTCGCGATGGTGCCTAAGGGCGAGTTCGATGCGTCGGCCCAGTTCGGCGCGGGGCAGGACGTCGAAGTTACGCTGCTCACGATCAACCATGCGACGCGGCGCATCACGGCGTCGATCCAGCACGTCGCGGACGTGCCCCCGGAGGAGATCGAAAAGTACGCAGTTGACGAAGAGATCGGCGTCGCGCCGCCCGCCGTCGCCGTCGCGGAGGACGCCTCCGCGCAGTAGCGCAGAGGCGCCGACTATGTGCCGATGCGCGCCGGTCTAACCGGCGGCATCGGCGCGGGGAAGAGCGCCGTCGCCGAAATCCTCGCCAACCTCGGCGCCTTCGTCGTCGACACCGACGCGATCGCGCGCGAAGTCGTCGCCCCGCATAGCGACGGCTTAATGGAGGTCGCCCGCGTCTGGCCGGCGGTCGTTCGCTCGGGCGTGCTCGACCGCGCCGCGCTCGCCGAGATCGTCTTCAACGACCCGGCGGCACGCGAACGCCTCAACGCCCTGCTTCATCCGCACATCCGCCGTCGCGCGATCGAACGCGACGCGCGGGCGAAACCCGGCCAAGTCGTGGTGCACGTCGTGCCGTTGCTCTTCGAGACGGGCTACGACCGGCTCGTCGACAAGTCGATTCTCGTCGTCGCACCGCTCGAGCAGCGCATCGCTCGCGTCGTCGAGCGGGATAACGTTGACGAAGCGCGCGTGCGCGCGCGAATGGCCGCCCAGATCGAACCCGAACGGGCGCGCCGCAGCGCCGATTTCGTCATCGAGAACGACGGGAATCTCGAGCACCTGCGGGCGCGCACGCAGGCCGTTTACGACCAGCTCACCCAGTAACGATCCGGTAACGAATCGGGTCGCCCGAGGCGGCGTTGCGACCGCGTCACAGCCGCCGGACCCCCAGCGTTGTGAAAAGAGAGAAAGGTCGCAGCCGAGGCGGCTTTGAGGACGTGGCGGGCCTTGGAAAGTTAAAGAAAGGATGAAGGCTGCTATTTGTAAGGCTCCAAGCGGCCGATTCTCAGCAAATCCTGAGTTTACCGAGCGCTTGTATGGGAAAGAGATATTCGTACCTTAGGATTTAAGAGAGGATCAGTCGACATGGCACAAGACTCAGGACAAGCCGGCGGTATGAGCGTACGCGAAGCGGGCCGTCGCGGCGGCGAACGCGTGAAGGCGAAGTACGGTTCGGAATTTTATGAGGAAATCGGCCGTAAGGGCGGGGAGGCCACGAAGAGCAAGTACGGTCCCTCGTTCTACGAAGTGATCGGACAGAAGGGCGGCCAGCGTCCCAAGCGCAAGGCGGCCACGTCCTAAGAGCAGCTGTAGTGATGATCGATGGCTAACAAACAAGACGATGCGGCGAAGCGCGAGATGTCCGTGCGCGAGGCTGGGAAGAAAGGCGGCGATACCGTACGCGACCGGTATGGTTCGACGTTCTACGAGGATATCGGTCGCAAAGGCGGCAAAGCGACGCGCGACCGTCACGGCGTAGAGTTCTACGAGACCATCGGTCAAAAAGGCGGCAAGGTCGTCAAGGAAAAATACGGTTCGGACTTTTATGAAGAGATCGGACATAAGGGCGGCCAGAAGGTCAAAAAGCTGATTGCCGAGGCTAAGAAGAAACTCGGCGAACAGGAAAGCTAAGAAAGCCCTTATTTAGCTCATCAACCTGAACTAAATAAGGGCTTCCCCGTGTGCCGGGTGCCTAGCGGTGGACGTCGACTCGCCCGCTTAATTTCCCCAAGTGTACCGTGTTGTCGTCGAAGTCGACGGTAATCCCGTCGATGCGCATCGTTTGTCCGCCGGTATGAATATAGCTGGGGTGCTGCATGCGAAGCAGCTTGGCGTCGTTCGTCCATGTGACCAGATCGGTGTCGAACGAGCGGTGCTCGGGATCGTCGATCCGTTCGATGTGAACCTTTCCGACCGCGGTGAAATCAAGCGTGCCGACGTTGAGCCGCACGTGCTCCGCGGAGACCCGCAGGTACGGCTTTCCCTTACGAAAGACGATGCCGTTGCGCACGCCGTCGACGCTCCCGCTCATCCCGTCGGGTGAGAGGCGCGCTCGGTCGTAGTCGAAGCTCCACGACTTGGTCGCGATGTGATTGTTCATCACGTGTCCGCCCTTGAGGTCGATGGGAACCTGCGCGGGCGGCAGCGGCGGCGTCCCGCCGCCGGCCAAGATGACCTCCACGACGACGTAGACGAGCACCAGCACGCCGGCCGCGATCCCCAGCCGCCTCCAGTCGAGCTTTTTAGTACGCACCGCAGTTCATCGTACCACCTCCGAGGCGTCCGGGAAGGAGAGCAGCGCGGCGTAAAGCGCGATCAGGAGGACGGCTATCGTCGTCGGCCCGACCAAAGCGAAGAGCGTCGGGACGCGCGGACCGACCTTGCCCGAGACGATCGCCCGTCGGTCGAGGCGAGTACGCTTCTGCCACGAGCCGTCCGGCCGGACGATGCCGCTGATTCCCGTCGCGGCCGCGCGGACGACGTAGGCGCCGGTCTCGATCGCGCGCAGCTGCGCGATCTGCGCGTGCATGTAGGGTCCCGACGTCTCGCCGAACCAGGCGTCGTCGGTGCTGATGACGAGCAGCTGCGCCCCGCGGCGCACCTGCGCGAAGGCCAGATCCGCAAACGCCGACTCCCAGCAGATCAACGGCCCGATCGGCAGCGCTTTGGTCGGGTAGACGCCGTCGATTCTTCCCGGTTCGATCCCGCCGTTGAGCGCCGAGATATAGGGCAGCCACGAGAGAAACGCGCGTCCCGGAAACCATTCGGCGAACGGAACCAGCTGGCGTTTGGCGTAAATCGCCGAGCCGCCGCCGGGCGAGAAGACGTAGAGTGCGTTGTGGACCGCTCCCCCGCCGAAGTCGAGGCTTCCCGCGACGATCGTCGCGTTGACTTCGGTGGCCAGGTCCGAGAAGTGCGAGAAGAGCTTGGGGTTGGTGTCGAGCGTCGTGGTAATGACCGTCTCGGGCCAAACGATCAGTTTCGGGTTACGCGCGCTCGCCCTGCGCGTCATGGACGTGTACCGGTGCACCGCAAGCCCGAGAGAGTTCCATTTGAACGACTGTGCGATGTTGCCTTGAACGGCCGCGACCGGAATGGTCGGCGGCGGAAGGCGTCGCGCCGGCCACGCCACCCACGCGATCGCAGCGATCAGCGCCACCGCCGCCCACGCGGTTGCGGCCGGGCGCCAGCTTCGGCGGCGCAGCGCGTCGGCGAAATAAGCGCCCAGAATGCAGAGCGCAAACGTGACGCCGTAGGTGCCCGCGTAGGCCGCGATCGCGCGCAGAGGGAGATCGGCCTGCGTGTAGCCGAGCTGGTCGAACGGCGCGGCCATTACGCCGATCGATCGCAACCATTCGCAGATCGTAAACGCAGCGGCGGCTCCCAGCGGCGCCAAGTTGGGAAGCATGCGTGCGTAAGCAACCGCCGACAGCGCGCCGGCCAGCGCGAAGAACGGCGCTTCGATGAGCGCCGGACCGAGCGCGAGAAACGGACCGAATGCGCCGATGTAGCGTCCGACCGTATGCCCGACCCATGCGAACTCCAGCGTGAAGAAAATCATGCCCGCAAACCACCCGAGGAGCGCGGCGCGTTTCCAGGAGGAGCCCTGCCACGTCCAGAACAGCGCTGCAGTCGCAAATGGGACGATCCACGCCGCGCCCAGCTTCGGGAACGCCGCCGCCAACGCGACGGCCGCACAAGCCGCGACCACCGCGTCGCGCAGCGACGCTGAGGAGACCATGTTTCGTAGATTGAATTTCGGTTTTATAGTCGTATTCGTAACGGCGTTCATCGTCGTCGCGTGCGGTCGTCAGGTAACGCCGAACCCTCCGGGTTTGGGAGCCGGCGGCGCGCCTCCGGGATACATGGCGATTCACTTTGACACACAGTCACTTTTCAACTTCCAGAGTTATAAGTACTTGATCGTCTTCAATACCACCGGTAGCGGCATCACGCCGTCGACCGATACGTTGCAAACCAACTGGGCCGGATACTCGTTTGCCTTGGCGGCCCTGGGCACCGGCGGCACGTCGTACGCCGAGCCCGTGCAGTTCGTGCGAAACGGAAACCCGCACATTCCGCCGGCTTGGCTCACCTTGGGCACGACGCCGACGCAGTTTACGTACAATCCGAACAGCAACGGCAGCGGTACCGAGTTCTCGATGATCTTCCAGAGGTCGATCTTCAAGGGAATCGCATCGCCCTCGCCCGGGCCGACCGCGACGCCGTCGGATCTCTGGACGTTCAACGCGTTCGTGACGCAGGGCAGCGGCGTCGGCGGTCAATGGTACTTCCTCGACTCGATGGGCGCCGGCGGCCCGATCGATCCTCAGTTCGTCCTACGGCCGCAACTTTGCGTAACCGAACCGTTCGACAATACGTACTTCGCCCTTTATACTGGCGGTCAGGATCCGGCCGCGGAGATCCTCAGCATCGAGATATCCAACAACCCGGTCTCTCCCACGCCCTGCCCATAATTCCGTCTAGCGTTCCGATTGAGTTCAGATCGAGAAGCTGAGGGCCGAAGTGTACTACGGTAAATGAGGCCCGAGGCGACAAAGAGATGACTCAATCGGGGCCTAGAAGTTGAAGGTGGTCGGGACGACCGGCTGCGGCGATGCAATGTTGAAGACCGCGGTCTGCGAGGGAAACGCCAACACGTTGAGCCCGATGTTCACCGCCGCCTGCGATTCGTTGTAGAGTACCATCAACTGGTAACAGTTGCCGATCGTGCGCGTGTAATAGATGATCTTGTCGGCGAAGAACTCCGGCCCCCTCCAATTTACGTTGGTGACGAACTGCAGCGCCGCGTCGCGCCCGAATGGCGTCGATAGCTGAAGGTTGGTCGTTTCGAAGCCTTGACCCGGGCCGGGGATGAACGACCCGCTCAAGAGCACGACCGAGCGCGCCGACGGTCGCGCCGTTAGCTGGTAGCTCACCGGAAGCGCGACGCCGTCGAAGTTGGTCGACCAGCCGAGCGAGAAGGCATAGACGTCGTCGTTGAAGAGCCGCATCATGTCTTGCGCGTTCTTGGTGTTCTCCGTCGGCTGCTGATCGAGATATTGGAACGGCACCAGCGCCGGACCGTTGTAGTTCGCCTCGTTGTAGGTGATCGTATTGACGACGTGGGAGCCGATCGGCGTCGTGAGGCTCAGATCTTGCTCGATCGCGGCTTTGAGATCGCCCGTGCCATAGGCGTATTGGTCGACCGTGACCGTCCCCTGAAAGTCGCTTCCAAGGACTTTGGCTTCGATCGGGCCGGCGACGAGGTTCGCGTCGGCGCGCCACGTCGCCAAGCTTTGCGGTTCGCCGCTGCCGGCCGGCTCGCTATACTCGCCGGCAGTCAGCTGCGCCGATAGCGGTATGACGAAATGCTGGAAGAAATCGTTGGGCCGCACCGTAAACTCGGGGATTTTGTTGATGCCGACAGCCTCTTGCGAGTACGTCTTGTCGAACTCGGCCTCGTAATCGGCTCCGGCCGTCGTGTACTGCATCAAATAATCGAACTCAGACTGATTGTTGAACGACGATATGCCGCCGAAGCTCGCGTTGCTTTCGCTGATGTTATAGGTCGTCGTCTGGTTCAAGTTTTCGTTGAACTGCCGCGTGTCGGTGAACGTAAAGCTGTCGCTGCTCGACTGCCCGCCGACGGAGCTGTGACTGTAGCTGTAATTTTGCGACGTCTGCGTCGTCTGATGGACGAGCGCTTCGGTCAGCGATTCGTTGGGCGGGATGTTGACCAACGCGCCGTAGTTCGATTGATACGAGAACTGAAAATTGCTGCGCAAGTGCTCGGAGAAGTTCTCCTGCTCTTGCAACGCGGCGTTGGTTTGCCTTCCGCCGGCTAAGCGGCTGTTGATCGTGTAGAGGTTGACGCTGAGGCTCCGGCGCCCTTTCCGGCTGGCGTAAAACCCGACGTAACCCAGCCCAAGTCCGACCTTGGTGTAGTAGTTTACGATGTAATATCCGTAGTAGTACTGGTCTTTTCCGAACGGAACCTGGATCTTGATCCACGCGCCTTCGTACGAGTTGTACCCGACCTCCGGGAACCACCGGTTGCGCACGCGCTGGTTCTCGAGGCTGCGCAGCGGAATGACCAGCAGGGGAAGATAAAAGACGGCCGCCGCGCCGAGCCAGAGCACCGCTTTGTGGATGACGATCTTGTCGCCCGGGACGACCTCCATGTCCTTGCCGGTGATGTGGTATCCGCCTCGCGGGTTTTCGCAGGTCGTGACGTACGGATTGCTGCCGCGTGCGGTGCCGTCGGGGTCGGTGTGCAGATCGTCGGCCGAAAAGTGCACCAAGCCTCGCTGGACGCCCTCGTCGCTGGCGCCCTTGCCATTGACCAGCTTGGCGGTCTCCGCGATCGTGTCGAACGTGATTGCATCGGCGGCGAGGACCGAGTTGTGCTCGTGATTGATCAGAAACGGATTGCCGGTGATCGTGATCGTGCGTACGCCGTCGAAATGGGCCTTCTCGCCAACGATCTCTTCGTCGCCGTAGTAGATGTGCACGTTCCCCTCGGCATCGCTGGGTTGTCCTCGCGCGCGATTGCCGCTCCAGCGATCGGAGATCACGGCGACGTGACCGGGGGCGAGCGTCGGAACGCCGGTGGGTTCGGGGGTCGGCTGCGGCGTCGCCTGTCCCGCGGGCGCGATCGGCGGCGGCGTCTCGCCGCCGCGTACTAAGAAGATC
>JBARBD010000269.1:0-19368 GCA_049792675.1 Vulcanimicrobiaceae bacterium | reverse complement strand
GCGCGGTGGGGGAACGTTTGGCACGGCCGGCCGGGGCTTCGAGTGCGCCGGCTCCGGCCGAACCCCCGCCGCCGACCGCCGAACAGGCGCGCGCGCTCGAATGGATCGCGGAGGCGCTCGACCTGCGAGCCTTCGCCGCGGCCTTGCTCTACGGCGTCACCGGGAGCGGGAAGACGTACGTCTATATCGAGGCGATCAAACGCGCTATCGGCAACGGCAAGCGGGCGATCGCACTCGTTCCCGAGATTTCCTTGACGCCGCAAACGGCACGCCGCTTCGAAGCTGCGTTCGGACGACGCGTCGCGGTGCTCCATTCGGCTCTCTCGCAGCGGGAGCGCTTCGATGCGTGGCAGGCCTGCGCGCGGGGAGAGATCGACGTCGTCGTCGGCGCGCGCAGCGCCGTCTTCGCGCCGCTGCGCGACGTGGGCATCTTGATCGTGGACGAGGCGCACGATCCTTCGTACAGACAGGAGGTCGTACCGCGCTACAACGCGGTCACCGTGGCGAGCGAACGGATGCGTTACGAGCGGGGCGTTCTACTGCTCGGGAGCGCCACGCCATCGTTGGAGAGCTATGCGGCTGCGACGAGCGGCAAGATCGCGTTGCTGCGGCTGCCCAAGCGGGCGACGCAGCAGCCGCTCCCGGAGGTGCGCGTCGTGGATCTGCGCCGCGAATTCGAAGGCGGCAATCGCGGGATCTTCAGCGCCGCGCTCGTTCAAGCGCTCGCGGAGCGTCTCGAGCGCGGCGAGAAGAGTTTACTCTTCGTGAACCGTCGCGGAAGCGGCGCCGCACTGCTCTGCCGCAGTTGCGGAAGCGCGCCCGAGTGTCCGCGCTGCAGCGTTGCGCTCGCGGTCCATCGCAGCGAGCGGCTCCTGCGCTGCCACTATTGCGATTACCAGGTGGCAATTCCGGAGCGCTGCTCGGTTTGCGGCCTCGAAACGATCGGGGAGCTCGGAATCGGGACGGAACGCGTCGCCGAAGAAGTGCTGCGGCTCTTTCCGCAGGCCAAGGTGCTTCGGATGGACTCCGATACGACGACTCGTGTCGGCGATCATGCCCGCATCTTGGATGCGTTTGAGTCGGAGGGCGACGTGCTGGTTGGGACGCAGATGGTCGCAAAAGGGCTCGACTACCCCTCGGTCACGCTCGCCGCGGTCGTAGCCGCGGACGTGGGTTTGCACCAGCCGGACTTCCGCGCCGCCGAACGCAGCTTCTCGCTGATCGCGCAGGTCTGCGGTCGCAGCGGCCGCACGCGGCGCGGCGAGGCGATCGTGCAGACCTACGCGCCGGAACATCCGGCGATTGCATTTGCCGCCCGTCACGACTACGAGGGCTTCGCGGCGCACGAGCTCGACGAGCGTCTCGCGGCGGGATTCCCGCCGGCCGAGCGTTTGATCTATTTGGGCGTGCTCGGCCGCGACCGGCAGCGAGTCATCGCGCAAGCGCAGCGGTATGCCGAGATCGTGCGCGAGGCGGGGGTTGCCGAGGTGCTGGGTCCGGCGCCCTATCCGATCGCGCGCGTCAACAACGAGTGGCGGTATCGAACTGCGCTCAAGACGCGCAAGCCTGCGGCTCTGCGCGCGCTCATTCGCGACCGGGTCTTGCCCGAAGCGCGCGGCGAGCTCGCCACGCGGCTAGCAATCGGCGTCGATTCGTAGCCTTATTTCTTGCGGCGTGCTTTGCTCTTGGAGCTCTTGGCGGGTGCTGCCACGGTGCGCTTCGCGGCTTTCGCGAGCCTGGACTTCTTGCGAGCGGCCTTGTTGGGGTGAATAATGCCCTTGCCGGCCGCCTTGTCGAAGGCGCCTTCGACCCGGCGCATCTCGTCGGCATCGCGCGACGCGGCCGCCCCCTTGTAGAGTGTCTTCAAGCGATTTTTTGCGCTCTTGTTGCGCGCCTCGCGCTTCTCGGATTGCAGGACCCATTTCTCGGCGGCCTTGATGTTCGGCAAACGGAGCTTCCTTGTGGGAGAGAGTGCTAAAACGGCGTGTATCATACCAGGTGCGCCGGGGAGTGTCCAGGCCGCGGCCGGCTCCCGGCCCGAGCCGATCAGGCGGGTTCGGCGATCATCTTGCGGTAGCTGGCGTAGCGGCTGGCCGCGATCCTGCCATCAGCGGCGGCTGCCAAGACGGCACAATCGGGCTCCTGCAGGTGGGTGCAGTCGGTAAAGCGGCATCGAGACGCCGGCTCGCGCATCTCGCGAAAGGCCGGAGCAAGCGCATCCGGGCCGATCTTCCCAAGGCCGAACTCGTTGATCCCGGGGCTGTCGATCAGAAAGCCGGTCCCGAAGCGATAGAGCCGCGCCGCGCTGGTCGTCTGGCGCCCGAGGCCGTGGCGCGAAACGTCGCCGATGACGGTGTCGCCGCCGAGGGCCCGGAAGATCGTCGACTTTCCGACCCCGGAGTTGCCGACGAGCAGCGCGCGGTGGCCGTCGATCAGGTCGCGCAAGGCGTCAACGTTCTCGCCGCTCTTCGGATTGACCGCGATGGCTGGGTATTCCAGCCCGCGATAAATCTCAAGGAGTTCGTTCTGCACGCGCGGTTCCGCCAGATCCGGCTTGGTGAGGACGACCGCGGCCGCAATCCCTTCGAGCTCGGAGAACGCCAAGAGCTGGTCGAGGGTGACCAGACGGGGCGCCGGGTTCGCCAGCGCGGTCACGGTGACGAGCAGGTCGATGTTGGCGGCCATCGTCTTGGAGCGCCCGCCGGCGCTGCGCCGTCGCAACGTAAAGGCGCGGGGCTCGATGCGTTCGACGAGGGCGTGTCCGTCTTCGAGAATTCGTGCCTCGACGACGTCGCCGGGCACCGGCATGAAGCGCTTTCCCGACATGCGCCGCAACTGCGCCATGCGCGGCGTCGCCTCGCCGTCGATCGATATCCACGCGGCATTCTTGCCGGTCGAAACGACGAACGCCCGCCGTCTCTCGTCTACGCGCAAGGGTGGACTGCCGAAACGGCTAACGATGAAACGAGCGTGGCTTATTTCACCTTGAGCATTGACGGAAGCCCCGACGACGCGCGCCGCGGCGCCCTGGACGAACTGGTACGCGGGCGTGGCGGGGTGATCGAGTGGCGCGCGAACGTAGCTGCCGGGCGTTCGTACGCCTTGCTGGAGCTTCCCGATCTCCGCGACCTCGAAGCAATCCGTGAAACCGCCGGCGGCCGCGTATACGAAACGGCAATCATCGCACTGGCAGTTTTCCCAACGGTCCCCGAAGCCTTGCCGGCGGTGCTCGATGCGCTGGGCGGCGCGGGCCGGCCGGCCGGCGTGGTGGCCTGTTATCGTTGCGCCGGCGGCGCGATCGTCGAGTGGGACCTGGATCGCTCGCCGGCCGAGGTGATACTCGGCCTTATCGACGTCGAGCTCGGCCGTTTCCGCAGCGGGCGCACCGCCGAACTGCTCGCGCCGTTGCCGGCGGCGACGATTGCCGCGGTTGCCGCGCAGGGACTCGCGGCTCCGCAGATCATTCCCGACCGCATCCTCGAGGTGCAGATCGCGCGACATCGGGCCGTCGAGGAGCGGGGGGCGCGCCGTGCTTAGCACGATCGCGCAGTACGTCGGTCTCTCCGACGTGATCGACGTCATCGCGACGAGCATCCTGGTCTATTACGTGCTGTTGCTGATTCGGGGGACGCGGGCGGTGCAGATCCTGATCGGCATCCTGGTCCTGGTCGGGCTGCTCGGCATCGCGAATCTCTTCCATTTATATCTGCTCGGCACGATCTTGCGCCTGATCGTAGTCGGCGCCGCCGTCACGATTCCGATCGTCTTTCAGCCGGAGCTGCGCCGGGCGCTCGAGCAGATCGGGCGGGGCGGGCTCTTTCGCATGCAGCGCGACGAGGAGTCGGGATGGGGGCGCACGGAGGACCGGACGATCGCGGCGCTGGCGCGTACGGCGTTCCTGCTGGCGCGCACCGGGCGCGGCGCGCTGATCGTGATCGAGCAGCAGAGCGGGCTCAAAGAGTATTGCGAAAGCGGGACGACGCTCCACGCGGACATCTCGGAAGAGCTTCTGCTGACGATCTTCACTTCGGTCTCGCCGCTACACGACGGCGCGGTGATCATCCGCGAGGGCCGGATCGAAGCCGCCGGTTGCTTTCTCCCGCTCGCCGAACAGCCGCTTTCGAATGCGCGGGTCGGGACGCGCCACCGCGCGGCGCTCGGCTTGAGCGAGCAGACCGACGCGGTCGTGATCGTGGTCTCGGAGCAGACCGGGGCGATCACGATCGCGCGCGATGGAAAGCTGTCGCGGCCGGTCGACGACGAACAGCGGCTCGTGAAGATGCTGCTCGCCGTGACGCGGCCGCCGCGCCGCGAACGGCGGCGCCCGAACGACCTGCTGGCCCATCTGCGTTCCCGCCTGCCGGCGCGCGCGACGTCCGAGCAGACGGCCCGCAACGACCTCGTCTCCTGATGCAGATCGTTCGAACGAACTTTGCGCTCAAACTCTTGGCGCTGGGGCTGGCAATCGTGGGCTGGGCGTACTTTCGGTTCGCCAGCAATCCGATCGTCGCGACCGCCGAGTTCAACCAGCAGCTTTCGGTGCCGATCGCCGCGGTCAACTTGCCGCTCGGCTACGTCGCGCGTTTCACCGACCACCAAGCGGTCGTGACCGTCGCAGCCAAGCGGGCTGGGCCGCCGATCAAGCCGGAAGAGATCAAGGCGGTACTGGATCTGTCAAATAAGGGAACCGGGGTCTACAACGTGCCGGTGCAGCTCGTCGCGCCCGACCTCGTGGTGCAAAGCCTGAGCCCGGCGTCGGTCACGTTGACCGTCGAGCGGATCGAAGAGCGCTCGTTTCCGATCACCGTTCACTACGTCGGCGCGCAGGCGACCGGTATCGTCGTCGGCGATACGCACGTCAATCCGGAGACCGCGACCGTGCGCGCGCCCAGCTCGCTGCTCGCGCGCGTCTCGGCGCTGCATGCCGACGTTCCGCTGCCGAGTCAGCCGAAGACGCTTGACGAGATGGTTCGTCCGGTCGCCGTCGACGCGTCGGGTGCGGAGGTTACGGACCTCGCGGTCTCGCCGGACCTGGTGCGCGTGCAGATGAACTTCGTCGAAGGCACGGCCGCGACGAAGTGAGCCGCCTCTTCGGGACCGACGGCGTTCGCGGTATCGCCAACAAAGAGCTGACCCCAGAGCTCGCTTTTCAAATCGGACGCGCCGCCGCGAGCCTGCTTCCCGAGACGCAGGAGCGGCGCCCGGTGCTGATCGGCCGCGACACGCGGTTATCGGGTACGATGCTCGAGGCTGCGATCGTGGCCGGCATCACGTCGGTCGGGCGCGACGCCGTCTCGCTCGGCATCGTTCCCACGCCGGCGGTGGCCAGCGTGACGCGGCGCGTCGGCGCCGCGGCCGGCATCGTGATCAGCGCTTCCCATAACCCGATCGCCGACAACGGCATCAAGCTCTTCGGTCCCGACGGTTTCAAGGTCTCCGACGCGCTCGAAGACCAAATCGAAGCGCGCCTCGATTCGCCCGAGCTGCCGCGCCCGACCGGCACTGGCGTCGGCATCGCGAGCGTCGCGCAAAACCTGGGGCGGCACTATTATCAGGAGCTCTACGAAGGGCACGCCGATCTTCGCGGACTGCACGTCGTCGTGGATGGCGCGTTCGGCGCCGCCTATGCGATCGCGCCCTACGCGCTGCGTAAGCTCGGCGCCGACGTTACCGAGATCAACTGCGAGAACGACGGCGCGCGCATCAACGTCGCCTGCGGCGCCACCGACATGCGCGGCTTGCAGGCTGCGGTGCGCGCGAAGATCGCAGCCGGCGACGCGCACGTCGTGGGCATCGCCTTCGACGGCGACGCCGACCGCGCGCTCTTCATCGACGAGACGGGCGAGATCGTCAGCGGCGATCACGTGATGTTCGCGATCGCCTGCGATATGCAAGCGCGAGGGGAGCTGACCGGCAACGCGCTCGTCGCCACCGTGATGAGCAACATCGGGTTCGAGCGCGCGCTCGGTAACCACGGCATCGGGCTGATCCGCGCGCCGGTCGGAGATCGCTACGTCTTGGAGCGGATGCGCGAGGGCGGGTACGTCTTAGGCGGCGAGCAATCGGGCCACGTCGTCGACTTTCGCCACAACACGACCGGCGACGGCCCCATGACCGCGATCACGCTTCTCGGCATCGTCGCGGCGCGCGCGACGCGCCTGCACGACCTGGTGAGCGAGGTGGTCACTGCGCCGCAGGTGCTCCTCAACGTGCGGACGCGTCACCGCGGCGTCCTCACCGAGCCGCGCGTGGCCGAAGAGGTCGCTGCAGCCGAAGCGGCGCTCGGGGCGTCGGGGCGGCTCTTGATCCGGCCGTCGGGGACGGAGCCGCTGATCCGCGTGATGGCCGAGGGCGACGATCTCGCGCTGGTAGAGGCGGTCGCTCGCCGGGTAGCAGACCGAATCGAGCAGGAGGTCGAACGCTTCAGGTAAACCCTGCATTAAACCCGGGTTCCGGAAGGGCGCACCCACGGTATGCCGAATGCGCCGCAAATCTATTGGGGGCTCTCCGGGGGCTGCAAGGCCCCGCGGGAAGCCCGGATGCCTACCAAGATCACTGAGTCGGGACAACGTCCCGAGCGGGGGATATCCCGGTAGGGGTGAGTGGGCCGGTCGGCCCTAGGGCGAATCTTTCCCGCCCGAACCCGTCAACTAACCCCGCAAGTGTCGCGAAAGAGGAGCGGTTTCTTGCGTCATGCGTTAGCTTTAGGGGCATTTGCCCTGTTGATCGCCGGTTCGGGTGCGATCGCCCGAGCCCACACCGGCACCACGCTACCCCAACTTGATTACACCGGATCACTCTCCAGCGCAAGCGCGCAAGCCCTTAGCCCCGACGTCGAGGAGTGGACCTCCCACCTCATCATCACGGCGCCGACGCGCCACCGCAACGGCATCGGCCGGTTTGCCGGCGGCGTCCTCGCCCGCACGTCGAAGATCGCCCAGCAGCTCACCCATAGCGCGCTCCATTTCCTGGGCGTGCCGTACGTCTTTGGCGGAACGACGTCTTCAGGCTTCGATTGCTCGGGGTTCGTGCAGCACGTCTTCGCGATGCTCGGTATCGAGGTTCCACGCACCGCCGACGCCCAGTACGACGTCGGCCGACCGGCGGTCGGAGGACCGCGGCCCGGCGATCTGGTCTTTTTCGATACCTACGGCGGCGTTTCGCACGTCGGCATCTATCTCGGTCGCGGCCAGTTCGTGCATGCAAGCTCGAGCCGCGGCGTCATGGTCAGCCGGCTCTCCGAGTCGTATTGGGCGTCTCGGTACGTCGGCGCGAAGCGGCTGATCGCGACCCGCTAACGGCGACCGCGCGGCCGGCTCGAACAGGGGCCGCACCCCTCCAGCGATAATCACGCTTGCCGTCTTACCCGCGCGAGCCGGCGGCAAGCGATGGGGTGTAGCCAAGCGGTAAGGCAGCGGACTTTGACTCCGCCATGCGTTGGTTCGAATCCAGCCACCCCAGAGGTAAACCCGGCGGTGCCGTGTAGCGAGGAATCAAGATGACGCGGAGCGCGGCAACGCTTCATATCACCAACGGCGACGCAGCGCTCTACCTTCTGAAGAAGGCGGGCGTGCTCGGCACGCATCTCGCGTGGCGGGATGCGCTCAACGACGGTCCGGTGCCGGCCGGGCTGACGCTCGAAGAGACCAGCGCGCTGCGCGCGCAGTATCTCGCGCTTCGTGGATACGGCAGCCCCATTCGGCTGATCCGCGATTTCGAGCGGCGCGACGCGCAGCTGCGCGCAGCCCGGGAGTTCGACGAGGTGGTGCTTTGGTTCGAGCACGACCTCTACGATCAGCTGCAACTCTTGCAAGCGCTCACCGTGCTCGAGGAACTCGAACTCGAGCCGGGCCGGATCTCGGTCATCCAGAGCGACCACTATCTGGCCAGCATGACGGTCGACGAAATTCTCCCGTTGCTGCCGCGGCGACGCACGGCGACCACCGCAATCTTTCGTTCGGCCCGCCGCAGCTGGGAGCGCTTTACCTCCGCGTCGCCCGAGGATCTTTATGCGGCGGCGGCCGAGGATGCGATCGGGCTGCCGTTCTTGCGCGCGGCGCTCACGCGGCTCTGCGAAGAGTATCCGTGGAAGCGCGACGGGCTCTCCCGCTCGCAGCGACAGGCGCTGTACGCGGTCGCGCAGAGTCCGGCGCGCACCGAGGAGCTCTTCGCGCGAGCGCAGGCGCGCGAGGAGGCGTCGTTTCTGGGCGACCTTGCTTTCACGAAGATCCTCGACGAACTGCGCGTCGACGCACCACTCGTCGAAGGCGAGGAGGGGGAGCTCGTGCCGACCGCGCTCGGACGCCGCGTCTTGGCCGGCGATGCGGACTGGCTGGAGGAGCATCCAATCAATCGATGGATTGGCGGCGTCCATCTCGTACCCGATGGGCTGACGCGCTGGGACGACGATGCGTCCCGCTTCCTCTTTACCACTGCGCCGGAGGCAAGGCGTAGCCCGGCGGAGGCTCGAAAGGCAGGCCGCGAAGATGACGCATGAGGAGTTGAGCATCGATCTGCGGACCGAGGACGAGACGCTGATCTTCAAGCTGCGCGGCAGCTTGGACCTCGCAACCGCTCCGACCGTGCGGGCCGCGCTGAGCGAACCCGCCGAGCAGGGTACGCATGATTTGATCGTCGATCTCACGCAACTCGAGTTCTTAGATTCGACTGGGTTGGGCGTCTTGATCGGCGCGCACCGGCGCACCGTCGAACGCGGCGGGTCGTTCCGTCTGATCGTCGGCGACGGATCGATCGCGCGGTTGCTGAACATTACCGGTTTGATCGGGGTCTTCGCCGTCTACCCTTCCTTGGAAGACGCGCGCCGGGATCGCGGGCGCCTCAGCGCGTCGCTGTAGGTGCTTGCGCATACGCCTCGTCGAGCAGCTCGACGACGTGTTTGACCTCGACCTCGTAGCGAGCGTCGCGTAATCCCGCCGAAACTTGAATCGCGCATCCCGGGTTGGTGGTCGCGACGATCGTCGCATCGGTTCGCCGAATCGCCGCGACCTTGCGGCGTTGGAGACGCGCCGACATATCGGGCTGCGTGAGGCTATAGATGCCCGCGCTTCCGCAGCAGAGCGCGCTCTCGTCCATCTCGACCAGCCGTAAGCCGGGGATCGTCTCGAGCAGTCTGCGCGGTGCCCCGGCCACGCGCTGTGCGTGCACGAGATGGCAGGCGTCCTGATAGGTGACCGTGGCGTCGATCGCGCGCGCGGCGGTGCCTAGCGGCAACGCATCGAGGACCTCGGTAACGTCGCGAACGCGCCCGGCGAACTTCTCGGCGCGGCCTGCCCATTGCTCGTCGCCGTCGAGAAGACGGCCGTACTCTTTGAGCGCGCTGCCGCACCCGGCTGCGTTGACGACGTAGACGTCGGCGCCGCTGCGTTCGAAGGCAGCGATGTTCCGCTTGGCGAGCTCGCGCGCGAACTCCAGCTCGCCGGAGTGCGCGGCGATCGCGCCGCAGCATCCCTGGCCGCTCGGCACGACGACGGAGAGCCCGGCGTGCCGGAGCATACGTATCGTCGCGCGATGCACGCCGGGGAAGGCGACGGCCATGACGCAGCCGACGTGCAGGAACGCGATTCCCTGGGGCCGCTCGGCCTCGAAGCGCTGGTCCCTCGCAACGAAAAACTCGTTCGCGATTTCGGGAGCGAGCTTGGCGGCGCCGGCAAGTCCGAATGCGCCGGCCAGCGCGTCGAGGTGGGTGCGCTGTGCGATCCGCAAGCCGGTCGCCACGGAGCGCATGACGTCGAGGCGTTCGAAGAGCGTGCGTAAGAGAAAGCCGCGCCACCAGCGCGAGCGCGGCGCCTCGTCTTCGCGCTGCACGCGCCGGATTTGGGCGCGGGCCGTCTCGACCAGCTCCCCATAGCGGACGCCCGACGGGCAGACCGCCTCGCACGCGCGGCAGTCGAGGCACTGCGACATTTGCTCGACGAAACCGGGACTGAGCAGGTCCAGGCGCGATTCGGCGACCGCCTTGATGAGGCTAATCCGGCCGCGCGGCCCGGACGTCTCCGTCATCGTTTCGACATAGGTCGGACAGGACGGCAAGCAGAGGCCGCAGCGTATGCAGGCGTCGTAGACCGACGCGCGCGGCTGGTCGCTTCCGCTAAACCCGAGGTTGACTAGGTCGGCCATCGACTCGGAGTGGGTTCGCCTTGCAAGAGGGCTAGCTCTCTCGCCGAAATGAGCGTGCGTCAAAAAGAAGCGACTCGTCTGTCGGAGGAATAGTGAAGAAACGGATCAAGGTTGCGGTCACGGGCGCCGCCGGGCAAATTGGATACGCCCTGCTTTTTCGGCTGGCTTCGGGCCAGATGTTCGGTCCCGAGACCGAGTTGCAGTTACAGTTGCTCGAGCTGGAACAGGCCCTCGGCGCGCTCGGCGGGATCGCCATGGAGCTCGACGACTGCGCCTTCCCGCTGCTGCGGAGCGTAACGTCCACCTCCGACGTGCGCGAGGCGATGCGCGACGTGAACTGGGCGATCCTGGTCGGCGCGATCCCGCGCAAGGCCGATATGCAACGCTCCGACCTCCTGCGGATGAACGGGCAGATCTTCACCGAGCAAGGGCGAGCGCTCGATGCCGCGGCGGCCGAGGACGTGCGCGTCTTCGTGGTCGGCAATCCCTGCAACACCAACTGCCTGATCGCGATGAACAACGCGCCGCGCATTCCGAAGGATCGCTTCTTTGCGATGACGATGCTCGACGAGCTGCGCGCCCGCTCGGCGCTCGCGAAGAAAGCCGGCGTCGAGGTCACGCAGATCTCGCGGATGACGATCTGGGGAAATCACTCCGGCACGCAGTTCCCCGATTTCTCCCACGCGAAGATCGGCGGCCGGCCGGCGATCGAGGCGATCGACGCGGGTTGGCTCGAGCGCGAGTTCATCCCGGCGGTGCAAAACCGCGGGACCGAAGTGATCAAGGCACGTGGCGCCTCCTCGGCGGCCTCGGCGGCCAACGCGGCGATCGCCGGCGTCTACAACCTGACGCACGACACGCCGCCAGGCGAGTACTACTCGGTCGCGCGCTGCTCGAACGGCGAGTACGGCGTGGATCCAGGCCTGATTTTCTCCTTCCCGTCGCGGACCGAAGGCGGAGTCTCGCGCATCGTGGAGGGGATCGAGCTGGACGAGTTCGGTCGCCAGAAGTTCGCCGCGACGCTCGAGGAGTTGCGCAAGGAGCGCGAGGCGGTCAAAGAACTCGAGCTCATCCCAGCCTAAGCTTGCCTCGTCCCTTTGAGTCGCCGCCGGCAAAAACGAGGAATTCAGTGCGCGCGTGCGCGATAAGCTCAGTGAGATGGCTGGCCCTGAAAGGCACGAACCCGAGATCGAGCTGATTCACGTGAACGTCGCGTCGACCGCCGGTACCTATACGGTCGGCAGCGCGCCGTTCTTCCGGTATATACTACGGCTTGCCGAGCTCGGGCTGCCGCTTTCGATCGCCGATCAGGAAGCGGTCGGCGTGCTGGCGGCGGTGCCGCACGCGCTCGGCGCCGATGACGTCGCTTTCGTCTCGGGGCGCGGGTGGCGCGTCATCCCGGCGCAGGGCGATATGGATTGGCCGGTCTTGGAAGCGACTCCCGAGCGTTTGCGCAGCGCGCTCGAGCGCGCGCGCAGCATCCTTTGGACGCACGCCGCGCGCTTTGCGGTTACCCCCGGCGAGATCGCCGCGATAGAAGAAGAGCTCGACGCGGTCTACGGCGTGCTGATGCGCGCGCAAGCCGCCGGCGTAGCGGTCAACGTTTCCTACGTAGCCTAAAGCAGGCTCTGCGGTGACGACGCTCTGCGAGCTGCCGCTGCGCGGCGCGGGCGGCGAGCCGATCTCTTTTGCGCGCACAATTTACTCGCACGGATGCGCGCAGTTGCTGCCGGCAGTCGTGGATACGGCACCGCTGGTCTACCGCCGCCGCCTGCGCCTCGGCAATCGCGTCGTCGAGGTTGCGCTGCGCGAGCTCGACGGCAAGCTCGTCGCGCAGAGCTCGGTTCGGCTTAGCCGGCGCGACGAGCGGACCGCGGTCGCGACGATCGCGCGCATGTTCCGTCTGGGCGACGACCTCTCGCCCTTCTACGCCTCGATCGCGGAGGATCCGCGCCTCGCGTGGGCGGCTTGCGGGGCCGGAAGAATTCTCGCAAGCCCGACCGTCTTCGAAGAGGTCGTCAAGACGATCTGCACCACCAACTGCGCATGGTCGGCGACGGAACGCATGACGGCGGCGCTGGTCGCCCTCGGTGAGGGAGCCTTCCCGGAACCCGAGGTGTTGGCGGCAGCCCCGGAGCGCTGGTACCGGGAGGCGGCACGTATGGGCTATCGCGCTGCCTACGTGCGCGCGATCGCGCGCGACGTGACCGCGAGGCGCCTCGATCTGGAAGCCTTTGCCGAGCGCACGCCGTCGTTACCCGACGCTGAGTTGGAGGAACGATTGCTGGAACTTCCCGGCATCGGCCCGTACGGCGCCGCGCACGTGATGCAGCTGCTGGGCCGCCATCGGCCGCTGGTGCTCGATTCATGGACGCGCCCGACCTACCGGCGCCTCGCCGGCAAGCGCAGCGCCGCCGATAGCACGATACGGCGTGCCTTCTCGCGCTATGGCGCCTACGCCGGACTGGCGTTCTGGCTCTACCTCACGCGCGACTGGATCGACGAGACGGCGTAGACGGGCTCGGCGCAAGCCGAGGGTTCGTTCCTCGGGACAGAGGGCAAGCGGCGCGCGACGATAATCTTCGCTTAACGTACCGCTTGCCCGAGAAGGAGGTTACGATCCGATGCGTTGGTTGAGATCGATCCCCGCGGCGCTGGTCGTCGCTGCGAGCCTCCCGATTCACGCCCAGGCCGGCACGACCGGCGCTATCGTCGGGCGAATTGCCGACGCGCAGACGCGCGCGCCGATCGCCGGCGTGCTCGTCACCGTCACCTCGCCGTCGCAGAGCGCGACCTCGACGAGCGACGATAGCGGCGCGTTTCGCTTTCTTTCGCTGCGCCCCGATACGTATACGATCTCGTTTACCAAGACCGGATACGACCCGCTCACGCAAGCCGGCGTGACGATCTTCGCCGATCAAACCCAAAGCTTCAACGCGACGATGACCCGCGCGTTGCGCACGATCGCGCGCGTCACGGCGCAATCGGCGGGAAGCCTGGTGAAGGCCGGCACGACCAGCGACGTCTACTCGATCAACGCGGCCGGACAACGCGCCGCGCAAGGTCTGAGCGGCGCGGGCAGCCTGAACAACGCCTACGGTGCGATCGCGTCGGTTCCGGGCGTTTCGCTCGATCAAGGCGAGGCGGGCTGGTGGCAGACGGTGCACGTGCGCGGCGGCGACATCGATCAGGTCGGCTACGAACTCGACGGCATCCCGACGAACCGAGCCTACGACAATGCTCCGCAGGGCCTGCTTTCGAGCCTTGGCAGCCAAGAGGTCCAGGTCTATACGGGCGGCGTGCCTGCGAGCTCGGACGCCCAGGGCATCTCGGGATACGTCAACCAAGTGATCAAGACCGGAACCTTCCCGGGCTATGCGGACGGCCAGCTCTCCGTCGGGTATCCGGCGTTCTTCCATCAGGCCTCGATCGAAGCCGGCGGCTCGACGCCGGACCGGCTCTTCAGCTACTACGTCGGCGTCGGCGGCAGCAATCAGGACTTTCGTTACGTGAACAGCGGCGACGGCGCGAACATTCCGAACTCGTTCTTCTATCCCGTGAGCGCGGTCCCGGGCTACACCTGCGGCATCTCGAGCTGCTCGGCGACGCGGATCTCGAACGGCTTCGTTTACACCGGCGCCCCGTCGCCGGTGCTTTTCACGACCGGCCTGGGCTTCGGCCTGGCGACCCAATCGCTGCGCGACACGATCGTCAACGTACACTTCGGAATCCCGCACAAGAACGGCGGTTTGCGCGACGATATCCAAGCGCTCTGGATGACCAGCGAAAACCTCAACCAATACTTCAGCTCGGTCGGCGACTTCGGCGCCAACACGGTCGAGGCGCTCTACGGACCGCTGACGTGGGACGACTCGTTCCTCTACCACGGTGCGGTGATGCAGCCGTTCGTCCAGAACAGCCTGACCAAGTACTTTTATCCGAACAGCCCGCCGCACGATTTTCAAGGACCGCTTCCCACCAACATTCGCGACCCTAACAACAACGGAATCTCGGTGACGAAGCTGCAGTACCAGCACGAGTTCAGCCCGTCGTCGTTCCTGCGCGTCTACGGCTACGCGATGTACTCGACGTGGTTCATCAACGGTCCGAACTCCGACGCGCAGCCGTACTACGGCTGGGAGCTCCCGTACCAGCTGCCCGATCACACCTACGGCTTCAACCTGGACTACACCAATCAGCTGAGCTCGGCGCATCTGCTGAGCGTCACCGGCGCCTACCTCTACTCGAATCTCCAGCGCTACGACGTCACGTACTTTCCGTCGGACTGGGCGATCACCAACTACGTCGGCAAGAACGGCAAGTGCTACGATCCGTCCAGCGGCCTGCAGATCGGCTGTTACGACCAAAGTCCGGGGACGCTGAGCGATCCATCGCCGCCGCCGAGCTATTCGTGCGTGTCCAGCCCCAAGCTGCCCGCCTGCGCAAACGGCGTCAACCCGCAGTGGCTGGTGACGAATAGCACCTTCAAGGGGAATCTCAATCAGGTCAACACCGCCTTCACCGGCTATTCGGTAACCGATCAGTGGCGCCCGGACGACCGATTGAACGTCAACGTCGGGCTGCGCATCGAGGACTTCAAGTATCTCTTCGGTGACACCAGCCCGGATAATCCGGCACGCCAGTTTTGGTTCAATGCTTATAACTCGGAGTTTTGTTTCGCGCCGGGCGTGAACAGCAGCAAGCCGATCGACCGCACCAACAACGGCGTGGGCCCGTGCCCGGTCGTCAACGGCGTCGCGACGCTGCCGCTCGCGCAATCGGCCTACGGCCCGCTGATCAACCAGAGCGGCGGCTCGTACACGACGGCCCGCTTTCAACCGCGGCTCGGCACGACCTACACGCTCGACCCGAACAACATCCTACGGGGCTCGTTCGGCGTCTACGCGCGTCCGCCCAACTCGTCGTGGACCCAGTACAATACGCTGCAAGAGAACTTACCGGCGTTTCTCGGGACCCACTTTTACGGCTACGGCTTCAACTCGCCCATTCACTTGATCCGCCCCGATACGTCGTATAACTACGATCTCTCGTGGGAGCACCGGCTCAAGGGAACCGACATGAGCTTCAAGCTGAGTCCGTTCTTCCGGGCGACGCGGGATCAGCTGCAAAACTTTTACATCGACGCGCAAGGCGGGTTGGAATCGGGGCTGAACGTCGGCAACCAGCAGAGCACCGGCGTCGAGTTCGCCTTCCAGAAGGGCGACTTCTCGCGAGACGGCCTGAGCGGCACGTTTGCGTTCACCTATACGTACAGCAAGATCAAGTACCAGAACTTTAGCGGGACGAATCAGAACGTCATCGACCAGCTCAACGAGAACATCCTGGCGTACGATGCGTTCCTCAAGGGACACGGCGGGTACCCGTGCTACTTCTACGAGGGTTCGGGCTACAGCCCGGGCGGCGGGACCAACAACTGCAAGCAGCACGGCGTGGTCGCCAACCCGTACTACAATCAGCCCTATCAGAACCTGTTTTCGCCCAACGCCTGGTACACGACGTACGACGTCATTCCGGGTCCGGCCGCGGCCGCCAACGGCTACGCGGTGCCCTACGTGATCGCGATGATCCTCAACTATCGCCACCAGAAGTTTGCGGTGACGAACACCTGGAACTTTAGTTCAGGGGCGTCCTATGGGTCGCCGCTGCAGTCGCCCGGATACTATCCGACGTCGTGCTACCGGCCGCCCGCGTCCTGGGTTGCGGGGCACGGGATCGCCCCGGATCCGGCTTCGTGCGACGACTTCGGCGGTTTGCCGCTGTTTACGCCCGACCGGTTCACCGGCGGTTACGATAACTTGGGCGCGTTCAAGCAGCCGTGGCAGCTGCAGATGGGTTTGGCCCTCACCTACGACGTGAACTCGCGCGTCACCGCGACGCTCAACTTCACGAACCTGCTCGATACCTGCGGACAGCGCGGTTACGTCTGGGAGAATCCGTCGGTCTGCGCCTACTCCTCGCTTCCGACGAACTTCCTCTACCCGGCCGGTAACTTCTATCCCAACTCGATCTCATCGCGTCCGCCGGCCCAGCTGCAGTACCCGTACGCCTTCTGGTTCAACGGAAACAACACGGGCTTTTTGGGCGTCGTCGAACCGCTCCAAGTCACCGGCTCGGTCAACATAAGACTGTAGCGTCGGGCCGGCGGAAGAAGAAGGGGCAACGGTAACGATCAGCTTCGCTATCTAACTATGTATGAACGCACGCCGCCCACGTCAGCTCATTCTCTTTGTGACTGAAGGTCCACCAACCGTTGCTGCCATGGGCTCCCGGATTGGCATTCCCGGGATGTGACTGAACCGGCGGACCCGGCCAGCCGGAGTCTCCCATCGAGCCGGCGATAGCCTTGTGGCCGTCGCCGCATCCCGCGTAGACGGATTTTGGATACTGACTTTTGTTCCACGCGTTTTTGATGGTCACACCGTCGTCGCTTTTCACGCACGACGCGTACGACGTCGCGCCACCGCGGACCGAGAAGGTGTTTGAGCGCGGGTCGAACCAGGAGACCTTAATCGGGCCTCGCCCGTATCCGGTGATCAGCATGAAGCCGGTTCCGCATTTCGCGCTGGCGGTGCCGTAGGGACCCGTCGGCTTGGCGGAGACCAACTGAAAGAGACTTCCCATCGTCGAAATTGAAACGCAGGTCGCAAAAGCCTCGCCCTTGGCCTTGGATTCAGGCTGAACGACCCACGCTTTTCCGGAGTCGTCGGCCGATCCCGTACCTATGGTGCTCCCGTCACTGCTGCTGCTGCCGCCGGCAACGACCTCATAGCCAGTGCCGCACTCGGCCCGAACCTTGGCTCCCGCAATCGTTCCCCACTTAGCGACCGTCTTGAAGTCTGCGAAGGTTAGTTTTGCTAAGGGCATGACGGAGCTGCCCATCGAGTTTTGGCCCGTCGAAATGGACGGCATTCCTATGCCTGAACACGCGGAAAGAGCAGCGAGCGCGAGCGCCGTCGCCAACGCCCTCTTCAACGTAAGTTCGGCAGGTTTATCAAGTAAGCGCATGCCCGAAAGAATAGCATTCTGCGAACTCGTCGTCAATCAGTCCGTATGCGATCGCGGGGGTGCGCTTCGTCGTACGCCCGGCGTTTGTGTCCCATTGCCAGCTGAAGGTAGATGCCGGTCGTCGCGAGGCTTTCGTGTCCGAGCAGCTCGCGGACCGTCTCCAGATCGACGCCGTTCTCGACCAGATGCGTCGCGAACGAGTGGCGCAAGGTGTGCGGGCTGGCGTGCTTGGTCACGCCGCTGACGCGATAGATCTCGTTGAAGATGCGCCAGACGTGTTGGGGCGTGAGCCCCTTCGCGCCGCGGCCGAGAAAGAGTGCTGGGTCGGCGCTGCGCGGGCGCACCCGCAGGTAGGCCTCGATCGCCTTGGCCGCGGTGCGGTTGATCACGACGGTGCGCTCCTTATTGCCTTTGCCGGTCACTCGGATCGTGCGTTCCGTGAGGTCCACATCTCCCAGTTTTACCCCGGCAAGCTCGGCGCGCCGCATGCCGCTCGCGTAGAACAGCTCCATGATCGCGTTGTCGCGGGCGCGCTGGGCCTCGCTGCGCCCGGCCAGCGAGGTACGCAGCAGCTTGATGACCTCGTCCACCTTGAGCGGCGCCGGCTTGCGCTTGGCCACCGACGGGCCGGGAATTGCAAAGGCCGGGTCGTCGGCCAGAACCCCGGTCACCTTGAGAAAGCGGTAGAGCGCCTTGATCGACGAGAGCTTCCGGCAGACGGTCCGGCTGTCGTAGTCGCGCGCGTCGAAGAGATAAACGACATACTGGCGGACAGACGAGGGCGTCACCGCCCGCAGCGACGGGTCGGGACAGTCGGCGGGCCGGTCGCGGTGGCAGCGGGCGAGGAAATCGCCAAACTCACGCAGATCCCGGGCGTAGGCCGAGACGGTCAGCGGGCTGCGCTTGCGCTCGGTCAGCAGATAGCCGGTCAGATCCGTGACGAGCGGGTCCTCGCGCGGGGCTTCCCCGGCCGGTTTCGGGCTCTTCTTCGAGTCCTCTGAATGCGACATAATAACAGTTTTATCGCATTCGAATACGCGCGCGAGAAGCCCTCCCGGCGCTGGGGCCGGGGCCCCCTAGCGCGGCCTAAGCCCCGACGAGGGGCACGTCAGGAGCCAGGCGGTGAGCTCGAGCTTCTTCAGAATGGCGGTATCGTGGTTCTTGGCGGCCTCGGCGCAGTTGCCGTTGAGGAACCGCTGCTGATCGTGGTAGTACTCGACGTCCACGACGAGCCGGTTGGTGTTGGTGTAGAGGTCGAACTGCTGGCACCAGCCCTGCGCGTAGCACTGCTCGACGACGGCGAAATCGTAGACCTTGACCAGGTCCTTGACCTGGCCGTTGTCGCCCTTCTGGTCGGCGGTGAGGCCGCGATCGTGCGCCGCTTGGGCGACCCAGCTGTCGTAGGTCAGCTGCTCTTGATAGGTCAGCGGGAAGCCGGTCTTGTTCTGGTAGCCGTCGAGATTGTCGGGATCCACCCCATCGAAGCCCTTCTCTTTGCAGAGCTCGAGCCGGTGCGCCATGATCGGCTCGAGGATCGCCGTCTGGCGGACGTCGAGCCAGCGCTCGCCGCGCCAGTGGCCGTCGGGTTTGCCGAGCACGCTCTTGGGGAACTTGCCGGCGTCGGGGCGCCAGTTCTCCCACGTGCCGACGTCCACGTAGCAAACGACCCGGCGTCCCATCGCGTGGAGCGTTGCGACGACCGACTTCGGCGTATCGAACATGTCGAGATCGTAGACGTCGGCCGCCACGCTCAGGTCGAGCTTGCCGTCGTATTGGATTTGATACGACTCGCCGGGCGTGGGAATCCATCGGGTCGACGCCCGCGCGGCGTTGCCGGCGTCGGCCGGCAACGGCACGGACGAGAACGAGGTGCAGCCGGCTAGCACGGCCAGCGTCAGGTACGCTGCGAGAACTCTGATTGCCATCGCGCTCGAGTATACAACGTGTCCGCCGACGGAGAAAGGGCGCCGGCATCGAAGAGCCGCGGTCGTGAAAAGCCGGCTGCTCCTTCTTCCCCTGCTCGCGCTCGCGGGCTGCGCGCACGCGGCGCCGTACGTCACGACGGTCGGTTCGCTCAAGCCCGGCGCTTCGATGACCGTGCGCGTCGCGCAAGGAACGCTCAACGCTTATCAGCCGGCCGCCGGCCAGGCCAAAAGCCTGTTTACGATCGCCGCGACCGCCGCCACGAAAGGCCCGCCCCCGCCG
>JBARBD010000268.1:0-2578 GCA_049792675.1 Vulcanimicrobiaceae bacterium | reverse complement strand
GCGTTCTCGTTGAGACGTCGCAAAGCGCAGAGAGGAACGCATGGTCCGGTCGGTCGATCTTTGTGCCGAGCACGTTGAGCAAGTACTTGCGGTGTTGGTCCAGGCTGCCCGCTCGTTTACGGTCGTTCCCGGCGTTGCCGACTCGCTCGCGCAAATCGCCGGTGCGTGCGTCGTAGATTTAGCCGAGTACTGTTCGATCGAGATCGTCAGCGACTCCCTGGAACGCGACGAGTTCAGCGTCTCGGCAGGCACGCTTCCGCGCCGGCCGATCGGAGCGCGCGGCACCATCGTGGAGCCTTTACGCGTCGGTCCGCGCGCGCTGGGGGCGATGACGTATAAGACCTCGCTGCGCGGTGGGTTCGACGAAGGCACGCGCCGGGCGATATCTTTACTCGCCATGCAGCTTGCAATCGTCATCGATGGCCGGCTGGGCATGCTGCGCGAGCATCGCATCGCGGACCGCCTGCAGCAGGCGCTGCTGCCCGATCGGCTGCCGCGATTTACCGGCGGCGAGCTGCACGCCGCTTTCCTGCCGGCGAGCGACGAAGCCGGCGCCGGAGGCGATTGGTTCGATGCATTCGCGCTGGACGACGGTAGGATCGCGATCTCGCTGGGCGACGTCGGCGGCCACGGTCTCGAAGCTGCGCTCGTGATGGGCGAGGTTCGCCAGGCGTTGCGGCGCGCCGCAGCGGACGCCCTCTCCCCGGCCCAGGCCCTCGAGCGCGTGAACGCCGAGCTGACGCTGCGCGAACCGATCGGAATGGTAACGGCGCTCTTCGGCATCTACGATCCGGTGGCGAGCACGCTCGCGTACTCCGCCGCCGGGCATCCGCCGCCGCTGCTCGCGCTGGCCGATGGCTTTGTCTTACGCCTGCCGACCGGCGGTCTTCCGCTGGGCTGTGCCGCCGCCGTCGAGAGCGGCGAATGGAGCTTTACGCTGCCGGCCGGGTCGCACGCGATCTGCTATACCGACGGCATGACCGAGAACGACCGGGATCTCGCAGGCGGCGAGGAGCGCTTGAGCGAGTGCATCCGCGCCGCTCTTTGCGAGCGCGCCCGCCGCGGGGGCGGCGATCTTGCCGCCGACGTGCAAGAGCGCGTCTTCGACGGCGTCGCCAATCGCGACGACGCTGCCATGGTGGTGCTCTCGCGTCACGACCCGGTCGCTTCGTACGCGTTCTCGGCGGTGCCGGTTGCCGCGCCGATTGCGCGGGCGATCGTCCAACGTGAGATCGAGCCGCTCGCGCTCGACTCCGAGCGGCGATTTGGCATCCTCGTAGCCGTCGGCGAAGCCGTCGCCAACGCCGTGGAGCACGCATATCGCGGAGGCGTTCCCGGTTTGATTCGCTTGGAGATCCGCAATCATGCGCGGCAGCTCGTGGTCATCGTCGAGGACTTCGGCCAATGGCGCCGCGTCGCGCGACGCGGCGAGCACCGGGGACGCGGGATCGACTTGATGCACGCGTTCATGGGCGGCGTAAAAATCCGCCGGACCGGCGAGTCGACTAGAATCGTGCTCAAAACCGAGCTCGCCTCGTAGCTTCTGCGTTCGCCGAGAGCTCGGGGGATTAACCCGGCAGGCTTAGCGTCACGCGCGTGCCTTCGCCAGGCCGGCTCTGGAGCGCGATTGTGCCCCCGATCCGTTCGACCGCACGCTTTGCGATCGCTAAGCCCAGCCCCGAACCTTCGGTTGCGTGGCGGGGACTGCCGCGATAGAAGCGATCGAAGGCGTGCGCGACCTCAAACGGCTCCATTCCCGGGCCGCGGTCGCTGACCGCGACGACGATCCGCTCCCCGGTTTCGGAGATGTCGATTGAAATGCGCGATGCAGGCGCGTATCGCACCCCGTTCTCGACGACGTTCTTGAGCGCTTCGTAGAGTTCGGCTTCGTCGGCGTCAACGTAAGCCTCCGGCTGCGAGGCGGTTACCGCGATGCGATCTCCGGCAAGTGGAGCGAGTTGCTGGGCGACGCGCCTGGCAAGCGCAGCGACGTCGACCGGCTCGCGGCGCGGCGGTGCCGGACGCTCGAGGCGGGCGAGCAGGATCAGCTTGTCGATCGCGGTGCGCATGCGGCGGCTCTCAGCGAGCATCGTCTCGTGTACGCGAGCGACCCCGGCGGGATCGCTGACGACGCCGTTGCGCAGCACGTCGAGGTAGCCCATGACGATCGTGAGCGGGGTCCGAAGCTCGTGGCCGGCGTCCGCGACGAACTGGCGCATCCGGGTTTCGTTGCGCTCGCGCTCGGCGGTAGCAACGGTCAGGCGGTGAGCGACTTCGTTATAGGCCGTCGTGAGGTCGTGCAGTTCGCTGCTTCCGGCCAGCAGCGGCTCGGGGGTAAAGTCGCCCGCGGCGATGCGGCGCAGCGCGTGCGTGACGTCTTGGAGCGGCGCGATCGCGCGCCGCGTGATGTTGCGCCCGACCCACCATGCGATGATCACCGCGACCGCGCCGATAGGAGTGACGAATGCAAGGTAGCGCGCCAGCAGACGCCCGAAGCCGGCGAGATCCGGCGCCGCCACGACGCTTCCGCCGTTCACCCGGGCGACGGCCGGGCGCACGCCGAGCATCGCTGCAGCGG
>JBARBD010000267.1:0-4029 GCA_049792675.1 Vulcanimicrobiaceae bacterium | reverse complement strand
GGCCGCGGCCAGTGCGAACGGCGCGGCCTCGGGCATCGGCGTCGCGAGCGCCAACAACGCGGCCGAAGCCGCAGCAATCGCCGCGGCGAAGGCCAACGTCACCAAGACGCAGGCCGCGCTCTCGCTAGCCGAACTGACGGCATCCCGCGACGCCGCACTCTTCTCGCAGGGTTATGTCGCTCGTAGCACGCTCGATACCGACCGTTCGACCGTCGCACAGGATCAGAGCGACATCGCCGCGGCGCAAGCCGCCGTCGCGCAGGCGCAGGCCCAAGATCTGGCGGGCAGCGCGACCGTCAACCAGGACGCGTCGACCGCGCAAAGCCAGGTCGCAGCCACCCAAGCCGCGCAAGCGAACGTCGCGGCGGCCGAAGCCGTCGTGCGGCAAGACCAGCTCAACCTCGCGCACGCAGTGATCACCTCGCCGGTCGACGGCACGGTCGTCGCGCGGGACGTTTCGGTCGGGCAGACGGTCGCCGCGTCGCTCCAGACGCCGACGCTCTTCTCGATCGCCCAGAACCTGGCGAAGATGGAAATCGACATCAACGTCGCCGAACCCGATATCGGTAACGTGGCACCCGGCGATCGTGTCGCGTTCTCCGTGCTGGCCCATCCCAACGAGCTCTTCGACGGCACCGTTTCGCAGGTGCGCATCAACCCGCAGACCGTAAACAACGTGGTAACCTACGACGTCGTCGTTCTGGTGCGCAACGCGAACGAAAAACTGCTCCCGGGAATGACTGCCAACGCGACCATCAACGTCGCGACCGCGGCCAACGCGCTGACCGTTCCGCTAGCGGCCCTGCACGGCGGCGCCGCGGCGTCGACCCCGTGGGGGAGTACCAACGGCGGGAGCACAAGCGGCGCGAGCGCGGCCGGCTCGAGCGCGACCCTCTTTGTCGCTCGTGACGGCAAGCCGGTTCCGGTCAACGTTCGGGTAACGCTGACGGACGGGACCCGCGCCGCCGTGCTGCCCATCGCTCCGAATGCGCTCGCGGCCGGCGACCAGGTCGTCGTCGCGACGAACGGTTCGCAGCGCGCCGCGCGCCCGACCAGCGGGCGCTACCCGACTGGCGGCACACCGTTCGGCGGCGGCTTGGGAGGCGTTCACTAATGATGCCGGTCGTCGAAGTCGCCGCGCTGACCAAGACCTACGCCATGGGCGAGGATCGCATCGCGGCCCTGCGTGGCGTCGACCTTTCGCTGGAGCCCGGTGAGTTCGTCGCGGTGATGGGACCGTCGGGATCCGGCAAGTCGACGTTCATGCACATCGTCGGATTGCTCGACGCCCCGACTGAAGGCGTCTACCGCTTCGAGGGTGACGACGTTTCCAGCCTTAGCGCCGACGAACGTGCGGCGATCCGCGGTCGCCGCCTCGGTTTCGTCTTTCAAGCCTACAACCTGTTGCCGCGCACGAGCGCGCTCGAGAACGTCGAGCTCCCGATGGTCTACTCGGGCGTACCTGAAGCCGAGCGGATCCGGATCGCGCGAGCGAAGATGGAACTCGTCGGCATCGCGCACCTAGCCGGCAATCATCCCAATCAGATGTCCGGGGGCCAGCAGCAACGGGTCGCCATCGCTCGCTCGCTGGTGAACGATCCCGGCTTGATCCTCGCCGACGAGCCGACCGGCGCGCTCGATACCAAGAGCTCGCAAGAAGTGATGCGTCTCTTCACGCGCCTCAACCAAGAGCAGGGGATCACGATCATGCTGGTCACGCACGAACCGGAGGTCGCCGCTTATGCCAAGCGCATCGTGACCTTCCGCGACGGCGTGATTACGGGCGACACGCTCAACGAGAGGCGGGCGGCATGAGCATCAAAGCCACCCTTCGCCTCGCGATCCGCGCGCTCGTGCGCAACAAGGCGCGCTCGCTGCTCACGATGCTCGGCATCGTGATCGGCGTCGCAGCGGTTATCGTCACGGTTGCGATCGGCGTCGGGGCGCGCGTCTCGGTGCAGAGCAGCATCAATAGTCTCGGGTCGAACCTGATCGTCGTCCAGCCCGGGAGCGTCACCCAGTCCGGCGCGCGCACCGGCTTCGGCGGGGCATCCACGCTGACGCCCGAGGACGGCCTCGCGATCGCCAAGCTTCCCGGCGTAGCCGCGGTCTCGCCGATCGTGACGATGCGCACGCAAGTCGTCGCCGGCGATAACAACTGGCAGACGACGATGACCGGCGTCGCCCCGACCTACACGTTCATTCGCTCGTGGCCGCTTCAGAGCGGGCGCTTCGTCAACGAAAACGACGTCGCGTCGGCCGCCAAGGTCGCGGTCGTCGGACAGACCGTCGCCGGCCAGCTCTTCCCAAACGGCGGCTCGCCGCTCGGCCAGACGATCATCGTCAAGGGCGCGCCGTTCACCGTGATCGGCACGCTCGCGCCGCTCGGCCAGAGCGGACTCGGCCAGGACCAGGACGATACCGTGCTGATTCCCTATACCTCGGCGATGGAACGCCTCACCGGCTTGACGACCGTGAACGGACTGCTCGTCTCCGCCGCAACGGCAGATCAGATCGATCCGGTTCAGCAGGGCGTCGTATCGCTGCTCGAACAGCGCCATCGCATCGTGCCCCCGCAGACCGACGACTTTCAAGTGCGCAACCTGCAATCGATCGCGCAGACCGCAGCCCAAACCGGTACGGTGATGGAGTTGCTCCTCGCAGGCGTCGCCGCCGTCTCGCTCGTCGTCGGCGGCATCGGGATCATGAACATCATGCTCGTCTCCGTCACCGAGCGGACGCGCGAGATCGGCCTGCGTATGGCGGTGGGCGCCCGCGCGGGAACGATCTTGCGCCAGTTTCTCGCCGAGGCGATCGTGCTCTCAACGATCGGCGGTTTGATCGGCGTCGCCGCCGGCGCGGTCGGCGCGGTCGCGCTCGCTGCGCTCACGCACTGGCCGACCGCGATTCCGCTGCAATGGATCGCAGCATCAGTCGCGTTCTCGGCGATGGTCGGCATCTTCTTCGGCTACTATCCGGCCCGGCAGGCGGCGCAGCTCAATCCGATCGAGGCGCTGCGGTTCGAATGAACGCCCGCATCGCCGTCATCGACGACGAGCCGAACATCCGCGATCTGCTCGCGCTGGCGCTCGGCCACAGCGGCTTCGACGTACGTTGCGCGGCCGACGGCGCGGCCGGCCTCGCGCTCGTCGAAGAGTGGTCGCCGGACCTCATCGTGCTCGACGTGATGCTCCCCAAAGCGAGCGGCTTCGAGCTACTGCCGTTGCTCCGGCGGATCACCGACGTGCCGATCGTGATGCTGAGCGCGCGGGGCGAGCTCGAGGATAAAGTCGAGGGCCTCGCGCACGGCGCCGACGACTACCTCAGCAAGCCATTCGAGATATCCGAGCTCCTCGCCCACGTCGAGGCCAAGCTGCGACGGCCACACATGGAGACGCGCTCGACGCTCCACTACGAGGGCTTGACCGTCGATCTCGACGAGCACACCGTCGAGCGCGATGGCCGGCGACTCGATCTCTCGCCGCTCGAGTACGATCTGCTCGTGACGCTCTTGCGCCGCCCACGCCGCGTCTTCACGCGCGAGGAGCTGCTCGACGAAGTCTGGGGCGACGCCGACGTCGGAACCGGCGCGGTCGAACGTTATATCTCCTATCTCCGCGGAAAGGTCGACGAGGGTTTCGACCATCCCCTGATCCAAACGGTTCGCGGCGCCGGGTATACGCTGCGTGCCTGAGCCGTTCGCGCCGTTCATCGCGCGCCTGACGCGCGGGTATGCGATCTTGGCGGTCGCCCTCATCGTGCTGGTCGTCACAACGACCAGCCTTCTCGCCTTTTTGCTCTACGTCGGTGCGCTCAACGACTCGATCCACGCCGCCGCGCAGCGGGCCGCGGAAGCCGCAGCCACGTACGAACGGCAAGGCGTGCCGTTGAGCGTCTACGCGTCCGAGCTCGCGCGCGAGGTCGGCGGGACGCGCGTGCACGTCCTCGTTTACGATGGCGATCACCGCCTGGTCGCGCAAAGCGGCGGGCGCAGCCCGTCGGCGCCGCTCGCGCGCGCCGCTGCAGCGA
>JBARBD010000266.1:0-1870 GCA_049792675.1 Vulcanimicrobiaceae bacterium | reverse complement strand
ACGCAGCGACCAAGAGCCCGATGCGCCGCGACCTTTACTTTCGCATCGGCAGCAACACCAAGACCTTTACCATTACCGTATTGCTGCAGCTTGCCGGCGAGAAGAAGTTGAACCTGGACGATCCCGTCAGCAAGTATGCGCCGTTCGTGCCGAACGGAAGCCACATAACGCTGCGCATGCTTGCGAATATGACCAGCGGGCTTTTCAACTACACCGAAGACGAGACGTTCGTCAAACAGCTGCTCGTGGACCCCGATAGAGTCTACTCGCCGCGGCAGCTCGTCGACATCGGGCTCGCGCACAAACCCTACTTTGCGCCGAATACCGGATGGCACTATAGCAATACCAACACCGTCTTGCTGGGCACGATCATCGAGCAGGTGACCGGCCGGAAAATCGGCGACGTCTTCGCCGAGCGGCTTTTTAAGCCGCTCGGATTAGAGAACACGATCTGGCCGGCGAACGGAACCATGCCCGAACCCTACGCAAACGGCATCACCGAACAGACGCCGGGCGGACGCCCGGCCGACGCGACGCATTGGAACCCGAGCTGGGCCTTCACCGCCGGCGCGTTGATCTCGACGCTCGACGATATGCGCACGTGGGTCGACTCATACACGGCCGGCTCGCTGATCTCGCCGGCGATGCAGCAAGAACGCTTGACGTGGGTCACGCTTCCGCCGAATACGCCGGTCCGCAAGTACGGGCTCGGCATCGGCGTCGACCACGGCTGGCTAGGACACACAGGCGAGTTGCCGGGCTATAACACCGCCGGGTATCGTTTCCAGCCCAAGAACATCACGGTCGTGATCATGGTGAACTCCGACATTTCCAAGCAGAACGTGAATCCGGCCCCGGCGCTCTTCAAAGCGATCGCGAAGATCCTCACGCCGAATAATATTCCGACATAAGGCCGGCCACCGCAAGAACGCAAGAACCCTCGCTCTGAGCGAAATCGAAGGGCTCGTTACCCCTGGACCCCTTCGACTTCACTCAGAGCGAGGGTGCTATTGAAGTGCGGTCGAGATGCCGCAGCGCTCGATGGGCTCCCCCAGACACTACCACTTCGCCACGGCACGGCACCTCAGGCCGCATGCGTCGATGCTACCGCGCAAGCATGAAAAAAGCTTGAAGGCGGGCCAAACGCGCAGATTTCGAGGTCCGCCTCCCGAGCGGCCAGCCGACCCTACGGCGCCCTGCAGTTAAGTCGCCAAGCGCCGGAGAACCTTTCCTCCCTTAACAAAATGCTTCTCGGGGAGCGCGACCCTGCCGGGTTCGGCACCGAATCGATCCGGCCCGTCGCTTAACGTACGGAGGTTCAAGAACTCTATGAAAATTTCGGTTCTCGCGCTCGGCGCTTGGCTCGCGTTCGGCGCGGCTTCCGCCAGCGCTGCAGGGACGATCCTGATTCAGCAGGCCGATGGTTCGAGCAACGTCTACGACGACGTCGCGATCAAGGTCATTCACAGCGTGCTCTATATGACGACGGCCGACGGCCGCGGTACGCTCGTCATCAGCAAGGCCGCCTGCTCGTATCAGGGCCAGCTCATGGTCTGCTTTGCGACCAGCGCCGCGCTCGTGCAAGCGGGTAAAACCAGCGCGCTCGATTTCAAAAACGGAACGGTCTACGTGAACAACACGGACGACCCGCAACCGTTGGCCCTCTCGACGCAGAAGGTGCCGCCGCACGGTATCCTCGTCTCGCTTACGACTAAAAAAGGCACGTACATCAGTTTGAGCGGGCAGATCGACAAGGTGGTGAAGTAGCATGAAATATCTTTGCGTAGTAGTGGCAGTTCTTATCGCATTGCAGCCGGCGGTGGCGTCGGCGCAGCGCGGCGGCCGAGGCGGCGGTGGCGGCGGTGGGGGC
>JBARBD010000265.1:0-8888 GCA_049792675.1 Vulcanimicrobiaceae bacterium | reverse complement strand
CCAGGAACTTCAGCAGCGCGTTGCCGGCGTGGTGCGTTGCAAAATCCACGTCGCCGAGCATCAGCACGCGCATCCCGCCGCTGTACGAGCGCATCGAGAGCTGGCGCACGAGGTCGCGCGCGGAGAGTTCCTCGCCTTCGTAAAAGCCCATCGCGGCATCGGGGTCGCCGATCTTGAGCGCGCCTTCGTGCTCGAGAAAGTCGGGATGGTGTGCATTCCCCGTAAAGAGCACGCACGACGAGCACGTGCCGTCGTATCCGAGCACACCCGGCTTCGGCGCGAGGCAGAGCAGCGATTGCGCGAGACGCCGCGCGAAGGTCTTCTTCCCGACACCGGACGGACCGGTGAAGAGATAGGCGTGGGAGAGCGTGGCGGGTACGATGGCTTCGAAGTAACGCTTCGGGCCGTCCGCGCCGACGACGTCGAAGTGCAGCTCGGTCACAGCGCCTGGAATGCTTGCGCGACGAGTCGTTCGGCGGGCAGCGTGCCGTCGAGGACGAGATGACGCGGCTGGCGCGCGAGCTCGAGAAAGCCGGCGCGCACGCGCTCGTGGAAGGCATCGCCTTCGCTCTCGATGCGATCGCTCTCGGATCGCTCGCGCAGGCGGCCGCGCGCGACGGCGACCGGCACGTCGAGCAACAGCACGAGGTCGGGCTGGATGCCGCCGGTGGCCGTTTCGCAGAGCGGGCGCAACAGATCGAGGGCGAGGCCGCGCCCGTAGCCTTGATAGGCAATCGTCGAATCGGTGAAGCGGTCGCACAGCACGGTCCGCTCCAGCTGCAGCGCCGGAAGGATGACTTCGGCGACGTGCTGCGCGCGCGCGGCGTTGACCAGGAACGCTTCGGCGAGCGGGTCGATCGAACGGCTTCGATCGAGAAAGATCGCGCGCACCGCGTCGCCGAACGGCGTTCCGCCGGGCTCGCGGGTTACGACGACGTCGCGGCCGCCGGCGCGCAATCGTTGCGCCAGCCCCTCGAGCAGCGTGCTCTTGCCGCTGCCCTCGATCCCTTCGATCGTGACGAACACGCTAGCAGTATCTAGGCGTCAATTGTTTTGAAGATGCGGACGCGGCGGTTTGGTTCGAGGCCGGTGCTGCGCGACTGCAGGCGATAGCGCTCGGCCAGCTGATGCTGCATGCGGCGGATGTACGACGTCGCCGGCGAGAGCTCGATGGCCTGATTCGTCAGCAGCACCTGGTAGATCGCCTCCTCGGTTTCGCGTAGCGCGATCGCTTCGTGGTCGATCGAGCCGAGATTGAAGACATCGCGCAGCGCGGACTGGATCTGCGTCGTGGTGTTGGTTTTGATCGAGTAGATCGGCACGTTGTCGGAGGCGATCTGCTTGAGCTTCGGCTGCTCCTTGCGCTCGAGCGTCTTGAGGGTGAGGACGACGTCGGCGTCGTCCCAGTTGCGGGCGATCGAGGCGTTGACGCGCAGGTTCTGAATCGCTCGCTCGATCTTGTTGCGCGAGACGCCGTACGGGAAGATCGAGAGCGGGCGATCGCGTTCCTCGTCGCGATCGTGGTCGTAGGCTTCGCTCAGCCGCGGCATCGACTCGGTGTCGGCCTCTTGCACGACGGTCACCTCGCCGCTGGGCTCGCGTTGGCGGATCTCGGGTTGCGGCTGGTAGCCGCGCAGCAGCGCGTCGATCACGTCGGCGACGTTTTTGTGGATCGCGAGCCGGTCGCGGTCGTGGATCTCGATGACCACCTCGAACGTCGGCGGAGCTTTGCGCTCGAGGACCGTCTTGCGGGTGCCGCGCCGGCGCGCTTCTTCGTCGGAGAGGGTTACCGCAGTGACGCCGCCGACCAAGTCGGAGAGCGTCGGATTCATCAGGAGGTTTTCGAGCGTCTGGCCGTGCGCGGTGCCGATCAGCGTCACGCCGCGTTCGGCGATGGTGCGGGCGGCGGCGGACTCGGCCTCGGTGCCGATTTCGTCGATGACGATCACCTCGGGCATGTGGTTCTCGACCGCCTCGATCATGACGGCGTGCTGGAGCCCGGGGTCGGCGACCTGCATGCGGCGCGCCAAGCCGATGCCGGGATGCGGGATATCGCTGTCGCCGGCGATTTCGTTGGACGTGTCGACGATTACGACGCGCTTGCGCTCTTCGGAGAGCACGCGCGCGCACTCCCGCAGCATCGTCGTCTTGCCGACGCCGGGACGCCCCAGCAGACAGATCGATTTTCCGCTGCGCAGCACGTCGAGCAAAATGTCGATCGTGCCGTAGACGGCGCGGCCGACGCGACAGGTGAGCCCCACGATCTTTCCGGTACGGTTGCGAATCGCGCTGATGCGATGCAGCGTCTGCTCGATGCCGGCGCGATTGTCGGCGCCGAACGGCGAGACGCGCGAGCAGACGTGCGCGATGTCTTCGTGGGTGACCGGCGCATCGGTGAGATACGTAAAGTCATGCTCGAAACGGGCCTCGGGCGGGCGCCCCAGGTCGAGCACGACTTCGATGATCTCTTCGATGTTGTTGAGGCGGACGAGCGCTTGTCGAATCGCGAGCGGGAAGATGTCGAGGAGTTGGGAGAGTTCCCAACTGGGGTTTACGGAATGAACTCTAACCGCCAATACTGATCCTCACTTCCGGTGAGTTTCACGTGATTTGTTCGTTATCCGCGGCGCGCGCCTACCCCTTCACGACGCGGATCATCCGCAGCTCGTCGTCGTAGGGCCCTTGGATGCGGACGCCCGCTTTTAACTCGAGGCGCAAGTAGTCGATAATCTCGGGCGTGAGCTCTTCGCCCGGGGCGATGACCGGGATGCCGGGCGGGTACGGCGTCAGCGTTTCCGCGCAAATACGCCCTTTCGATTCGCGAAACTTCACAAACTCGGTGTCGGCGAGAAAGGCGTCGCGCGGAATCATCCGCATCGGCGGCACCGGGGGCAGCCGGAAGGTGCCGCGACGCAGCCGCTGCTCGAGCACGCCCGAGGGCGCAAACATGTCGAGGGCGCGGTCGTCGCGCGCCATCTCTTCGAATGCGGCGACGAAGCGATCGGCGGCCTCGGGCGTCGTGCCGATCGTAAAGAGGGCGACGAGGTTGAAGAGGTCGGCGAGCTCGACTTGGATGTTGTAGCGGCGCCGCAGAAGCTCCGACGCCTCGTAGCCGGTGTAGCCGAGGTCCTTGACGGTGACGGTGATCTTGGTCGGATCGAGGTCGAAGACGCCCTTCTTCCCCTGCAGCTCTTCGCCGAAGCAGTAGATGCCCTCGATCCGGTTGAGGCGCGCGCGGGTCGTCTGGGCGAGCTCGATCGTGCGCGTGAGGAGCGGCTCGCCTTCGGTCGCCATCTGTTTGCGCGCGACGTCGAGCGAGGCGACCATCGGCAGATTCGGCGAGGTCGAAAGGAACATTTTCAGCACGGCTTTGAGCCGGTCGAGACGCACGCGGTCGCCCCTCTGGTGGAGCATCGCGCACTGCGAGAAGGCAGAGAGCATCTTGTGGGTCGAGTTGATGCAGAGGTCGGCACCGGCCGCGGTCGCCGAGAGCGGCAGGTCCGGGTGGAAGTGGAAGTGCGGCCCCCAGGCCTCGTCGACCAAGAGCGGTTTGCCGGCGGCGTGGACGATCTTTTCGATCGCGGCGAGGTCGGAGGCGACCCCATAGTAGGTCGGCGAGACGATGTAGACGGCCGTGACGTCGGGGTGCTTCTCGAGCGTTTGGGCGACCGTCTCGGGCGTGACGCAGTGGTCCATGCGCAGCTCTTCGTCCACCTCGGGCTGCATGTAGATCGGCTCGGCGCCGCTCATCACCAGCCCGCCAAGCATGGATTTGTGCGAGTTACGCGGCACCGCGATCTTGTCGCCCGGGTTCACGGCGGTCATCATCATGCACTGGTTGCCGCTGGTCGAGCCGTTGATCAGGAAGAACGTGTGGTCGGCGCCCCAGGCCAGCGCCGCCAGCTCCTGCGCCTCCTTGATCGCCTCGGTCGGCTGGAGCAGGTCGTCGATGCCCGGCATCGGCGTCAGGTCGATTGCGCAGATATTATCCCCGATGAACTCGCGGAACGCCAGGTCCATCCCATGGCCCTGAATGTGCCCCGGCGTATGAAACGGCAGGACGCCCGCATCGACGTAGTCGAGCAGCGCCTGAAAATATGGGGCTCGGGTTTGATCCGCTTTCACTGCTTACTGTTTTGTCGAGCGAAGCTTCGCTATTGTTCGATGCGTTCGTCGATCGAGACGTTGTAGAGGAATAGGAACTTGCCCCATTCGTCGGGGAGCGTGTTGCGCTTGATTTGAATCCAGGGGATGTATTTCGGCTGGCGCGGCTTGCGCTGCAGCTTCATGTTCGCTTCTTGCGGGGTGCGGTTATTTTTGCGGTTATTACAGCGCATGCAAGAACAGACCAGGTTCTCCCAGGTAGAATCGCCGCCGCGGCTCTTGGGGATGACGTGATCCACGGTCATCAAGCGCTCGCCGTGGGTGCCGCAGTATTGACAGAGGTGATCGTCGCGGATCAGGACGTTCTTCTTCGTCAAAGCGACCTTCTGCATCGGGCGCCGGATATAGTAGAGCATGCGGATGATCGAGGGCATGCGCATCTCGAACGTCGGCGAGGCGAGGATGCGATCGCGGCCGTGGAGCATCTCGGCCTTGCCGGCGAAGATCAGCTTGACGGCGCGCTGAAAGCTGGTGACGTTGAGCGCCTCGTAGGTGAAGTTCAACACCAAGACTTCACTCACCCGACCGCTCTCCCATTAAAGCGAGGCATCTTAGGTGCCTCGCTTTCTTACAAACGTCATTCGCGTTTCGGTCAGCATTTGCGTTATCGCCAACCGCTGTTCGGGTCGTAACCTTTCTTTGACGCGTTCGAAGGCCGCGGTGGCGACGTCGATCGCGACTTCGGCCGACGCGCGATCGGGTTCGCGCCCTTCGTCTTCGGTGAGATAGGCATGCGCGGCTAGCGCCAGCGTTGCGATCACCTCGCTGAGCAATGGCTCGACGGGCGGAATCTGCCCTTGAAACCCGGCCCCTTCTTCGTCCGGGGCTCGCGTAGACATACCGAGACAGAACTTACGCGGCGGTCGAAGCCTTCCCTTGCTGCGCGACCATGTCGAGGAAGTACCGGTGCACGCGGGGATCGCCGGTAAGCTCGGGGTGAAATGAGGTAACCAGCACGTTCCCTTCACGTACCATAACACCGCGCCCGTCGCGCTGCGCCAAGAGCTCGACCTGCGGCCCGCAGCGCTCGATCCACGGCGCGCGAATGAAGATCGCGGGGAACGGCGCGCTTCCGAGCGCCGGAATCGAAAGCTCGACCTCGGCCGATTCGTTCTGCCGGCCGAAGGCGTTGCGGCGCACGGTGATGTCGATCAACTCGAGGCTCGGTTGTTCCACATCGGCGACGTCGCGGGCCGCGACGATCATACCCATGCAGGTGCCCCAGAGCGGCATCCCGACGCGCACGCGTGCGACGATCGGGGCCGCCAGACCGGCGCGCTCGAGCAGCTTCATGACGGTCGTCGATTCGCCGCCGGGTATGACCAGCGCGTCGGCGCGCGCCAGGTCGGCCGGCGACTTGACCGCGATCGCTTTCGCGCCGGCGCGTTCGAGCGCCGCGAGATGCTCGACGACGTCGCCCTGGAGGGCCAGGACGCCGACGAGGCTAGTTTCCGCGGGGCGCGAGGAGCTGGGTTTCATCGAGCGTGCGGATGTCGAGGCCGGGCATCGCGTCGGAGGTTCCGAGCGAACGGCACGCCTCCAGCACGACCGCAGGGTCGTTGAAGTGCGTGGTGGCGTCGACGATGGCGCGAGCGAATCGCTTGGGATCGTTCGATTTGAAGATGCCGCTGCCGACGAAGATGCCTTCCGCGCCGAGCTGCATCATCAATGCCGCGTCGGCGGGCGTCGCAACGCCGCCGGCACAGAACAGCACGACCGGAAGCTTTCCGTCTTGCGCGACTTGGGCGACCAGCTCGAGCGGCGCTCCGATTTCGCGCGCACGCGCGACCAACTCTTCCTTCGGAACGACGCTCAGCTCGCGGACCGCGTCGCCGATCGCGCGCATGTGGCGCACCGCCTCGACGATGTTGCCGCTTCCGGCTTCGCCCTTGCTGCGGATCATCGCGGCGCCCTCGGCGACTCGGCGCAGCGCCTCACCGAGATCGCGCGCCCCGCAGACGAACGGCGTCGTGAAGGCGTGCTTGTCCACGTGATACTTGTCGTCGGCGGGCGTGAGCACTTCGGACTCGTCGATGTAGTCAACGCCGAGCTGCTGCAAAACTTGCGCCTCGGCGAAGTGCCCGATGCGAACCTTGGCCATCACGGGAATCGTCACGGCGTCCATGATGCCGCGAATCAAGTCGATCGCGCTCATCCGGGCGACGCCGCCGGCGGCGCGGATATCGGCGGGAATTCGTTCGAGCGCCATCACGGCAACGGCGCCGGCCTCCTGGGCGATCAGGGCGTGTTCGGGCGTGACGACGTCCATGATGACGCCGCCTTTGAGCATCTGCGCGAGGCCGCGCTTGACGGTGACGGTTCCAGTGCTTTCCATGTCTCTATCATACCAGCGCCTCCCAATGAGAACATTGGGAACGCCGACTACAGCGGAGGCGCCGCGCTGGGTTGGGCCGAGCCCTCGCCCGACGGCAGCTCGGTCGCCGCCGACGAGGGCGTGGCGAACGGGGTCGCGGTTGGGAGCGGCTTCTGCCGCCAGATCGGAACGTTCGGGTTGGGCGTCTCAGTCGGCAGCGGAATCGGGCGCGGCGGCGGGGGCGGCAGCGGCGTCGGAAGTGGCTGCGGCGGGACGCGCGGATCGGGAAAGCGCGGATCGCCGGAAGCCGAGAGGGCCTGCGAGCGTTTCCAGTCGGGGCCGTAAGGCTGCGGCGTGGCGTCGGCGTTGGGAGCGACGACGCTCGGGGCGGCCGAATTGAGCGACTGTTCGGTCGCTTGCCCGATGACGCGATCGCCCATGCGCTCGCCGATCGCAACGGCGATCAGCAGCACGGCGGCGCCGGCCAAGAGGAAGATCGTCGGCTTGCGAGTCGAGGGGTGCACGAAGGCTTATTATACGCGCGCCAACGGGCGGACGACGTCGAGTTTAGCGGCGCGGGCCCGCCGATCGCTGGGCTTGCCGATCAAATGGACCTCGCGCAGCTCGCCGGCGGCCATATCCACGCGCGCGGTGTGCCCGCGGAACTCGATCAGCACGTTGCGCGCCCGGTCGAGGTGGTTGCAGACGAAAATCCGCACGGCGCCCTTCTCGTCTTCGAAGGCGATTGCACCGACTTCGACCGGCGATGTGTTCACCTCGTCGCTGACGTCGCGCCCGGCGTAGATGCAGGTGAACGGTTCCTCGGCCGACAGCTCGGCCATGTCGCCATAGATCGTGTCGCTGCGCAGGTCGATCACGTAGGTGCAGCGCCGCCCGCCCCAGTGGACGCGCGCCGCGGCGACCCATTGCCAGCCCGTCGGGCGCAGCGGAGATAAGTGCGGGCGCCCGCTGGTGCGATAGCCGTTCAGGCCGCCGACCGTCTCGGCGACTGCCCAAAGATACTTTGCACCGGTCCACGGCGAGAGATACATGCCGCGATTGCTGAGCGAGCCGCCGTCGAACCATTCGGCAAACTCGCCGGGCACGGTGTTGCGTGGACTTCCGCCCTCCATCGCCGCGTACGTCACCTCCAAAAAGTGCGCGGCCTCGTCGGCCATCCCATTGCGCCCGAGCGCGACCGCGCACCACAGCGTCAGGTCGGGCCAGATGCCGCCCAGCAACCCGAAACCGTAGGAAGGGAAGTACCAGGCGTCGGCGGTCGAGATCGTGCGCAGGCCGACCGGCGTGACGAAGTCGGCCTCTTGCAGCCGGCGGAGAATCGCGCGCTGCTGCTGCGAATCGGCGATGCCGAAGAGCACCGGAAAGACTTCGTCGGCGGTAAAGTTATCTTGATAGTTGCCGTCCTGATCGTAGTTCAAGACGAAGGCGCCGGTGTCGTCGTTGAAGAGATAATCCATCATCGCTTCGCGCATGCGATGGGCTTCGGCGCCATAGCGTTCCCAGTGCTCGTTATCGCCGACGACTGCGCAGAGCATCGCGGCCGACTCGAGCGCGTAGACGGCTTCGGCGTTGATCTCGGTAACGGCTCCGTCGAGTGTGTAATAGGGAATGATATTGCGCCACGACGAGATACCGTAGAGATCTACGCCTTTGGCGCGTGCGTAGATCAAGCCTTTATCGTCGCGCTGGGTGAGCATGTAGTCGGTGAGCTTGATCACCAACGGAATATACTGGTGCACCCAGTCGTCGTCGAGCGTCGCGTTGTAGTGATGGAGCATCGCGATGATGTGCAACGGCGTATCGTCGTTGATGTTCAGGTCGTAATCGGTTTTGTAGCCGCTGACGCCGCGCAGGTATTCCACCATCAAGCCGCTTTCCTCGACGGCGCGGTTGAAGACGTCGAGCGCGTTGCGGCTGAACTCCGGCCAGAAGTAATCGAAGCCGTGGACGATCCAGGACGTATCGCGCGAGACCAGGATGTCGGAGGGCGGCGAGTTGGTCGCGCCCCAGCCGAGCGGATACTCCTTGACGATGCGCAGCATGTTGGCTTTCGCCCAGGCGACGCCGCGGCTGATCTCGGGCGAGGGCGTGAGGAAGCGCGCGTCTGCGAGCCGGCCGGTGAAGTAGTTCTGGGTGTCGTGAAGGGCGCGCTGGTCGGCGATGAGCGCGTCGAGCAACGGGCGGCAGCGCTCGGTGCCTTCCTTGTGATAGACGACGGCGAGCCGCAGCGATTCGCGCGCGCCGGCCGCAACCGTGATCCGGTACTCGAAGGCGCCGAAGATGCGCCGGCTGACGAGTTCGGCCTCCTGCGGCGTGACGTCGCCGAGGGCGCCGGCCGATTCGTCGCGCACGAGCGTCGCGCGGCGCATGGATGCGAGCAGCACCTGCT
>JBARBD010000264.1:0-3048 GCA_049792675.1 Vulcanimicrobiaceae bacterium | reverse complement strand
GTGCAGCTCTTCTCGTCGGGCGGCGACGACGGCCAGGAGCTGAGCAACCTCGCGATTTCCAACGACGGCTCGCACGTGGTCTACGTGCGCGGCGGCGATCACGATGCTAACTGGCCGCTGCCGCTGCAGCCCAACGCCGCGTCGAGCACGGTGCAGCCGCAGATGCAAGTCTGGTCGGCCGCGAGCGACGGCGGCGCTCCGAAACTGCTCGGAAACGGCGACGCGCCGGCAATCTCACCCGACGGAAAGCGCGTCGCCTGTTCTTCGATTCCGGACAGAACTCCGATTTGCAATGGTCGCCCGACGGATCGGCGCTCGCCTTCGTCTCGTCGCGCAACGATCACAGCTTCATCGGCAT
Source organism: Vulcanimicrobiaceae bacterium (assembly GCA_049792675.1). Classification (GTDB taxonomy): domain Bacteria; phylum Vulcanimicrobiota; class Vulcanimicrobiia; order Vulcanimicrobiales; family Vulcanimicrobiaceae; genus Cybelea. The sequence goes on along the minus strand of JBARBD010000264.1, from coordinate 2,690 downwards.
CTACCGCAACGATTCGACGCCGATCCAGTTCCTCGCGCCGGCCACGTCGCAAGATATCATGCCGCGCTGGTCGCCCGACGGCACGCGCGTCGCCTTCATCCGATTGCACGGCGACGGCGGCGCGCCGCAGAATCCGCTGAACTGGAATCCCACCCCATGGGAGATCTGGACCGCTGACGCGAGCACCGGCGCGGCGCGCCAAGTCTGGGCGAGCACGGCCACGCCGCGCGGATCGCTGCCGCAGACCGGCGGCGGGCCGTTCCTCGCGTGGACCTCGGGCGACACGCTCGTCTTCCGCAGCGAACAGGACGACTGGCCGCACCTCTACGCGATCTCAGCCACCGCTCCCGGCACCGCGCGTCTCCTCACGCCGGGAAACTTCATGGTCGAAGACGCGGCCGTCACGCCCGATCGCACGTCGGTCGTCTACAGCGCGAACACCGGGAATACCGCGGGCGACGACGATCGCCGCCACATCTTCAGCGTCAACGTCGCAACCGGGCACGTGACCCAGCTCTTGAGCGGCGCGACCAGCGAGTGGGCGCCGGCACCGCTCGCCGGCGGCAACGTCGCGTTCGCGCGCGCAACCGCGGGGCAGCCCCCGCTCGTCGCGCTCCTCTTCGGCGGGACGCAGCCGGCGCTCGACGTAAAGCTGCTCCCGAGCGACTTCCCGTCGTCGTCGGAACTTGCGACGCCCGAGGAGGTGTCGTTCCACGCCGCCGACGGGCGACTGATCCACGGCACGCTCTTCCTGCCGATCGGCGGCGGAAAACATCCGGCGGTCGTCTTCGTGCACGGCGGCCCGCCGCGCCAGATGCTGCTGACCTGGCACTACATGGACTATTACTCGAACGCCTACGCCGTGAACCAGTACCTCGCGAGCCGCGGATTCGTCGTGCTCTCGGTCAACTATCGGCTCGGCATCGGCTACGGCCACGACTTCAACTTCCCGCCGCAGTGGGGCCCGACCGGAGCGTCGGAGTATCGCGACGTGCTCGCCGCGGCGCGGTTCCTTCAGCGTCACCCGAACGTCGACCCCAAGCGCATCGGCATCTGGGGCGGCTCGTACGGCGGCTATCTCACCGCGCTCGCGCTCGCGCGCAACTCCGATATCTTCAAAGCCGGTGTGGACTTCCACGGCGTGCACGACTGGTCGCTCGATATCGACGACCCGCTCTTCGGGTTCACGCAGCGCAAGCGCTACCAGCAGTACGACACCAAAGCGATCATGAAGCTCGCCTGGGAGTCGTCGCCCGATTCGGCCATCGCGACCTGGAAGTCGCCGGTGTTATTGATTCAGGGCGACGACGACCGCAACGTCGAGTTTCACCAGATGGTAGATTTGGTCGAGCGGCTGCGCGCCGCGCACGTACCGTTCGAGCAGATCGTCATTCCGAACGAGATTCACGGGTTCTTCCGGTACGCGGCCTGGCTGCAAGCCGACAGCGCCACGGTCGAGTACTTAACCCGGCAGCTGCACCCTACGCCTTAGTCGCTTCACGCTTGCGATTGCGCAGACGATCGGTTTCGTTGAGCATGCGCTTGCGCAGGCGCAGGGACTTCGGTGTGACCTCGACCAGCTCGTCGTCTTCGATGAACTCGATCGCGCGCTCGAGCGAGAGGTCCTCGGGAGGCGGGAGCTTCACGTTTTCGTCCGACCCGGCGGCGCGCATGTTGGTCAGTTTCTTCTCGCGCGCGACGTTGAGCGCGACGTCGTACTCGTCGTTGCTGCGCCCGACGATCATGCCTTCGTAGACGTCAATGCCGGGTCCGAGGAAGAAGCGGCCGCGCTGCTCGAGTCCCATCATAGCGTACCCCGTCGTTCGGCCCGTTTCGCTGGCGACGAGCACGCCGATGCTGCGCCCGGGTAGTTCACCCTGCCACGGCTGATGGTCGTAGTACGTGTGCGACAAGACCGCGGTGCCGCGCGTCAGCGTCATGAGGTCGCCGCGTAAGCCGAAGATCGCGCGGGTCGGCATCGTGTACTCGAGCCGCCGCGATTCGGCGACGTTGAACATATTCGACATCGTCGCCTTACGACGGCCGAGCGCTTCGATCACCGATCCGGCGTAGGCTTCGGGAACGTCGACGACGACATACTCGACCGGCTCCCAGCGCTTGCCGTCGCGCTCGGTAACGATGACCCGCGGCTTGGAGACGGCCAGCTCGTACCCTTCGCGGCGCATCGTCTCGATGAGGATCGCGAGATGCAGCTCGCCGCGCCCGCGCACTTCAAACGTGTCGGGCGAATCGGTCTCCTCGACGCGCAAGGCCACGTTCGATTCGAGCTCCGCCATCAGGCGCTCGCGAATCTGGCGCGAGGTGAGGTACTTGCCCTCGCGACCCGCGAACGGCGAGTTGTTCACGCTAAAGAACATCGAAACCGTCGGCTCGTCGACCGCCAACGCGTGGATGCCCTCGGGCGCGCTCGCGTCGGCGATCGTGTCGCCGATGTTGATGTCGTCGATCCCCGAGACGCAGACGATATCGCCGGCCTGGGCTTCCTCCACGTCGATGCGCTCGAGCCCGGCGAAGGTGAGCAGGGTCGTTAGCCGCAGGCCGCTGGTGACGGTGCCGTCGCGCGCGATCTTCGCGATCGGCTCGTTGACGCGCGAGCTTCCGCGGAAGATGCGCCCGATGCCGATGCGCCCGACGTAGCGATTGTGATCGATCGCCGAGATGAGCAGCTG
>JBARBD010000263.1:0-2982 GCA_049792675.1 Vulcanimicrobiaceae bacterium | reverse complement strand
GGACGGTGAACTCCACGGTCAAAACATCGCCCTTCTTGCCGCTCGGATAGTCACCGGGAGCCTCATGAACAGCGGTTACTTTACTATCCGGAAAGGTGACGGCGTAGAAGCGCGCCGCCCCATGCGCGTCTTTGTCGAACCAGAGGCAGATCGTGTTCTTTGGCTTCATGTTCGTTTGCTCCTTGCGTCCAGCTTAAACCGATCCCCCGCCCCGCGGCGCACCCGTTAGGCTTCTCGACGCAAAACCCAACCTCGGCACGCCAAGACCGGAAGAACCGGATACTTTGCAAAGCTCGAGTCGGTGAAGCTCAGCCGGCACTGGTAGAAAATCTCCACCCGGTCCGATTGAATTACTCGCACATGAAGGCACGAGTCACACAGCCCCGGCGGGACGGCCATAGCACCTCCAATGGTCGCATCACGCGAGCCCGGCAATTTGGGCCCGCCGCATAGCGCGGCCATGAGCGCCCCGCGCCGCGTAGTGGCCGGTAAGCTTCACCGGCGTAAACACCTCAGGCACCTACGGATCGGGAGCGATCGGCGCGACCGGTAACGGGCATCCGCCGTCGGGCGAGCCTTCGGCGACGCTGGTGACGACCCCAATAACTCCTTAGTTGTTGCCGTCGGAACCACCGTAACAACCAACGACACAGCCGCGGCGTCGAACTGGTCGAACCTGAGCATTGCCGAGATTCTTCCCGCGACTTCCGGCTCGGGGTCCAGATGACCTTGACGACCGCTGCGCCCCGGCGAAATCTTTCCCGTTGCCGACAAGCTTAGGCGGCGTGCAAGTCACTCTGAACGGCGCTCTTTCGCCGCTGCCGATGGTTTCGGATTCGCAAGTCACATTTCAATGCCCGGACTGGCTTCCGGGCTCGCGGTTGCCGGGAGCGAAATCGATCCGATCTGGGCGGGGTTGTCTCCAGGTGAAGTCGGTTTGTTCCAGATCAACGTTCAACTTCCGCAAGATGTTCCAAGCGGACCGGCCTTGCCTGTGTCGATCGAGGTGATCTTGCCCGACGCGACCATTTTGCCCGGCAACACCGTGACTCTGGCCGTCCATAACAGCAATACGAGACGGGCGCAGTGTATGATGTTCTCTTACTTCGAGGAGGTGTACATGCGCCCTTCCGCATCTAGAAAAATTACGATAGGCGGTCTTGCGATCGCGCTGGGAATCAGCGTGGGGTTTTTGACGACGGAAAGCCCCAGCCGTGCCCAACAACAGAAAGAGAAGGGAAAAGGGGGCGCTCCGGCGGCAACCGTTCCTCCCCTTTTGCAGAATTATTCACCCGTAACCGCGGAGCGTTTGAAAAATCCCTCTGACGGCGATTGGTTGATGATTCGCCGCACCTATAACGGCTGGGGCTATAGCCCGCTGAATCAGATCAACACCACGAACGTCTCGAAGCTGCGCCTGGTGTGGTCGACCATCACCGGCGAGTCGCGCGTGCACGAAGCGGCTCCCGTGGTCAACAACGGGGCGATGTTCGTATCCACTCCCAACGGTCAGGTGATCGCGTTCGATGCCAAGACCGGCGATGTCCTGTGGCGTTATCGCAAGGCGCGGCCGCAAGGCGCCGTGGTTCTTCACGACGTGAATCGTGGCGTCGCGCTCTACGGCGACAAAGTGTATTACGCGGCCGGTGAGGCGGAACTCATCGCGCTCGATGTGAAAACCGGCCGCCCGGTGTGGACGGCCACGGTTGCCGATAACAAGGCAGCCTACTACATCACGCTCGCGCCGCTGATCGCGGGCGGCAAGGTCATGGTCGGTTGCTCCGGCGGTGAAACCGGCATTCGCGGATTCGTCGCAGCCTTCGATCCCGAAACCGGCAAGGAGCTATGGCGCACCTATACGATTCCCGCGCCGGGTGAGCCGGGCAGCGAGACATGGCCGAAAGGCGATCAATGGACCCACGGAGGCGGTCCCGTGTGGGTCACGGGCAACTACGATCCCGACACGAATACCGCCTATTGGGGCACTGGCAACGGCGGGCCATGGATGGGCGACAAGCGCCCTGGCGACAATTTGTACACCTCTGCGACACTTGCCCTCGACGTGGCCACGGGCGCGATCAAGGGATATTTTCAATACGCGCAGAACGAATCGTGGGATTGGGATGAGGTTTCGCCGCCGCTGCTGATCGACTATCAACGCAATGGGCGCACGGTTAAGGGCTTGGTCGACGTCGCCCGCGACGGCTACTTGTGGTTCCTGGATCGCGGCAACGGCGGCGCGATCAAGTTCGTCGAAGGCAAGCCGTACGTGTATCAAAATGTGTTTCGCAGTCTCGATCCTGTTACAGGACGGCCCGATGTCGATCCCGCGCACAAGCCCGGAACCAACAAACGCGCCGACTTTTGCCCCGGCACGGCTGGAGGCAAGAACTGGCCTCCCATCGCCTACAGCCCGCAGACGCGCATGATCTACGTCCCCGCAAACGACAATGTTTGTGGCTCAATTATCGGCCAGGAAGATTTCACTTACGTCGCGGGCCGGGGTTACGCAGGCGTGTCGTTCGGCGGGCCTACCGCGCCGCCGCCAGCCACCGATCATTTTGGCGAAGTGCAAGCCTGGAACGTCGATACCGGCCAAAAAGTATGGACGCATAAGTTCGAGAAATCGCCGAATTGGGGAGGGATGCTGGCGACGGCGGGAGGGCTGGTCATTAGCGGTGGCACCAACGACCGGATGGTCCGAGCGTTCGACGCGAAAAACGGCAAGGTCCTCTGGGAGTTTCCGACCAGCAGCGGCGTGGAGGCTCCCGTCACGACATATATCGTCGATGGCAAGCAATATATCGCCGTGCTCTCCGGTTGGGGCGGCGATGCGAACGGCATGAACGGCACGGTCCAGCGGACAGTGAGCGGAGTTCGTTCCGTGCCCGAAGGCGGCTCAGTCTGGGTGTTCGCGTTGGAGTAAGCAAGGTGGAGTAGCGGCAGCGAAGGCCGGAGGGTGGTACCCGACGAACTACGGAT
>JBARBD010000262.1:0-19953 GCA_049792675.1 Vulcanimicrobiaceae bacterium | reverse complement strand
CGGCCGAACCGCCGACCGGCGGGCGCGTTCCCTGTGGGCCTTTCCTGGGTGCGGGCGGAGCGGAGGCTGTAGCGTGCGGGACCGGCGTATGGTGCGGGCGCGGCGGCGGGGTCGGCATCTTCGTCATCGCGATGACCGCCGGGCGGCGTTCGATCGAAACGACCTCAGCCTGGTTCTGGCTCGCTGCCGAAAACGGGTGCACGATCACCGCGATGATCAGATGGACCAGCAGCGAGAGCGCGACCGCGAGGATGAGTAAGCGCTGGGCGCGTTTCATGGCCCATGGCGCGTACGAGGGCTAATCGGGTTGGAAGTCGGCGCGGAAGAGATAATCGCCCTGCGTCGGAGCGCACTCGACGAGCTTCGGCGAGTACGTCGATTCGCGAGCCGCGCGTAGCGCCGCCTGATCGATTGCCATATTGCTCGAGCTCTTGTAAACCTTTGCGCCGATCAGGTTGCCGGTCGGCCCGACCGTCACCTCGACCTCAACGGTAACCGCGCCGAGCCCGAGATCGCGTGCCGAGTCGGGATAATCCGGCTGCACCGGATTGGTTACCGACGCCTCGACGTTCGGATTGGCGCATGCCGGCTTCGGCGTTCCGGCGGGAGCCGCCGCGGGTTTGGCCGTGCCTTCGCCGGCAGGTACGCCGCTCTCGCTGCCGCTCTTGGGCTGGTTCACCGTCGTCTCGCTCGAGCCGGCAGCCGACTTGCTGGTGGTTTTAACCAGATTGACCTTCAGCTTGGGCTGCGGCTGCTCGTGCTTCGGCGGGGGTGTCGAGCGCGGATTCGGCGTCGGGGTCGGCGGCGGGGTCGGCGTCGGCGGCGGGGGCGTCGGAACCCGCACGCGGGTCTTCTTGGCCATCGAGACCTTCTCGATCTCTTGCTCTTCGTGGTGCTGCGCGATGTTCGGGAAGACCGACGCGACCGCCAGATGGAAGACGAGCGCGATTACGAACGCCCAGCCGATGAAGCTGCGAACGCGTTCGCCGGTCGTGATGTAGGGAGACTCGCGCTTAGCCATTTACTACTGGTTTTGCCCTTCCGGCAACCCCTGCACGTGATTCGCAAGTCCGAAATCGGTAAGGTCCACCGACTTGGCGGCGTCCATGACCTGAAGGATGATTCCGTAGCTGGCCTTGGGATGCGCTTTGATAATGACGCTCTTGAACTTGTGGTCGGTCGCGTCTTGCAGCTGCGCGAACGCTGCCTTAGCGTCTGCGATCGACACCTGGTTCGAACCGATCTGGATATGATCGTGTTCGTCGATCATTACGACGATCTGCGACGGCTGGACTTTTTCTTTGTTGTAGGCGTCGGGCAGTTTCGGCTCTTTGGTAACCGATGCCAAAATGATGAAAATAATCAACAGCACCAACAGCACGTCCGTGAACGGCGTGATGTTGATCGTCGACATTACCTCATCTTCACCTCCACCAGTGGAAACGGCCAAGTCCCTAAACCTCCCTTACGACGTCACGAAGCCGACGTCTTCGAGACCGGCCTGCTTGGCGGCGTCGAGGATGCGAATGATGATCCCGTACGGCGCCTTGGCGTCGGCGACGACCGCAACGTGATGGTGCGGCTTTTTCTTCGAAGCGTCGTACATGACGCGATAGATGCCGACTTCGTCGGTTTTCGTGCCGTCTACGAAGATCACGCCCTTGTTGTTGACGTCTACTTCGATGTCGTTTTTGTTCTTGTTTTGGGTCGACGAGTTAGGGTTCTTATTCGGCAGCTCTTTCTCGAAGCCGGGCGGCGCCACCAGGGCGGCGAGGATCATGAAGATGATCAGCAGCACCAACAACACGTCGGTGAACGGCGTGATGTTGATCTCCGCCATGACTTCCTGCTCTTGTTGTGCCGAAAGCAGTCCCACGTTCGTACCTCTGCGAGTCTTGCGTGTCTACTTGGCTGCGCTCGAGGGTTGGTACAGCTCCGTCGGGATCGGCGATCCGGTGTTGTGGAAGTGGAGCATCTCGGCCAGCTGGTTGGCGGCGACGATCATCTCTTGGTTGTAGTTCTTGATCCGCGACTTGAAGAAGTTGAAGAACACGACCGCGATGACCGCGATGATCAGACCGGTGGCGGTCGTGATCAGTGCCTCGGAGACGCCCGCGGCGACCACGGCCGGCGTCGAGTTGCCCTTCAGCGCGATGTCTTGGAAGGCGCGGATGATGCCGAGCACCGTTCCGAACAGGCCGACGAAAGGCGCGATGACCGCGATGGTGCCGATGATCGCGAGGTTGCGTTCGAGCGAGTTCAAGTGCTCCATCAGCGCGATCGAGAGCGCGTCGGTGATGTCGGCGCGGTTCTTCTCGCCGCGCAGGAGCCCGAACTCGAGAATGCGCGGGAGCATCCCGCGATTCTTCTTGCAGATCTGTATGGCGCCGTCCAGGTCGTCGGCGGCGACTTTAGCCCCGATCTGCCGCAGTAGACCCTTCGTGTCGGCGTGCTGCATTTGGAAGAAGACCAGGCGCTCGATGACGACGGCGAGACCGACGATCGAGATAAGCAAGAGCAGCCACATGTCCCAGCCGCCCTGCTGCATGAGACCCATAAATCCGGAAAACACGGCGTTCTACGACCCCCCCACTAGACGTTGTTCGCGGCGACCCTCTGCCCCGTGAGGGCGACCCATTGGCCTACCCTCGCATAAAGTCCTGGTAAGATTAGCTACCACCCGACGGGGCCGCCGGCGTACCGTTGAGATTCTGTTTGACGAACGTTTCGATCTGGAGAGAAAGCGCTTCATTACCCTCGGTTTTGGCTTCCTGGTCGGCCTTAGCGAGCGCGTCGGATGCCTTCTTCTTCATGCTCTCGTCGTGGCCTGAGAGGTACTGACCGGTAAGCGCGACGCCCTCGGCAAAATTCGCCTGCGCATTGTCGGGCTTGAGTGCGAGAGCTTTCTCGGCGTAGGCCTGCATTTGCTTCCAGTCGGGCTTGGCGCTCTGCCCTACCGTAAACGCGGCTAGGATGTTTGCTGTGACGGCTACCTCCGGGTCGCCCTGCGCCGCAGCTTGATCGAAGTCCTTAAGAGCGGTCGCCGTATCCTTCGCCTTCATCGCGTCCTGGCCGGACTTGAGGAGACTCGCCCCCATCGCCCGCGCCCCCGCGGTGCTGTTCGGATCGAGCTGCTTGATCTGCGCGGCGACCGCTTGAGCACCTTGCATGTCGTTGTTGGCGAGATAGGCCTGCAGAAGTTCGGAATCGATGTTGACCTTGAGGGCGGTCGCGAGCTTGGGATCGGCCATGGCCGCGTCGCGCGCCGCCTTGAGGGAGGCCAGGGCGTCGGCGTTCTGGTTGTTGGCGAGCTGGGCGACGCCGAGCGCAAAGCGCGAGTTCGTGTTCGCCTCGATCGCCATCGCCTTCTGCGCGTAAGCCAGCGACTGGGTCGGGTTGTCGGCCGCGACCTTGACCGCCGCGGCGGCGAGGCTCTGGGCGGCGCTCGACCGGAACTGCGAACCGATCGTTCCGACCTTGTCGAACGCGGCGGCGGCGGTCGTGAAATCGCCTGAATCGTACGCCGCGACGCCGAGCATCTGGCGCAGCGAGTCGTCGCTCGGCGAGGAGAGCAGCCCCTCCTGCGCCTTCGATTTCGCCTGGGCGTACTGTCCGGCACGTATCAAGGAAGCGACTTGGCTCGCCGCCGGCGAGAGCGCACCGCCTGCCGGCACGGCCGGGCCGCCTTCTTCGGTCGCGTTGGAAACCGATTTGCCGTTGAACTTCAGCGTGAAGTCGTAAAAGGCGGCGATCGGCGTCGAGCCGCGGTGAGCCGGTCGATAGCTCGACGTCGCCGCAATCTCCATCGCTGCGTCGTTATCGGCGGCGTTGCTCGAACGAATGACCTTGATGACCTTGTGCGTTCCGTCGGGGTTGACCTGGACCTGGACGACGACCGTCCCGCTGCCGGCGATCGGTTTGGTGGTCGTTCCCTGTTTGATCAGCTTGGCCGGCGTAAACTCGTTGGTATACTGCGCGAGCGCCGGAAGCGCGGCAAGCCCGAAGGACGCGGCGAGGGCCGCTGCGACGATTCGAACGCGGTTATTCATGACGTACCTCACGTCGGCTTGGTACGAGGCTATTCGCCCTGCGGCCTGCGATGGCTCTCCAGCGCGCTTCGCTCCTTATCGGTGAGCGGCCTGACTCGGCCGGTCGGAAGGCCGCCCAGCTTCAATGGCCCAAACCGCGTGCGGGTAAGCGCCAGCACGCGGTGCCCCAAGGCCTCGAACATCCGGCGCACTTGGCGGTTCTGCCCCTCGTGAACGGTAACGTCGACGACGCAGCGATCGCGCCGCGCCGCGACGACCCGGATTTTTGCGGGAGCCGCGCGGAAGCGGCCGTGCGCGATGCCTGCGGTCAGCCGGCGCACGTCGTCGGGCGAGAGACGCCCGGCGATCTCGGCGCGGTACGTCTTCTCGACGCCGAAGCGCGGATGGAGCAGACGGTGCGCGAGCTCGCCGTCGTCGGTCAGCAGCAGCGCGCCGGCCGTCGCGTAGTCGAGGCGCCCGACCGGAACGACGCGAGGCCCGCCCTCGACGAAGTCGACGATCGTGCGACGGCCCTGCGGGTCGCGCATCGTCGTGACGACGCCGACCGGTTTGTTGAGGAGCAAGTAGGTCCACTCGGCCGGCGGCTCGATGACCTTTCCGTCGAGTTCGACCCGGTCGCCGGCTCGCACGATCGTCCCGAGCGCGCGCACGATGCTGCCGTTGACGCGAACGCTCCCGTGCTCGATCAACTCGTCGGCGCGGCGCCGCGATGCGACGCCGGATTGCGCTAAGTAGCGATTAAGGCGCAGCTAGAGAACCCCCGTTCTCTAGTACTTGCCGTTGCCTTCTTCGTAGCCGCGCGACATCGAGAGCGCCTCTTTAGTAACCGTTTGGAGGAACTCTTCATTGGTGCGCGTCTGTGCCATCTTCTCGAGAATGATCTCGGTGATGTCGCCGGTGTTGAGCACCGCGGTCGCGCGGCGGAGCATCCAGATCTTACGCATCTCGTCGGGCGAAAGCAGCAGCTCTTCGCGCCGCGTGCCGGAACGCTTGATGTCGATCGCCGGAAAGACGCGCGACTCGGCGAGCTTGCGGGTGAGGTTGAGCTCCATGTTGCCCGTACCCTTGAACTCTTCGAAGATCACGTCGTCCATCTTCGAACCGGTCTCGATGAGCGCCGTCCCGATGATCGTCAGCGAACCGCCGCCCTCGATCTTACGCGCGGCGCCGAAGAAGCGCTTAGGCTTGTGCAGCGAGGCGGTGTCGAGACCACCCGAGAGCGTGCGTCCCGAGCTCGCGACGACCTGGTTGTAGGCGCGGGCGAGGCGCGTGATCGAGTCGAGCAGGATCACGACGTCTTTGCCGAGCTCGACCAAACGTTTGGCGCGCTCCATCGCGATTTCGGCAACGGTCGTGTGGTTCTCGGGGTGCTCGTCGAAGGTCGAGGCAACGACCTCTCCTTCAATCGTGCGCTGCATGTCGGTGACTTCTTCGGGCCGCTCGTCTACGAGCAGCGCGATGATGTGAGCGTCGGGATGGTTGAGGGAGATGCCTTGTGCGATGTTCTTGAGCAGCGTCGTCTTGCCGGCCTTCGGCGGCGAGACGATCAGCGCGCGCTGGCCTTTACCGATCGGCGAGAAGAGGTCGATCACGCGGGTGGAGAGCAGCGTCGGGCGCGTTTCGAGCTTGAAGCGCTCCTCGGGAAAGATCGGCGTGCCCTTTTCAAAGACTGGCCGTCCCTTGATCGCCTCGGGATCCAAACCGTTGATTTTGTCAACGCGGATGAGCCCGTAATACTTTTCGCTCTCCTTCGGCCGGCGCGCCTGGCCTTCGACCATGTCGCCGCGGCGAAGCTCGAATCGGCGAATCTGGGTTTGGCTGACGTAGATGTCGTCGTTGCCGATGTAGTAGCCGGCGCGGCGCAAGAAGCCGTAGCCCTCGGGAAGGATGTCGAGAATGCCGCTCGCCACCTCGATCCCGGAGCGCGCTATCTGCGCCTGCACGAGCTGGGCGACGATCTCGTCTTTCTTAATTTTAGCGGCGGTCGGAATCTCGACCTCGAGCTCCTTCGCGATCTCGATCAGCTCGGTCTTGGTCTTCTCGGAGAGCTGATCCGCGGTGAGCATCGGCGGGATTTCGACTTGGGCAACCTGCTCGTGAAACGCGGCCGGATGCTGGTTGAAGTTGTGCCGGCGCCGCGAACGCCGACGGCGTCCTCCGCCCCCGGCTTGAGGGCGCATGTCGTTATTGGGACGATATTCCGTTTGCAGAGGAGTATCTCTCTCGTAGAGCCGCACACATCAAGCTCAGGCGGTCGAGGGCGAGGCGGGGCTGCCGTCGCGATCGGACCGGTGACGTGTAACGTCGGGGTGTCAAAGGATGTCGCGGCTATCAGCAATTAGACCGACGCGACGCCCACACTATAGCACAGGCGCTTCGAGCGTTCAAGCGTCGACCAACCAGGCCGGCCCGCTGACGTACCGGCTCCCGGCGGCAAAGAAGCGCAGCCGCCGCTCCGCCGCTGCGGTCACGCCGATGCGCCTGCTCCGCTTGATCCGCACGACCGCACCTTCGGCCTGCGCGAGCCACAGGCGCGGATGCGCGAAGAGGTCGAGGCCGTCGTGGGAGCGGTCGATCGCCAACGCGCCGCAGAGGCGACCCGGACCGCGGCAAAGATCCCGCTCGCTGCGCGCATTCCTCCGCTTCTGCATTAGCGCGAGCCCGTCGATCGGCTCGAGCGCGCGAACCAGCACGCCGGCTCCGGAACCTTCGGTTTCGCTCGATAGGTTGAAGCAGAAAGACGTGCCGTATATCTGATAGACGTAGGCTCGATGCGGCGGCCCGAAGAGCGTCGCATTGCGAGGAGTCTTCCCGCGAAAGGCGTGACACGCGGGATCTCGCGGAAGATACGCCTCCGTTTCGACGATGCGACCGGCGGCCGTTCCCTGCTTCGTATCGTGGACGAGCACGCAGCCGAGTAATGCCTGCGCGAGCGCGCGCGTCTCGACCGGCAGCGATCCCGGCTGCAACCGGGTGAAAATCATGCCGCCAGGTTCAGCGCTACTTCGGCCCGAGCCCTCTGCGTCAACTCGTCGGTCGCTCCCGTCTGGACGCTGAACGACTTGAGTGCGTTCAGCGCGCAGCGCAGGCGGACGTATGGCAGCACGAGCGTCTCCGGAATCTCGCGCCGTGTGGCGATCTCCTCGACGAACTGCTCGTCGCCCAGGACGAAACGAACCTTGCGGTGACCCCGCTCGTGCAGCGCTCGCGCAACGGCCGTGAGGGCGGCATAGTCGATCGCGCGATCGCTCGACGATGCGGTGCGGGTCATCCGAAAGGGGAGGCGGAGGAGGCGCTCCTTTGACGCAAGCCTCAGTCGCGCGTACGCAAGGCCGTTCCCGCCGCGGTCGCCGGCATAGCCCAACACCGCAACGGTCGGGGAATCGGAGCTTCGGGTCTGTCGCATCGCATCTGCCTCAATCCCATTTTATAGCGAACGTATGTTCGAGTCAAGCGATGCGTGCAGGCCGGATCAAGGTCTCGTAAAGCGCCAGCATCCGATCGATCTGCCGATCGATCGCAAAGGGCTCCGCGGCCCTCCGGGCGGTCGCGCTGGTCTCGCCATCGCGCGCCAGGCCGACGCGAGCAAAAGCCGCGCCAAAGGACGCGGGAGATGCGGCGACCACGACGCCCGCCTCGCCCAGGACGTCGCGGTTTTGCGGCGCGTCGGCCGCGATCACCAAGGCGCCCGCGGCCAGGGCCTCGACCTGTGCGAGCCCTTGCGTTTCGGTGGTGCTCGGCATCACGAACGCGTCGGCGCTGGCGTAGAGATCCGGCAGCTCGTCGCGCGGCACGACGCCGAGAAAGCGCGTCTGGCCGGCGACGCCCCGCTCTCGCGCGCGCTCCTCGAGCTCCTCGCGCAGCGGCCCCCCGCCGGCCACGACGAGCTTTAACGACGGGTCGCCGGCCAGCGCCAGCGCGTCGATGAGCAGATCGACGCTCTTCTCCCGCGCGAGCCGGCAGACCGAGAGCAGCAGCCGATCGCCGGCAGCAACGCCGAGTCGCGCGCGCAACGCTTCGTCGCGGCGTCCCGCGCCGAAATGCGCGACGTCGATCGCACTCGGAACGATCTCGATGCGCGCGCCGACGCCGAGCTCGCGCAGGTGCGCCGCCATCGCGGGCGTCGGCACGACGACCGCGTCGGCCAGATTCGCGAAAGCGCGCGTCAGCTGCGATGCGGCAAAGCGCGTCGCGTTCGGCTCGAAAGGAACGTAGTGCGCGTACGCCTCCAGCTGGGTGTGATAGGTGTAGACCAGCGGCATGCCGTAGCGCCGGGCGTAGCGCAATCCCATCCATCCGGTAACGAACGGCGAGTGCACGTGTACGACCGAGAGCCGTTTGATTACGCCGTTGAGATTGCGCCGGCTCACCAGCGGCAGCGTCAGCCGGTACGGCGTCCGCGTCGGCAACGGAAGCGACGGCATGCGAAAGACCGGTCCATCGGCTTCGGCATAGCCCGGCATGCGCGGCGCAAAACAGTAGACTTGATGGCCGCGTGCGCGCAGGCCTCCGGCTAGCGCCTCGATCGAAGCGACGACGCCGTTGACGACCGGGAGGTAGATTTCCGTGAAAAACCCGACGCGCAAGGCCTCCATGTTAGGGCTCTCTTCGCGCCAATCGGACGAGAGACCGGCGAGCCGCTCGCCTTGTCCGGCGAAGGAAGACCGGTCGGGGAGGAGCCTCCTCTTTCTTTGCGACTTTCCGCATATTCGGCCGTCTCGAAGGGTATGGTATAGTTCGCGGGTTATTTAGGTCAGGCGTTATCCAGTGCCGTCACCCCGCGGCCGTTGCGCCGCTTCCCACGAACGCGAGACTCTGCGTTCATCGTTGGTCCCTCTGTGTGGTGTAGAGACGAGACCTTGACGAGAGTCGAGAGTAAGAAAGGAATCCCGGGTTGATAAGACGCGCACGCTGCGCCGCTCTCTTCGTCGTCGCCTTAAGCGGCTATCCGGCCGCGGCACCGGCCGGCACCTCGCCCTACGTCACCGCCGTGACGTGGCATCGCGACGGAGTCGTCACGTGGGAGCGGACCGAGCAACGGACCATCGCCCCGCCGACGATTCACCGTCTGAGCGCGACCCTGGCACCGGGCCAGGCGCACGTCGTGGCTGCCGGCTCGTCAGGCCTGCGGGAGGTGCGGGTTGCCTGCGCGCAACGCGACGGCGGACCCGTCCACAAGCAAGTTCTCTCCTCAACGGTCGTGCGCAAGCCGAGCCCGCGGATCGTTGCCGAAGGCATCGGCAGCGGATCGTCGCTGGCGGCGTTCGAAGCGCGCGGCGTCGCACACATGGCGTATCTCGCTCGCGATGCAATGCAAATGGTTGCCACCGCATATACGGCTAACTGCGCCGGCTGCGGCGGTATGACCGCGATCGGGCGACGCGCCGGACACGGCATCGTCGCCGTCGATCCGCGCGTGATCCCGCTGGGAACCCGTCTCTACATTCCCGGATACGGCATGGCCGTTGCCGGCGACACCGGCGGCGCAATCGTCGGCAATCGCATCGATCTCGGATTCGACTCGTGGCGCGACGCCATGCTCTTCGGCCGCCGCGACATCACCGTTTACCGCCTCAAGTAGCGTAGAATGACGGGGTGTTGAGCCCCCGCCGGCTGCTCGCGCAGGCGAAACTCCGTCCAAAGAAGCGCTTCGGCCAGAACTTTCTCGTCAACGCTTCGGCCGCGCGCCGGATCGCAGAGCTGAGCCTGCACGGCGCGCTCCCCCATACGCAAACGCTCGAGATCGGCGCCGGCACCGGGACGCTCACGCACGCGCTGCTCGAAGCCGGCGCGGATCTAACCGCGCTCGAGATCGATCGCAACCTCGTTGAACTCCTTGGCTCGCGCGACGACTTGCCCGGCGCGCGCATCCTGGAGGCGGACGCGCTGACCTTCGATTACGAAGCGTGGGCGCGACGGCGTCCCTGGATCGTTTCCGGCAATCTCCCGTACAACATCGCGACGCCGTTGCTGATCTCACTGATCGAGATGACGCGCGGGCCATCGTCGCTGACGGTCACGTTACAGAAAGACGTCGCCGATCGGCTGGCGGCGCGTCCCGGCACGCCGGCATACGGCAGCCTCTCGGTCGCGGTGCAATATGCGATGCTCGTCGAGCTCGCGTTCACGCTCGCGCCGCAATCGTTCTATCCGGCGCCCAAGGTGCGCTCCAGCGTCGTCCGGCTGGTACGGCGCGCCGAACCGGCCGTGCGCGTGCGCGATCTCCCGCTCTTCTGGAAGGTCGTGCGCGGCGCGTTCGCGTACCGGCGCAAGACGCTCGCCAACACGCTCTCGCTCGCACTCGATCTCGATCGTGCGGCGATCGTGCAGGCGCTAGCGCGCAGCAGCCTCTCTCCGGAGCTTCGCGGTGAACGACTCGACCTCAACGACTTCGCCCGTCTGGCCGACGCATTGGCCGAAGGATAGCTTCAAGAGCGTCTGGACGTGGCTCTTGGCCGGCTTCATCGCGCTGCTCTTCGCCGGCGCCTTCGTTGCCGGTCTCAAGACTAGCCGCATCCCCCCGGTCAGCCCGCTCGAGTTCGACGTCCTGATCGGGCTGCAAACGCTGCTCGAGGGCGTACTCGTCGTCATCGTGCTTGCGGCGCTGCCCGCGCTCTCGAAGTTCTCTTTGCGCGAACTCGGCTTTCGCGTTCCGACGCCGCGCACGATCGGCATCGCGCTCCTCGGCGCGGTCGGCATGGTGATCGTGGCTAACGGCGGCGCCTCGCTGATCGACTACCTCGCCCACAGCCAGCATCAGCAAGACATCGTGCTGATGTTCAAGGCCCTGCACGATCCGGTGACGATCGTGATTTTCGCGCTCTTCGCGATCGTCTTCGCTCCATTCGCGGAGGAGACGCTCTTTCGCGTGCTCTTCTTCAATCTGGGTCTGCGTTACGGGGGTTTTTGGGGCGGTGCGGTTCTCAGCGGCCTGCTCTTCGGAATGGCGCACGGCGATCTCTACGCGGCCATCCCGCTCGCGCTCGGCGGCATCGTGCTCTGCGCCGTCTACTACCGAACCCGCAACGCGTACGCGTCGATGATCTCGCACGCGCTCTTCAACACGCTCTCGATCGTCGCGCTGCTGGTAGCGCCGAAGCTCACGTAAGCAGCGTCTTCGCCGCCTCGAGCGCCGCTTCGTGACCGATCATCCGCGTATCGAGATACTCCAACCGATGGCGCAGCGAAGACGGCTTCGTGAGCGTTGCCGGACGCCGGTCGAAGCCGCGTTCGCGCACGTAATGCCCGACCAGGTGAATCGCGGCGGCGTTCGGCTCGTCGTACCAGTCGGGATGGTGCGCGAGCCAAAGCCCAACGGTCGGCACGCCGCCCCTGGCCATCGTCAGGTGAAGCGGTCCCGCCGGAATCCCCACGAAGAGATCGATCCTCGCGGCAAGCGCTTTATAGAGCCGCGCGAACGGCTCGTCGAGATCGCCGAAGAGCGCGCGAAACCCGGCGACGCCCTCGCCGAGCGGCTCGTCTTCCATCGAGATCGTTCGCCAGTGCGGCGAATCGCGGCGCAGCGCGGCGACGAAATGCTCGGCCTCCGCGGGGCTCTCCCAGTTCTTGCGCGCCGCCGTCACCCCGGTTCGCGAGATCACGCAGAGCCGCGTTCCCGGCGGCGCAAACGCGGCCAGCCTTTCGTCCACGAGCCGCTGCGCGGAGGCCGGCGCCGCGAAGTCGATCGCGTTGGCGAGCGGCTGGGAGAGATCGAACGCCGCGAGGCGTTCGCGCGGCGCGAGCAGGCTCGCGAGATGGCGCGCCTTGGTGTGATACGGATAGGCGGTCCGCCCTTCGGTCTCCGGATAATCGGTCCAGAGCAAGACGTCCGGCGCGAACGCCGCGAACCGCTCGTCGAGCGGTGCCGGCACCTCGATGCGAACCCTGCTTCCGTTGCAACGCCGCAGCCGCAGACCGAGATGCGGTGCGCCCAGCGACGAGCCGTCGCTCGGGGCGCGCACGCCGCTGAAGATCGCGTACGCGGCGGTGCTTCCCTCCATCAGGCTGACGTAGTCGTCGCCGAAACGCGTGACCGCGTACCGGTTCGATGGCTCGAGCAGCGGAAGCACGTGTCCCAAGTGCACCCAATCCCCGAGCCCGTGCGGCCAATAGACGAGGGCGCCGACGCCCGAGAGGCGCGCGAAGCGCCCACGATCCTCGCGCATCGCCGGCAACACCATCGGAGCGCCGCTCATCGCTCCACCGGCACACCGCCGCACAGGACCGGCAGCGGTGCTCCCGTGAGGCTGGCAAAGAAGGCCCGCGCATCGGTGTCGTAGGCCGGGCATCCGGGGAAATGCGGATCCGGGTGCGGGTCGAGGCGCACGCGCGGGTTCACCGCGGCGACCGCCCAGACGCCCTCCTCGCCGCGGGGGAGCAGTATCGCGCGGTCGCCGTCGCGGATATTGACGGCGTTCGCGTACGCGCTCCAATCGACGACGTACGGCCAGCGTCCCGGGCGCAGACCGGTATCGTTGAAGAGCAGCATCACGGCCAGCGCGCTCGGCACGATCGCGCGCGTCAGCCGCGGAGCGCGCCGCAACCCCAACGCCGCCGCGATCGCGGTAGCGGCGAGCAGCGGCGCGGTGTAATGCGAACCGACGCGGCTCGGCTCGTAGTTCCAGGGCTGCATGAAGACGATCTCGGCGAGCAGCGGCGCTCCGAGGAGCAGCCATCGTCCGATCGCGACCGGCGCGAACGCGAACGGCGCTAATAAGAGGAAGAGCATCGCGACCTTCCCCATCGGATCGACGACCACCAGGGCGTAGTGCGGGACGTTCGGCTGCGTGCCCGCTAGCCGCTCGGCCGCCCAGAAGCCTATTCCCGCGACCAATGCGAGCCCGACGATCGCGATACCAACACGGCGATCCCACCACAACGCGCACGCCGCTCCGAACCAGAGCAGGAAGAGTATCTGGTCCTCCTTCAGGCCCGCGAGCAGCGCGGCGAAGAACAGCGCCGGCCACAAAGCTCGCTTCTGCACCGCAAGCGCGCCCCAGAAGGCGAGCAGCGGCACGAAGACGTTCTCGGAGAAGTTGTCGTAGCTGAGCCCCTGCGCCGAGGCCGTCAGCAGGTACGCGATCGCGACGCAGTTCGCTTCGAGCGCGCTCAACCCGGCGCGGCGCCCGAAGAGTGCGAGCGGAATCGCTGCGAGCGCCACCGCCAGAACCTGCACCACGATCAGCGTCTCGGCGCGCGGAAAGAGCGCGACCAGCGGCATCAGCCCGCCGAGCGCCCACGAGCTGTGCACCGCAAAGTGCGGACGCCACTCGCCGTAGTTCCAGGAAGAGCCGTGCTGCAAGTTCACCAGCGTCTGCAAATAGGTGCCGAGGTCGGCGCCGTAACGCAGCGCGTAGAGCTTGTTCAGATCGAGCGAGATATAGACGAGGGCGAAGATCGCGACCGCGACGTAGACTGCGCGCACGGCTATGCGTTCTCGGCGCGAACGCGCTCGACGATTTCGTGAAGCCGCCTCGCGAACCGCTCGGGCGAGAAGGTCTCGGCGTGCGCGCGCAGTCGCGGCGCGTCGAATTGCGACGCGTCGAAGCGGCGCAACGCCGCCGCCAGCGATTCGGCCGCCGGCTCGTCGAAGAACGAGCCGGTCTCGCCCTCAACGATCGTCTCGAGCGCACCGCCGGCGCGGTAGGCGATCGTCGGGCGGCCCGCAGCCGCGGCCTCGAGCGGCACGAGGCCGAAATCTTCTTCGCCCGGCAAAATCGCCGCGCGCGCGTCGCCAAGAAGCTCGTTGAGGCGTGCATCCGGGACGTAGCCCAGGAGCGTCGTCGTCGTGCCACGCGCCGCCTGCCGCAGGGCACGCTCGGCCGGGCCGCTCCCGGCGACCAACAGCTTCACGCCGGCCAGCGCGGCCGCGCGAATAGCGAGATCGATGCGCTTGTACGGCAGCAACCGCGAGGCGATCACGAAATAGTCGCCCGCGCCGCTGCCGACCGTAAAGCGCTCCAGGTCGACCGGGCAGTGCAGAACGTCGCAATCCCGTCCGTAGTATCGGCGGACCCGCTGCGCGACGTTCTGAGAGTTCGCGACGAAACGCGTCGGACGTGCGGCCGCGGCCCGATCCCATGCGACCAAACGCTGCACGAGCGGGCGCAGGAGCCGCGGCGTGCCGAGCGCGCCGACGTACTCGTCGTACGCGAACGCGAAGCGGCTAACGGTGTTGATATAGCAGACGTGGATCGAGCCGGGCGGAACCCGCACGCCCTTCGCCCACGCGGTCGTCGAACTGACGATCGTGTCGAAGCCGGAGAAGTCAAAGCCCTCGAACGCCCGCGGGTAGAGCGGCGCGAGCGCGCGGAAGTACCGGTTTGCGAAGGGAATGCGTGCCAGCGCGGAGCTGCGGACGCGCGCGGGCGGAAAGAGATCGCCGACGACGCGCCGGTCGTAAAGCGCCGTGTAGATCGGCGCGTCCGGCCACGCCTGCGCTATCCGTGCGAAGACGCGTTCCGCACCGCCGCGCTGGTTCAAATAATCATGAACGAGCGCAACTTTCATGAGACGGCAGCGCGGTTCTTAGTCAGTCCTGTAGGTTTGTGCCGCGGGGCAGCACCAGCGCGATCGTCGGGTTGCCTAGATACGTGCGCGCGACGCGCTGCACGTCCTCGGGTGTCGTTGCCGAGATCGCCTGCACGGCGCGGTTGATGAAATCGGGTGATGCGCTCTCGCGCGCGAAGACCGCCGCCAGCCACGTGCGCGTCTCGAGCGTCGTCGCATCGTTCGCGAAATCGCCCGCCGCTTCGGCCTTGAACTCCTCGAGCGAACCCTGAAGCCGCGTGGCGGCGAGCACGTTCACGACCGAGAGCGCGGTTGCGAAGGCGCGGCTCGGATTTCCGATCAAGCCGCCGTTGACGTAGAGCACCAGGTTCGCGGGGACGCGATCGTACGCGTAGACCGCGCCGACCGATCGCGAAGCGAAGGTCGGCGAGACGACGCCCGGCACTTGCGCGATATCCGAGAGCGTGCGCCGTACGAACGCTGCGAGCACGAGCATCGGACCGAAGTCTTTGCTGTCGACGCTCGGCGCCGGATACTGTGCGATCAGCCAAGGCGACGAGATATCCCGGTGCGCGACGATCTCGTGGGTCGCGCCCGAGAGAGCGCGCACGTGCACGTGGACCGGCGACGTCGCGCCCGCCGGCAACGCCGAGGCGAGCGAACCGAGCGCGCTGGCCGGCAACGTATCGAGCCGTCCTGCAGCGCTTACCAGCGCACCCCCGCGGCGATAGTAGGCGCGATAGAAGTTTGCCGCGTCGGACGGCACGAGCTGCGCCAGGGAGGCTGTCGTGCCGAGTTCGGGAAGGCCGGCGTTCGCTTGCGAGGACGAAGCGGCGTTGAGCATGTCGAGTCCGACCTGCAGCGCGACCTGCTGGCTCTGTGCGATCTGCTGCCCAAGAGCAACGCGCGCGCCGCGCACGGTAGCCGGTGAGAAATCGGGTGCGGCGATCGCCCGGCGCAAGAGGTCGAGCACGGCGGGGGCGTCTTCAGCGAGTGCTTCGACGTAGAAGCGCACGTCGCTCGGATCCACCGTGAAGTGGATCGAGCCGCCGCGGGCGGCGATCGCATCTTCGAGCGGCATCGGAGGCGTGCCGACCGGCGTGCGCACGATCGTCTCGGCGGCCAGCGCCGCGAGCCCGTTCTGCTTCATGGTCTGACGGTCGAGGCCGGCGCGCACGATCAGCGTCACGCCGACGAGCGCGGCACCGGTGTCGGCCTGGCTCACGACCGGCGTTCCACCGACGTCCTCGAGGCTTGGCGACGGGGTCCCGCCTTCGGCGGCATACGTACCGGCGGGCAGAGCGGCGATCGCCAAAGCAATCGCGGCGGAGAGCCGGCGTAACGCGGTCACGGTGAGGAGCCCTTCTGCGGCGCGGCCGCGATCAAATCGACGACGACGGGATTCTGCAAATACCGGCGCACGATCTCGGCGACGTACTGGGGATCGAGCGAACGTGCGGTGCGCTCGTAGCTGCCGTTTACGATGCCGGGCGCGTAGTCTTGGCCGCCCTCGACCGTATACCAGCCAAAGTTATCGGCGCGCTCCTGCGGCGTCTGCGTATCGGAGGCGACGTGATAGAGAAACGCTTCGCGCGCTGCGTCGAACGTCGGCTGATCCATCGGTTGGCGCAGCGCGCCGAGTGCCGAGAGCACGCTCTGCTCGACTTGCCGTCCGTGTTCGCCTCCGATCGTCACCAACATGACGCCGGGGTCGTGCAGCGTCACGAACTGCCCGACGACGAGCGCGTCGCTCTGAGCGCGATCGAGCTGCTTCGTGACGACGCCGGTCTGATCGCGAAAGAGATAGTCGGCGATGAAGTCGAGCGCGGTTGCGGCCTTCTCGTCGGCGATCGGCGGGCCGATCCATGCCAACCCGATTCCGTCGACCGCTCCGGAGGCCGTCGCCGACGAGAGCGGAGCGGCCAGCTTGGAGTCGTAAGGCCCGTCCATCGGGCCCTGACCGCCGCCGTCGGTAACGGCGCCGATCGCCGAAGCGTCCACGTTTCCGGTCAGCGTCAAGACCGAGTTCTCGGCGCGGAAGGCGCGCTGCGCGAACGACCGCACCTGCGGCGCCGAGATGCTGGTGAGCGCCGCGACCGAGGTTGGAAGCGGTGGATAGTGCGCCGGACCGCTCGAGAATATCTGCTTGAAGAGCAGGTCGTGGAGCATCGCGTCGGATTCGTAGCGCTGCTGCACGCCGAGAACCGCCGCGTTCGCGCGCGCCGTCTTCACGGCCGTCTCGTCGACCGCCGGCGCGAAATATGCGGCCGTCATCGCCGCAACGACGCGGCGTGCAGCCGTCGCCGGCACGACCGCGCCGATGCCGATGATGTCGGGGTAAACTTCGATGTTCAGATCGCCCCCGAGACTGTGCACTAGTCCGTAGAGCGATTTTCCGCTGGCGAGCGGCGCGACCGCGGCCGCGGTAGCGGCTAGGTTTGCGATGCCGGGCGTCGCGTCGTCGTATCCCGCCCCGGGTGCGCGGAACCAGAGGCCGATCGCAGCCGAACCGACCGTCGGATCCGGATCCAGCACGTACGATCCGCCGCGCGGGAGAGCGCCGGTCTGGCGTTCGATCGCGGCCGAAGCCGGCAGCGCAACAAAACAGTGCCATGCGCCGATCAGCATCATGGCGGCAAGGGCGCGTCTGAGGATCATGCGGGTTCCGGAGAGATCGTTGGCGGGAGACGGGAGGGCTTCTCGACGCGTTTGGGCTCGTCGGTCGGACGTTCGCTCTGCGCTTCGGGCGCCGGCGCGCCTTCGCTGCCGCTCGTACGGTCGTACGGACGATCGCCGAGGATTGCTTGCACTTCTTGCGCTTCCACCGTTTCGAACTCGAGCAGCGAGGCCACCATCCGTTCGACCTTCGCCCAGTTCTCTTGGAGGAGGCGCTTGCCGTTGTCGTAGCAGGACTCGATGATCTTGCGCACCTCGGCGTCGATCTTGCTCGCGACTTCTTCGGAGTAGTTGCGCTCGTCGCCGAAGTCGCGGCCCAGGAAGACTTGATGGGCACCGCGCCCGAACTGGATGGGACCGAGGTCGCTCATCCCGTACTGCGTCACCATGCGGCGCGCTAGTTCCGTCGCCTTCTCGAAATCGTTGCTCGCGCCGGTCGTGACGTCGCCGAACCTGATCTCTTCGGCGAGACGTCCGCCCATCGCCATCGTAATCTCGGCGAGCAGCTCTTCGCGCGTGCGGCTGTGACGGTCGTCCTCGGGGAGCGACCAGGTGATGCCGAGCGCCATGCCGCGTGGAATGATCGTGACCTTGTGAACCGGATCGGCCTTCTCGAGCAGTCCGCCGATGATCGCGTGGCCGGACTCGTGGAAGGCGGTGATTTCCTTCTCCTTCTGCGACATCACGAGCGACTTGCGCTCGGGTCCGACCATGACGCGGTCGATCGCCTCGTCGCAATCGATCATCTCGATGAAGTTCTTGTTCTTGCGAGCGGCGAGCAGCGCGGCCTCGTTGAGCAAGTTCTCGAGATCGGCTCCGGAGAATCCGGGCGTGCGTTTGGCGAGCGTCTCGAGCGAGACTTCCTTGCCGAGCGGCTTGTTACGCGCATGAACCTCGAGGATCTTCTCGCGCCCTTTGAAATCCGCGCGCCCCACGACGATCTGGCGATCGAAGCGGCCCGGGCGCAGCAGCGCGGGATCGAGGACGTCTGCGCGGTTGGTTGCCGCGATCAGGATGACGCCGGTGTTCTGATCGAAGCCGTCCATCTCGACGAGCAGCTGGTTGAGCGTCTGCTCGCGTTCGTCGTGCCCGCCACCCAACCCGGCGCCGCGCTGACGGCCGACCGCGTCGATCTCGTCGATGAAGACGATGCACGGCGCCGACTTCTTCGCTTGGTCGAAGAGGTCGCGCACGCGCGAAGCGCCGACGCCGACGAACATCTCGACGAAATCGGAGCCCGAGATCGAAAGGAATGGAACGCCGGCTTCGCCCGCGATCGCTCGTGCCAGGAGCGTCTTGCCGGTTCCCGGCGGTCCGAGCAGCAAGACGCCTTTGGGAATGCGCGCGCCGAGCGATTGATACTTCTTCGGATATTTCAAGAAGTCGACGATCTCCGCCAACTCCTCCTTCGCCTCGTCGACGCCGGCGACGTCGGCGAACGTTACCTTGGGGCGATTTTCGGAGAGCATCTTCGCGCGCGAACGCCCGAAGGAGAGCGCCTGGCTTCCGCCGCTCTGCGCCTGGCGCAAGATGAAGAAGAGCAGCAGCACCGTGATCGCGAGCGGCCCGAGCGTCATCAGGCTGGAGAGCAACCCCGCATTCGACTGCTGGTCGAAGCTGATGGCGCCGCTTTTGACGCGCTTGTAGACCTCGTCGACGAAGCTTTGGTCGACGTTGGGCACGGCGACGGTATACTTGGTGCCGTTGGTCAGCTCGCCGACCGCGTTGAGACCGGTGGCGTGAAACGACTGGACCTGACCCGCTTCGAGCTTCTGATAGAAGGCACCGTAGTCGAGGCGCGTCTCGCCCTCGCTCGGCTGAACGAAGCGCTCGACGATGATAAAGACGGCGATCACCGCCAGGATGATCAGGATGATGGACCGGAGATGTTTGCTCACGTTGTCGTCAGACCGTATGACCCTCTCGAAGCTCGGCCAGGTAAGGAATATTGCGGTACATTTCCTGATAGTCCAAACCGTAACCTATAACGAAGACGTCCGGGACCTCCAAGCCAGTGTAATCGATCGGCAGATCAACCTCTCGCCGACCTGGTTTGTCGAAGAGGACGCAGGTTCGGAGGGTCGCCGGCCGCCGCCCTTTCAGCAACGCTCGCAGGTAGGCCAAGGTTCGGCCGTCGTCGGCGATATCGTCGGCGATCAGCAGGTTCGCCCCGGCGACCGGCAGGGACTCGTCCATGACCAGGCGGGGCTCGCCGCCCGAGCTTCCTCGGGCCCCGTACCGCTCAACGCAGATATAGTCCACCATGATCTCGCTTGGGCCGTCCCCCTGCGCCGCGAGCGCTCGAGCCAGGTCGGCGGTGAAGCACAGCGCCCCCTTCAACACGCCCAGCAGGAGCAGCGGTTGCCGCCGATAGTCGGCCGCAATGCGAGCAGCTAGTCGCGCGATTGCTTCGGCAATCGAGCCGGCCGGGTAGATCATTCCCGGGTGTTACCCGAGATCAGGCCGCGCTCGATCCGCAGCGCGACCCCGGCCTTCATGTGGAAGACCCCCGTTCGGCCGCCCTCCAGGGCGCGGACCGCCGCCTCCACGTGCGCGAAGTCGATATCTCGCAAATCTTCTTCGCCGGCGAGCTGCTCGCGGATCGTGCGCCGGAGGTCGGCGCGGTGCGTTCCGTCGCGCTCGGCGGAGACCAGCTCCGCGGCCCGCGCCACCGCCGCATCGAGCGCGGGAAAGAGCGGGCGCAGCGCAGCCAGGGCCT
>JBARBD010000261.1:0-79124 GCA_049792675.1 Vulcanimicrobiaceae bacterium | reverse complement strand
TTGACGAGCTGGCGTTGATCGGCGTCGTCGATCACCGCGAACGACGGCGAGATGCCGATCCGCGATCCGTCGCGTCGCAAGATACGCACGCACATCGAATGAAAGGTGCCGACCCAGACGTCGCGCGTGACCGCGCCGACCATGCTCTGCAAACGAGATTTCATTTCGCCGGCCGCTTTGTTCGTGAACGTCACGGCCAGAATGCGATCCGGAGCAACCCGCAGCTCGCCCAGCAGGTAAGCGATGCGATGCGTAAGCACGCGCGTCTTCCCACTGCCGGCGCCTGCGAAGATCAAAACGGGACCATCGGTCTGCCGAACGGCGGCAGACTGCACGTCGTTGAGTATCTCGGTTTCCAGGAGCATTAATGGCGTTTCGCCGCGGGGCACCCCGCGGCCTGTTTTACGAACGAAGTGCTACAAATACTGCAGCTATTGAAGCAATCAGCGTACCGCGCGAAGCGCCCGCGGCCGCCGTTGCGCCATGGAGAAGGCCGCCGCCAGCAACGCCAGCGTCGACTCGGCACCCATGTTACGGTTCACCGAGTCCTCCGCCAAACCATCGTAGCATCCGCCGCCGTGCGCCATCCTGACGCCGCGCGAGTTCTTTCCGTAGTACCATTCCATCGCGAGTTCGGCGCTTGCGATGTGTTTGGCGTCGCCGGTCGCGTCGAACGCGGCCAGCTCGGCGTCGACCATCGCGTACGCTTCGAGCGGTTGCTGTGCGTAGCGCGCGCGAGACCCGCCTCGCCGATACCAGCCGTCGTTGCCGATCGGCACGTGGACCCCGTTCTCGGTCGTGACGCGCTCGTAGAACGCCAGGGCTTCGAGCCCGACCCGGCCGAAGCGCGG
Organism: Vulcanimicrobiaceae bacterium; assembly: GCA_049792675.1. GTDB lineage: Bacteria > Vulcanimicrobiota > Vulcanimicrobiia > Vulcanimicrobiales > Vulcanimicrobiaceae > Cybelea. The sequence continues at coordinate 78,273 of JBARBD010000261.1, read as the reverse complement.
CTCCTGGAGGGCCCGGCCGGCCCGGATCATCGCCTCGGGCAGGCGCGCGTTGTCGTAGGTCATGCGATCCTCAAACCAAGCCCAATCCTCCGAGGCCGTCGCCTCGTACGCAGCGAGCAGTTCGTCCGCGAGCGCGCGCAGGACGTCGCCGTAGCGCGCCTCTTGCGACGCAGCATACGCCTGGGCAAGGCCGAGCATCGCGTAGGCGCGCGAGCGAACGTATTCGAGCGAATCGATCGACGGCAGGGCGCGGTCGAGGAGCGCCGTGCAGACGTCGCGCCATGCCGGTACCGGCGCGTTGGCGATGCCGTAGCCGAGCGCCCACATCGCGCGCCCGCAGCTATCGCGCGTACCGGCCTCGTCGAGCCAACGACGATCGTAACCCATGAAGTTGTGGAACTCTCCGCTCTCGAGCTGCGCGTGTTGCAAGAACGAGAGGTGCGTCGAGGCGAGGCGCAGGCTCTGGCGATCGGCGGGAGCGATGCGAAGATGCGCGAGGACAACGATGAACGCGCGCGCGACGTCGTCGGTGCAATAACCGAACTTCCGATTCGGCACGCAGAAAAGGGCGTGCTGGATGATGCCGACATCGTCCGAGAGGGCGATCAGATGGTCGAGCGGCGGCAACGGGGTGCCGCGCCCCTTAGGCAGAGGTCACCAGCTCGAGCGGATCGCGCGGACAGAGGTCGTTGAAGAGCCGGCCGTAGTCGGCCGCAACGTACGGCCACGTCATCTGCCTACCGAAGCGATAAGCCCGCCGTTCGGTCGCACGGCGAAGCGAAGGATCGTCGAGCAGCATGTTGAGCTTCGAAGCGATCGACGGCGCGTCGCGAAACTCGCATAAGAAGCCGCGGTTGTGGGCGAGCAGTTCTTGGGCGTAGAGATACGGCGTGGAAACGATCGCCTTGCCGCAGCCGACCGCGTAAGCCAGCGTACCGCTGACGATCTGCGCCGGATTGAGATAGGGCGTGAGATAGATGTCGGTTGCGGACAGATAGCTGACGACCTCGTCGAAATCGAGGTACTTGTCGACGAGCTGCACGTTATAGTGGAGGCCGTACTCGCCGACCATCGAGGTCAGCGACTCGCGGTAAGACTCGCCTTCTTGCCGGCGCACGACCGGATGCGTCTCGCCCAGAATCAGGTAGAGCGTCTCGGGATGGCGCTTGACGACCTGGCGCATCGCCTCGATTGCATACTCGAGGCCTTTGCCGCGGCTGATCAGGCCGAACGTCGAAATGACGGTACGCAGGCCGATGCCGAACGACGCCTTGGCCGCATCGGTGTTTTGGAACGGCACGTCGGGAACACCGTGATGAATAACTTGCAGCAGCTCGGGGTCGATGCCGTAGACCGCCTCGAGCAGCCCGCGCCCAGTCTCGGAGAGCACGACGACACGCGCTGCGTGATCGCACAGCTCTCGCGTCACGCGCAGGTACGTCTCGTCGGGTTCGGGCAAGACGGTATGCATCGTCAGCACGACGGGCTTCTCGAGCTCGCGCATGAAGTCGACTAGCCATTCGCCACGCTCGCCGCCGAAGAGCCCGTACTCGTGTTGGACGTTGACCAACTCGGCCGAATGACGATTGACGAATCGCGCCGCTGCCCAGTAGCTATCCCGTTGCTGCTCGGCGATGCGCGCGATCACCTCGGGGCCATACCGGCGCACTTCCGCGCCCGGCTCGTCTACGGCGATCACTTGGCTCGATACGCCGAAGGCACGATCGTATGCGTCGACCATGTCCTTGGTAAAGGTCGCGATGCCGCATTCGCGTGGCGGATACGACCCTAAGAACAAAGCGCGCGGCGGTAACATAGGCTGTAAAAAAACTCCTACAGATCAGAAACCCTAGTTTACCCTCTCCCCGATGCAGAATAAACCAAGCAAGGACTCGCTAGTTCGCTGGCCGCTCCGTCGGGAGACCAATGCGCGCGCCGGGCTCGAGGACGGCGCCGGGCTCGATCGTCACGTCGTGGCCGATGACGCTCCCGCGCGGGATGCGCGCCTCTGGCCCGATCATCGCGCCGCTGGCGATGATTGCTTCTTCTATTACAGCCCCCGATCCCACGCTGACCCGTTCCCACAAGACCGACTCGCGCACGATCGCGCTCCCGCCGATGCTGCAGCCCACGCCGAGCACGACGTTCGGACCGACCGTCGCGCTCGCGTCGACGACGACGTCGGCGCCTGCGTACACCGGCGGCACGACGCCTGGATGACCGCGCAACCGCTCGGCGCCGTCTCCGTTGATGCCGGGCTCGACGGCGAGCGGCATCGCGCCGGTAAGCACGTCGCGGTGCGCGGCGAGATATTGCTCGGGTTTGCCGAGATCGATCCAGTAGTCGGCGGTCGTATACGCGTAGAGCGCTTCGCCCGAGGCGATAACGTTCGGGAACGTCTCCCTCTCGATCGAGACATTGCGTCCGGCGGGAATGAAGTCGAGGATCTCGCGTTCGAGCAGATACGTTCCGGCATTGATTTCGTCGGTCGGCTCTTCACCCTTTGGCGGCTTCTCGACGAACGCACTGACGCGACCGCTGTCGTCGTGCACGATGCAGCCGAATGCCGACGGATCGGCGACGCGAATGAGGTGGAGCGTACCGATGCCGCCCTTCTCCTCATGGTAGGTTCGCATCGCGCGCAGGTCGAGGCTGGTAAAGACGTCGCCGTTGAGCACGAAAAACGCGCCCCTGATATGCTTCTCCACGTTCTTGATCGCGCCGGCGGTGCCGAGCGGCGTCTCCTCGATCGCATAGGTAACGTGCATGTCGAGATCGGAGCCGTCCCCGAAGTAATCAACGATCGCCTGCGGCATGTAACCGGCTGCCAAGATGACGTCGTGAATTCCGGCCGCATAGAGCCGTTCCATCGTGCGCGCCAAGAACGGCACATTCATGATCGGCACCATCGGCTTCGGCGTCCGATATGTCAGCGGCCGCAGCCGGGTGCCCTCGCCCCCGACCAAAACGATTGCCTGCACGAAACCTCCTTCCACGAATTTCTCTGTCTATATTAGGTGCTGGGGGCCTTTCATACTGCCACGCTCTTGGCACAGCCCCAACGTACGATCTCCTCATGCGAACGATTTACGATTGGACGGAGATCCAGCACTATCACGACCAGGGCCACGGGTTTGTGGAATGCACGCGGCGTTTTGGCTTCTCTCACACGGCCTGGATCAAGGCGATTAAGCGAGGCGGCCTGCAGGTGACGCCTGCGCGGTTCTCGGATCGCCGCCGCCGGTACGACTGGTCAGAGGTTCAAGCCTACCATAAGGCTGGGCACACCTACGCGGAGTGTCTCGCGCAATTCGGCTACACGCGGGACTCGTGGAGCGACGCAGCGCGCCGCGGCGAACTCACCGTTCGCGCCCGAGCGCTTCCCATTGCGATGATGATGCAGATGAAGATGGATCGCGGCTCTATCAAGCGTCGGCTTTTAGAGCTCGGTTTGCTCGAAGAACGCTGCAGTCGGTGTGCCCTCGCGGAGTGGCGAGGCAAGCGCTTGACTATTCACATCGACCACATCAACGGGGTGAAAGACGACTGGCGGCTGGAGAACCTGCGGATGCTCTGTCCAAACTGCCACAGCCAGACTCCGACGTTTTCGGGTCGAAACCTGCGACGGGCATTGGGTCGCGGTACGATCGGAGCGTCGGCATGAGAAGGCGGCACGACTGGATAGCCGTGCAGGGCTATTATGATGCCGGCCACTCCTTCTATGACTGCATGAGGCGCTTCCGATTTTGCCGAGGTTCGTGGCACAAAGCGCGTAAGCGCGGGGACATCACGATTCGGCCGCCCGCACGCCCTCTTCCAGAGATACTTGCGAGCGGCAAGTCTCGAACCAACATCAAGCGGCGGCTCATTCGTAGTGGTCTGTTAGAGAATCGTTGCGAGGTCTGCGGCCTTAGCGATTGGCTAGGCGCGCCCCTGGCGATCCAAATCGACCATGTCAACGGCGTTCGGAACGACCATCGCGTAGAGAATCTCCGCATGCTCTGCCCTAACTGCCACAGCCAGACGGAGACCTACGGACGGCGGAAAGCCAAGCGAGCCGCGTTGCAAGAAAGGACTGACTTCGTGTAGTATAAACGGTCGCGACCATTCCCGGTTAGCTTAGCTGGTAGAGCGGCGGACTCTGAATCCGTTGACCCTCGTTCGAGTCGAGGACCGGGAGCACGGCCCTATCGTCTAGAGGCCTAGGACGCCGCCCTCTCACGGCGGTAACGCGGGTTCGAATCCCGCTGGGGCTACCACAAAAATCCACAGTCGTGTCAGGGTTTTTGCGCGTTCCGGGTTTCGTCTAACTAATACCTAACGGTCGGTTCGCGTAGCGACTTTTCTTGCCCTAACTCGCCATCCTATTGAAAGCCTCGGCCGCCGAAATATCCCTTCCCCGATAGACCGTGATGCACCGGTCGACCGTGATTGATATTCCGTACTTAGGTCGCGCTGAAGCAATGGCGTACGTGCTTTGGGGAATCTTTAGCTCGTCCCGCTAGCAGGGTTTGATACAGCTGCGTTTCCTTCTAAGGCGTAGCGCTGAAGATCGTGCCGCAACCCGATCCGGACGAGATCTCGCAAGAGCCCGAGCCGCCGTAATAGGTGGGTCCCAGCAACTTGCCCTTACTGTCGATCACGACACTTCCGTACGGGTTCACGCCGTCTGTGCCGCCCTGGAACGCGTAGAGCACGCTCTCGGTGAAGCTCGACCCCGAGGGAGTCAGCTTGAAGATCGTACCGCAGCCGCCGGAGCACGCGGAAGCGCCGCCACCTAGCGCGGTTGTGCCGTACAGGTTGCCCTTCGTATCGGCGACGAGCCCGGGCGTATCGTCGGGGTCGGAACCGTCTGCGCCGCCTTGGAACGAGTAGATTGCCTTTTCCTTGTAACTCGAACCGTTGGGCTTCAACTCGAAGAATGTGCCGTTACCACTACCTTTCTTCGCGCCGCCCTGCTCGGTCAAACCGTAAAACACGCCGTTGGGTCCGGGAAGTAGACCGGCGCGCGGGTATCTTCCATCCGTTCCCCCCTTGAAGCGGTAGAGTACGGACTCGGTATAGGTCGAACCTGACCGCGTCAGCTTGAAGACCGTGCCGCAGCCCGGGATGCCGAACGGGCCTTTCTTGCAGTCGCCGGTGGCGAGGCCGCCGTACAAAGTCGTACCGTAAAGATTTCCGCTACTGTCGGCAACCAGGGCGTCGACCGGATTCAAGCCGTCTGGCGGGCCTGACTTAAACGCGTGAACGATCTTTTCACTGAACGTCGATCCCGACGGCGTCAGCTCGAATACAACGCCGCACCCGTTGCTGTTGCCTCCGCAGAGCGTGGCGCCGCCGCCGTGAAACGTGGTACCGAGAAGGGCGCCACCCTTGGTCATCACTAAACCGCCGACCGGATATACGCCGTCGTTGCTACCCCCTTGGAGCGCGTAGAGCACGCTTTCGGTCCACCCGCTCGTGCCGGGCGTGAGTTTGAAGACGGTACCGCAACCGTAAGTGCATCCAGACGCTCCGCCGCCGTAGGCGGTCTCGCCGTAGAGTGCTCCGCTCTTGTCCATGATGAGCGTGGATTGCGACGACGCGCCGTCGGTGCCGTACTGGAAGTTGTAGAGTACTTTCTCTTTGCCGGTAGCCGTGATTTCATACACCGTGCCCTCGCTGCCGCTGGGGCCGTTACCGCCGCCCCAGGTCGTGCCGTAATACTCGCCCTTCTTTCCGGCGAGCAGCCCCGCATATGGGTACTCGGCGTCGGGCGGCGCCTCGAAGTTATAGAGGACGTCGCTCAGCCGACGCACGTCCGGTACGGGAACGTTCGGAGCAAAGGCGGCGTTTGAAGCGCCGCCGCACGCGCTCAGCGGACAAAATCCAAAAGCTAGAAGAGCTATTAGGTAGCAGCGCTTCACCTTAGAACCCTCCTTGCAAGCAAAATGGCGAATCCGCCCGGCAGCCCGCTTTCTTGCAAGACGACAATGCGCTGTGCAGCCCCAATCCGCCTGCGGGAGCCCCTACCGGCCGAAGCCCCGCCCTCCTCGGAAGCCGACCGAGGCCGGGCGACGGACCGTCGGTATTGTGGCGCCGCTTCCAGTGCTGGCTTCGCCGTATCGCCAAGCGGCGCGGGCGGAAGCTGACCACGCAACCAGATACCGTTCAAAGCTGGAGTATGAGAGATCGCTTTGCGCGATCGTGACGGTAGCGTCCGTACGATCGACGTCGCTCCCAACGGGACCGCCAGGATCTCCCCGCGTCGCAAGCGGCGGTCGTGCCTCAACTGCGCGTCGAATTTCAAGCAGGCGCGTTAGTGATTCTTTGCTTCCCGTAGTGTACCGAATCAAAATGATTATTTGTGCTGCCGGGCAGACCAGCGGCGGAGTCATTGCAATCAGGGCCGAAGGCGAGCTTCTATGAAGATTGAGGGGAGTGCAAAGCTAGTCAGGATATTCCTCGGCGAGTCCGATCGCTGGAAAGGCCAACCGCTTTACGTTGCCATCGTCGAAGAGATGCGAAAGGCCGGCCTCGCCGGCGCAACGACCTTCAAAGGTATCCTAGGCTTCGGTGCCCACTCCGTCATACACGCTGCGCGCATCGTCGACCTGTCCTCCGACTTACCGATTATGATCGAGCTCGTCGATTCGGAAGAGAAGATCAAAGCGTTCCTTCCCACGCTCGATGTTATGGTTTCTGAAGGTCTCGTAACTGTTGAAAACATCCACGTCATCGCGTACAAGGCTGGTGCTCCAAAATGAAACCTTTGCTCGTCTTTATCGCGATCGGTTTCGGCGGTGCGGTCGGGTCAATGCTTCGCTATGGCGTGACACTTTGGATGGTCGAAAGGACTGGTCCCGGATTTCCTTGGCACACCGCGCTCATCAACATCATTGGTTCCTTTTTTATTGGTGTAGTCGTGGCCTACACGCAGTCGAGTATCGGTTTCTCGCCGCTGATAAGTGCATTCGCAACGGTCGGCATCTTGGGCGGGTTTACCACGTTCTCTACTTTCAGTTACGATACGCTGACGCTGTTGTCTGACGGAGCCAACAGCCTGGCGATAGCGTACTGCGGCGGGACGGTGATTCTCGGGATATTTGCCGCGGCTTTGGGAATGGCGATCGCGCGAATCGCTCTGCACGCCACGTCGGGTTAGGGGCGAGACCGCGTCAAGAGGCACGCCCGCTTGGGCGAAAAGGCTTGCGTGAGTGTCCCTCAAGCCGAGCAACGGGATCGGGCCCACTCAGCCTCGCGACTCGCGAACGGTGTGTGCGGCCGTGTGCGCTAGCGACGATTGAACCAAAGGTACTGAAGGGCGACGGCAACCGTCGAAAACTTCTGGCCGAATCGGCCGCTCAGCCAACGCGACCATGAAAGCTTTGCCGACAAGCCCGAACCCACTGGCTGCGAAAAGGTGAGGCCGCAGCGCGAGTTGGCCAGCGAATCGATCGAATTCGCGCCGTTGACGCTTGTCGCACCCCCCGAATAGTAGTTCGCATCGAGCGCGAGCCACTGGTTCTGACGGAAAACATATCCGACATGAACCTGGAAAATGCCAAGCGGCGCTTGCCGGAGGGCTTGACCCCCAAGGTAGTCCGTGTTTTCACCAAAAACCCACACACCGGCGGACAGATCGGCAAACCACTTCCCCAAAGGCTGCTCCAGGCCGATTTCCGGCTTGAACGTCCAGCGGTTCGAGCCGATATTAATGAATTCGCTCCGATTATACGCGCCGGTTGGCACGATAATGGTCATGCTTACACCGAGCGTGGTACTAGGCTTGCGATGCACAAACTCTGCCGGCGTAAGCGCTCTGCCAAGGAGATTTACGCCGAAGCGGGCTCGAAAATCCGCGAATCCGTAGCGCGACACCGCTTCTGGCTGACCGGAAACAACTGCGCTGACGTGTCCGCCGAGGTATGGAATATTAAAGGCCCAGTTTGCCGTGCGGTTTCCGAGTCGGAAGGTGTGTGTAAAACTCAGCACCACGGTATTGATCGCCGGGCGCACATCGCTGAGCGGCAGCGACGGGTCCAGGGGCACCGTGCCCGTCGAGTTCGACAAAGCTCCAACAGCGAAATTTGAATCGACCGGTGAAGCGGAATATGAGCGAGGCTCGAGCTCTTGGCTCATCGCCGGCATCGCGTTCTCGAGCAGCGAAAACTGCACAAGAGCACTCAGCCACAGCCCAACTGGAACGATCCTCTGGCACAGCTTCGTCCGGATGGGCCGCTGGTCGACGTTGGACTCCATCGCACCCCGAGTCTTACAGAAGCCCTTTCCGCATCCTTCGCTAGCCGAAATTGCTGTGAGGCCCCACGGCGGGGATTGGGTGGGCGCCCTCGTCGAAGTGACCGCCACGCTCTACGGTACGACGGCGTGTGGCTTTCTCGGGACTGCCGGGAACGGTCTTGACGTAACGCCAGAACCCATCTCGCCCGCTCAAACGATACTCTTTGAGCCGCTTCCGACAGGAGATCGTCATGAGACCTACCGCATTTCTGTGCCTCGCCGTTAGCGTGGTCCTACTTGCAGTGAGACCTCCTACTAACGAAACGACGGTCGTTGCCAACGTATTGGGACCGGAGGGTCCGTTATACGTTGACGGCAATCTCTATTTCGTCGCTTGGGTCTCGAACACGTTGTCCAAATGGGACGGCAAATCGACGACCGTATTGAATCATACGCCGGGGTGCGGCCACAACGGCCTGGCGCTCACGAAGCAAGGGACGTTCTTGATCGCGTGCGACGACGCCCACGGGGGAATCCTTGAAGTCGACATGACGGGGAAGCAACTTCGTCGTTGGGATACCGACAGCGAGGGAAGAAAGCTAGACGGCGGCATAAATGACCTCGTCGTAGCCGCCAACGGCGGCGTGTATGCGACGCTTTCGGGACCCTACGTCGACCCGCCAACCGCCGTCATGGGCAAGATTCTTTACCTTGCCCCCGGCAGCCACCAGTGGGTTGAGGTGGCGGACGATCTCAACTACGCCAACGGGGTCGGCATTTCGCCCGATCAGAAAACGCTCTATGTGAGTGAAACCGTGGGCAACTCCATCAAGAAGTTCACCATTAATAGCGACGGCACCCTGACTAACCGCTCGAATTTTGCGCTGCTGAATCTTCTCACGAAAAACAGCGTTCGATCGTGGTGGCTCGGACCCGATAGCATGAAAATCGACGCTCAGGGGAACATGTACGTTGCCCAGTGGTTCGGCGGGAAGATATTGAAGATCTCTCCCAACAGCAAGCTCCTCCACATCTTTGACATAGCTGCCGGTACCGGCACAACCAACGTCGCCTTCGGTAAAGACGGCAAAGACCTGTACGTGACGGTCGTAGCGGACCCGAACGATCCGAAAGCAAGGGGTAGCGTCGTCCGAATTCCAAACTACCGCTAGAGGTCTCCTCGAGCTCGGCTAGCTGTCAGCTGCTCGCTAAATGAGGCGGACTGTACCCGCACGTTAAAGAAATGGGCTTTATGAAGCGCGTGTTACCGGCTCTCCTTGGGCTGATGCTGTCATTCCCCAACGCCGGCGCGACCGGCGCCGCGGCGACGACTCAACTTCCTTTCGAGGCTCAAAAAGCGATGGCCGTCGCCGTTGCAAAAGAACTCACGAAATACGGCGCCGCGCAGCCGGTGCCCGGCGCGGCCCTTGGAGTGTGGGTTCCTGGAAAGGGCGCGTTCGTCAAGGGGATAGGATTTGCGCGCCTTTCACCGCTCGCCGGGATGTTTCACGACGATCTATTCCGCATCGGCAGCAACACGAAGACGTTCGTAGCAACGGTCCTGCTTCAGCTCGTGGACGAGAAGAAGCTGCGCCTCGACGATACGATCGCTAGCTTCGACCTCGGGCTAGCCGTGCCGAACGAAAAAAGCATCACGTTGCGCCAGTTAGCGCAAATGCGCAGCGGCATCATCGACATGTACTCCGTACCCGGAGTCCAAAAGGAAGGAATGGCCGTCTGGGCGCGACGGACGCCCCGTCAATGGGTCGCGCTTGCGGCAAAGCAGCCGCCATTGTTCGCCCCGGGAGCGAAGTATAACTATAGCAATACCAACTGGTTCCTACTTGGGCTGGTCATCGAAAAGGTCACGCATCACACGATCGAGGCTGAGATCCGCAACCGAATTCTCGTTCCCATGAGTCTGAGTCACACGTCGTTTCCGACGACGGATTGGGGCATGCCGACCCCATACGCGCACGGTTATTCGCTGGACGCTAAGAATGAATGGGTCGACGAGTCCGCAGTTCTCCCGCCGTCCGTTTCGTGGGCAGCCGGCGCCATGATTTCAAACATGGCGGATATGAGAAAGTGGGTTAAAGCCTATGTGACCGGAACGACCAATAGCGCTGCGACCCAAAAAGAGCGGCTTACCTGTTTGCCGACCGGCGAAGGGAATCTCGCTTTCGGCCTGGGGATAGGTTGTTCCGCCGGCTGGTACGGCTATACGGGCGGCATAACCGGTTACAATACCGCAGCCTACTATATGCCCACTACCGGCGCGACGATCATCGTTTTTATCAACAGCCAGCAAGAGAAGCCATTCCCTGGGGTTGCTAATGCGATCTTTCGCGACATCGCGTCGATCATAACGCCGAACAACGTACCGTTTATGAAATAAATAGGGTAGGTCCCATAGCTGGGGTGCTACCGAACGGCGTGAACGCGGACGGCGCGATCGAAACCCTTGAGCGCGACTGCGCCCAAGTCTTCAAACGCCAAACCTTTACCGATGCAGAGCTCCGCGATGACGTTGGAGACCAGACTTTGCTCGGGTTGGGCGTGCGAGCAAAGCCTCGATGCCAATTGAACGGTCGATCCGAAGAGATCGCGATTGTTTTCCACGGGCTCTCCCGCTGCGGCACCGATACGAACCTTCACCGAGAGCTCCATGTTCTGCCAGGGATGTTGGGATAGTCTTTGGTGAATCTGGGTTGCACATCGAACTGCCGCCGCCGCTGACACGAAGGAGGCCATGATGCCATCTCCGGTGTGCTTGATTTCGCGACCTTCAAGTGCTTCCAGAGCGCTTCGCACGATGTCGTCGTGAACCTTGAGAAACGCCATGCCGGCGTCGTCCCCGTGGCGTTGCGTCAGTGACGTCGAATCGACGATATCGGTAAACAAAACCGTGCGAATGCCGGAATCGCGATCGTCGCCGTTGCCCCCCGGAACCAGGGCCGCGCCTTCAGAATTCACCTCGCACCCGCCAAGAAATCCCTCGGCAACCTCCGGTGCTACCTCGATGATCTTCTCCGCGACGAGTCCGTGCGCTTCGCGATGCACGCTCATGGCGGCTTCCGGACTTGGCGCGCTGCAGAGACAGAATATTTTGCCCTGGCTTTCATTGAGCCAGTACTTGTGGTACACGACGCCGTACTTCCCTTGGGTCGCAAGGTCGGCCAAATGGGCCGCGCCGACCGCTTCCGCCGTCGCTCCCGGAATCTCGTGGATGTCCATATATGTTGGCAAGCCGACGTCCTCTCTCTGGGGATTACGCCAAGGTACTTTTAGAAACGAACATCTCCGGCGGCTGCCTTAGCGTCTGATAAACAACGCAATAGCGTTCGGTTAGCCGAATCAGCGTGGTCAGTTGCTCTTCAGATGCATCGGTATCCAAGGCGAATTGAACTCGAATGCGGCTAAACCCCACGAGCGCCTCTTTGGCGACCCCTAACGTTCCTCGAAAATCGAGGTCCCCCTCAGCTCTCACGATGCCGTCCCGAACGTCGATTCCTAAGGCGGTAGCAACGGCATTCAGGGTTACTCCGGCGCAGGCGACCAGCGCCTCGAGTAACATGTCGCCCGAGCAAGCCGCGAGTCCATCCCCGCCCGTCGCGGGGTGCAGCCCCGCTTCAACGAGCGCTTTGCTCGTTTGAACGTTGCAAGTAACACCTTCGCCAAGGTGGCCTTCGGCTTTGAGCGTGATGAAGGCGGCGTCCGGCTTTGCTTTGTACAGTTCTTTTATCGGTGCTTGGACCGCACGAAGCTCTTCAGACTTCATACCAATGTACCCCGAGATCGATAGCGTGCTAGCCTCCGGGCAACGAGGATTTCCTTCTTCCCGCTGACTCCAGTTTGTCCCTGGGTCCCATCGTGCGATCGCGTGGCGGCGGCCTATCCCGACGGCTGCATCGCACCCGACGCGCGTAGGCTCGTGCGAGCCGCTGGATCGTGAGCGGCGAGTATGCACAATCCCGGAAACTCCGTTTCCAGAGCGCGAACTTTCGTGCTCGAAAGCTCCAGCTGCCTTACGTTGCCAACGCCTGGAACAACGCCGGCATGTAACAAATCGCACGAGTACGTCAGATCACCAACGAACAGCAGGGGCTTGCCCGGCGAGTCCTTGACGAGAAGCGAGATCGAGCCGGGCGTGTGGCCCGGCGTCGGCACCAGCATCAGCGAGCCGTCCCCCATCAAGTCGTACCACGTTTCAGTCGAACGCGGCATCGCCGACTCTCCAAAGTGTATTTTATGCCAGCGCAATCCGGGCAGGTCGATGTGCTTGGGCATGATTCCGTGCAAAAGCGGGAAGGGTTGACGGAGCGTTTCCCACTCCCTTTCCGCGACGTAGAGCTCCGCATGGCCTAGTTCCGGCAGGCCTCCAATATGATCCTGATGCAGATGTGAAAGCACGACTTTCCTTACGTCGCCGATGTCGTACCCCTCGGATGCGAGCAGCCGGCGCACCGTCTCGGCCGGCGCAATTTCAAAGCGCGCTAGACGGTTGTATAAGTAGCGCATAGGGCCGCCGGGAAAATAGCTTGGGTCGGTGATGGAAGCCCGATCCTGGCCGGCATCGAAGAGCACGAGACCGTCGCGGTGATCGACAATATAAAAGTTAATCGGTAGGGGGTCGGTCCATGACTTCGAGGTAAGCAGCCACCACAATTCTGGCGTACCGTTGGAGGCAACGTGCTCCGGGCGAATTCGTACGATCCCGGTGCTCGCGACGCTCACGCGTCGAACGGCGTTTGGCACTCAGGCATCCTCTCTGACGTGCGGACTGCGTGCAGAGGCCGTTATTTTCCACCCGGCGAACGTCCGGGGGCACAGCTTCGCGACTGCGTTGCAACCTTTTCGGCTTTTTGGCGGTCTAACAGAACGCATGATAGATACCCTTTTGCCCATTGCCACCCTCGCTATCACAGGTGACGTCAAGGGGCCGAAGTGCCCAGAACGCTCTGAAGCAGTCTACGGTGGCTATGCAAATGCACGCGGTGAGATCGTACTGTTTGGGAAAGACCTGGCCTATCGCGTCAACTTCAAGAACCAGATATTGAAGCAGCGACCGCCGCTGAACCTTGGCGCTCAGGCGCGCTACGATGCGGTCGAGGCGGGCGAGGATTTTGCCTATGGCAACAAGACCTTCCACCGGCTGAGCTTTCAAGAGATCGCGGACATCTGCACGGCCTGCCAGTTTAGACTCGGCTCGAAATTCTAAAACCGCTGAAAAGGCCCCGACGCTAGGCGGCACAACGAGGATCGGTAAAGCAGCCGGTCTGTATCGCGCGCCGCAATCCGGCTATCAGTTGCGATTCTTGCGACTCTTTGGAGAGTAGGCCGCTGGCGCCCGCTAGGTGGCACGCACGACCCCAATGCGGTTTTGCAATGGCGGTATAGACGACGATGACGCAGTCGGGCAAAACGAAGCGGAGCTGTCTGAGCACTTCGAGCTGATCGACTTCTAGCCGATCGATGTCGGCAATGAGAACCTCGGGCGCGAGCTTTCTAATGGCGGCCACATCGAGACGGGCAACGATCGCGAGCCCCGACTCTCCGGCACCGGTGAGCACGGAGGCAAGCAGCGGGATATCCGTGGGGTCGACGGCGGCCAAACAGCATACGCGGGCCATAATGTTACGCTTTCAGGGCGAGCAAGCAGTACGTCGCACCTTTGGAGAAGAAGCACCACCAAGCGTACCATACGGACGAGAAAGTGACCATCGTGGAAAAGCACGATAGCGCCGGTCCCAGGCCGCAGTGAAAGCTCTGGTCGATTTCCTAGCGGAGCGGGATCCTGCATATTCGATCATCGCGGCAATCCTTCGCGTCGTTCCGGCTTCGCACTGGGCGTTTGCGCGGCTAGGACCTGACGGCGAGCTAGCAGACCTACTCCTCGATTCACGTGAAAGCGGCGGCGAGCTCTCTCTGCTCAGGAACGAGTTTGAACGCCAGCGCGAGAAGGCCAAGGTCGGGCCGCGCATCGCGGCGACGCTAGGTCCGCTCGGCGATTTCGAAAGCGGTATCACGTTGTTGTTTGCCGACTCCCGGGCCAGCTTCGGTATTCTCACGTTGCTGCGCACGCGCGAGCTGGGGCCGTTCACCTCAAGCGAGATTAGCGTTCTGGCGCTCTCCCTCGATGCTACGTCGGAGCGCCTCTCCGCGCTGCGGTTACGTCCGCCGGAGAACGAAGCGCAAGGTCCCCTCGATGCCGCCGAGGACAGCGACGAAGCGCCGCTTACGGCCGAGGCATCAGGAGAATCATTCTACGTGCTAGACCGAGATTTGCAGATCGTGCTCGCATGGACGGCCGACGAGCAACGGCGCATCGCGCTCACGGGCCTACGCACGAGGATCGCGGAACGATTGCCCGCAGTGCTCGAAGGGGCGGTTCGGGACCTGATCGCCGGCTGGCGCACGGATTCCGGCACGCAAAAGTCGGGCGTCGCCCATCCGGTTCCGTTCCTCGTCGTACGGACACAGCCAATGTCAGGTCCTGCTGGACTCTTCATCGGCGTGCGGATCGAGCGGTCTCAAGCGTCAAACTCGCTAACCGGCCCCGCGGCGCGTTTCCATATCTCGCCACGCGAGCTGCAGGTGCTGGCGCTGCTGCTCGACGGCGCGACGCTTGAGGAGATCGGCCATACGCTGCACATCGCCCATTCAACCGTTCGGCATCACGTCAAGCACATGGTTAACAAGACGGCGAGCCGAAACCGCACCGAATTGATCGCGCGAGTGCTTGGATGGGAGCATACTACGGAGGCGCGGCCAGCCTAGATAGGCACCCGCTACCGCGCGCGTCTACCGCACGCTGAAAATGAAGTCGCCTCTCTTAGAGGTTCCGAAAAGTCGGTAATCGCCCTTGCTTTCATCAACGCCGCTCTGCGTAATATCGGTTTCGTGTGGCGTGTCGGGCGCTCGAGCCCGCTGTGCCGCTTTAGCTATCGCCGTCATAATACTTTCAACTTTCACCCGAAAAATGTTGTTCACTACAATGGCTAAT
Organism: Vulcanimicrobiaceae bacterium; assembly: GCA_049792675.1. Taxonomy (GTDB): domain Bacteria; phylum Vulcanimicrobiota; class Vulcanimicrobiia; order Vulcanimicrobiales; family Vulcanimicrobiaceae; genus Cybelea. The sequence continues at coordinate 63,047 of JBARBD010000261.1, read as the reverse complement.
ACCCTAACGCACCAACTAAGGTTTCAAAAACGTACGATTTGGGTAGCGGCAACGCGATCGGGACCACTTTAGTCGCTGCATAACATTGCCCGAACGAAAGCACCGATTTGCGATGGCCCCGCAACAAATGGCTGCAATTGTCTCGTTCGCCCGAACGAAGTGCCGTCACACCATCGAAATAGCGGATAGTAGCGTCTGCCCGTCGCTCTGCGAATACTTACTTCCGTTGACAAATCCAGGGTAAACACACACAATGGCCCGACAGGAGGTTCGCCTTCTATCCATCAGCCCTGCGATCGTTGCTTAGGCTGCGATGACGCCACACTACCTTCAAAAAGATGCATCGCAGTGCGTATGAAGTTCCACGAAAGACACGCAACGATGAAACAAGCAGCACTCGCGGCGCTTGCTGTGGTGGCCCTCGCGTTTGGCCTCGCATCAGCCCCGTTGGTCTCGGCTGCCTCCCCAGGCCCGACCGCGACGCAAGTTCCAATGGCACGTCCGGACTTCTCTCCGATGATGTTCTTGACGGGCTCCTGGACGTGCACCCAGCTATTGCGAGGCAAACAACGGCCCGATACCAGCACGACGACGATCGGCATGGACGGCGCATGGATGGTGACGCAGGATACTGCACCGCCGTTCGATCAGTATCGCACGTCTACGATCCAAGGTACGAACTACATGACCTACGACAGCTCGATCAAGCAGTGGGTCCAGATCGGCGCCGACAGTTCGGGCGGTTATGGGACGAGTTCGTCGCCAGGTTGGCAAGGTAGCACGATCGCGTGGACAAGCAAGAACCTCGACGGGAGCAGCGGTTCGGATGTCGTGACGAAGGTCAGCGATACGGAGACGAACGACGAGTCGACGGCCACCGATTCTTCGGGTAAAGTAACGAAGGTGGCAATCCACTGTACGAAAATGAGAACTTAGGATTCTCGACGGCCGGTCACGCCAGCCGAGAGAGGAGCGGGATGCGAATCCCGCTCTTTCTTATCGCCCGAGCGATCGATGAACGTGCGTTAGCAGTACGTCGCCCCGTCGGACGAGAAGCACTCGGGACAGCATTGGGGCGAGAAAGCGACCATCGTGAAAAAGCGCGATAGCGCCGGTTCCGGGCCGACTCGGACCGTGCCGACGCTCCTGGCCGATTTCGTGTCGGAGTCGGATCCGGCATATCCGATCATCACGGAGATTCTTCGCGTGGTACCGGCTTCGCGCTGGGCGTTTGCCCGCCTGATGCCCGACGGCGAGCTAGCGGGCCTCCTCCTCGGATCACGCGAAATCGGCGGCGAGCTGTCACGGCTCAAGAACGAGTTCGAACGCCAGCGTGAGAAGGCCAAGATCGGACCGCGCATCGCCGCAATGCTCGGTCCGCTCGGAGATTTCGAAAGCGGCGTCACGCTGTTGTTTGCCGATGCCGATGCGAGCTTCGGGATTCTCACGCTGCTGCGCACGAGCGAGCTGGGGCCGTTTACCTCGAGCGAGATCAGCGTTTTGGCGCTTTCCCTCGACGCTGCGTCGGAGCGCCTCTCTGGGTTGCGTTTGCATTCGACCGAGAGCGTAAAGCACGCGCCGCGTGCGGCCCAGGAATCGGGAGAGTCGTTCTACGTGCTGGACGGAGATCTGCAGATTGTACTTGCGTGGACGGCCGACGAGCAACGGCGCGTCGCGCTGACGGGACTGCGCACCCGGATCGCGGACCGCCTGCCCGCGGTACTCGAAGCGGCCGTCAAAGACCTGATTGCCGGCTGGCGCACTCACTCCGACACGCAAGAGTCGGGCGTCGCCCATCCGGTTCCGTTCCTCGTCGTGCGGACCCAACCGATGTCGGGCCCCGCCGGGCTCTTCATCGGCGTGCGCATAGAGCGTTTTCCGCCGGCCAGCTCCCTAGCCGGCCCCGCGGCGCGCTTCCATATCTCGCCGCGCGAGCTGCAGGTGCTGGCGTTGCTGCTCGATGGCGCGACGCTCCAGGAGGTCGGACGAACCCTGCACATCAGCTCTTCGACCGTTCAAGACCACATTAAGAGCATGGTTGACAAGACGGCGAGCCGGAACCGCACCGAATTGATCGCCCGGGTGCTTGGATGGCAGCACACGTCGGAGGCTTGTCAGCCCTAACTATGCATTTTGGGGAAAATGCTCGCGCGGCCACGAGTTACTTAGGCGTGCGCGACCTCGCGTCGAGGGACGGTACGCCCTTCTTCGATATCGAGCAGGTCCGACCACGACGTGACGTCCGTCCGGTTGGGAGCCACCTGCGCGCGCAAGTCGTAGAAGGCCTTCAACGATTCTCCGGTCGGCACCGATGAGACCCAACTCCTGTTGAAGCTATCGAGAGACTGGCGATCCTTCCTGGCGACAAACGTGTTTGCGTAAGCTTCGATCACCGAATCATTCTTCGCGCTTTTTACGACCCCGAAGAATTCCGCCGCATCCATGCCCAGGTATTCGAAAAGGCCCTGATCCATCGGGCATCCATACTCATACTCACCGGCACGACCATTCGCAGTCGCTTGCGCCTTGTCGGTCGTTCGAGCTAGTTGCACGATGCCAAGCATTGTCGCTCGGACGCTACGCGGCGGGGACTTGGTGAGGTCCATCATGAATTACTCAACTTTCATTTGAGCTTTCTAGTTTCGCAACCACCACGAACCCGTGCGATCGCGAAAGGTTACAATTACCCAGCGCGAGCGGTCCATCGCCTCGCCGGGTTTCAGTGCCGCTCCGTGAGCACATCGCCCGATTCGATGTGCAGTTGCGCGTCGCGCCAGCGGACGCCCTTCCCAGCGAGGCCGCAAGCCCATACGCTAATCCCAAAGAGATCGCGTGGCAGCATCAGCCACAGCGAGGCTGGTGGGACGCCGAGCGCGCGAGCCGAAACGCGCTGCAAGACGATGCGGGCGAGCGCCGCGACGAACAGCGTCGCGAAGCGCCGGCGCCGTGGCGCAAGCACGAGCGCTAGCAGCGCGAGCGGCACGGGGTAGGTTAGAAACATACCGGCGTAACCAGCCGGCTGCACCCCCCGAATCGTCCGGTGCCAGCGCAGCTCGTGGTTCCAAAGGACCGAGAGACTCGAGTCCGACACCATCGTTCGTATGATGTGACGTGAAATTACGACGCGGAGACCTCGGGCCGCAACGAAATTCCCCAGCATGAAGTCGTCGGCGAGATGGGGCGCAAGCGCCTCGAAGCCGCCGATCGCGGAAAGGACCGCCGAACGTACCGCATTCGTGGGGCCCAGGCAGTGCCGCGGAGGACCGAAGAGTCGATTGACGAGTACCGATGGGATGAACTGCTCGTTCATAAACATCGCCCCGAGTTTGGACGAAAACGAGCCGTCTGGAACGCCGGCGAAAAGGCAGGTAACCACGCCGACGCCCGGTTCGCGTAAGGGCGCCGTAACGGAGCGGACGTAGGTTGGTTGAACCCGGGTATCGCTGTCGGCTAAGATCAGCACGTTGTGGCGCACGAGCCGCATCATTGAAAGCACGTTCGCGATCTTTGGGTTACGCGCGCTGGGTACTTCGCCAATGTTGATCTCGATGTTCCGATCGGGAAGGGCGGCCGCCACGCGCCGCGCAATCGCCAACGCGTCGTCGTCGGCTCGTGCGACGCCGAGGACGAGCTGACAAACAGGGTAGTCCTGCAACGCAAATGCGCGCAGATTCTCCTCAAGCTCGGGTTCCGCACCGTGCAAGGGGACGAGCACGCTGACGGGCGGCAGCTGGTCGAGGCGACCCGGCTCCGGTTCGGGTCGTCGGAGGCGCGCCATGGATGCGATTGCAACGGCCGCATAAGCGGTAGCAGCAATCGCCGCGACATCAAGGGCCGCGGCCAGAACGCGCGCAATCTTCACGCGACGCCGTTTCGCTACAGGAGAAGGCGGGCCTTGCCTCGGTATCCGAAGGGATCTCGTGCGGAAATGGGAGGATGACAGGATTTCAACGACGCTGCCGACCGCGCTTGCAATCTGCAAGCCGAGCTCGATGCCCCGGTGAAGCCAACCTGGGCGATGCTGGCAGTCACCTACGGTGCGCGCCAGTTCTACATTCAATTCAGAACTCGCGTCCGCCAGTGGGGGCACTTGCCGGCAAAACGCGGTCCGACGGTGTTGATAACCAACCATCAGCATATCGACGAAGGCGAGACGATTACGGCGCGCACGTTCTTTCTGCACCCATGGAAGCGTCTGATCATGTGCAACTCCCGTCGCACCTTCGAAACGGGATTCATCGCCGCGCGGTTGCCCTGGAGTGCGCGGTTCACGCGCGGCATCAACCTGAGCCTCCTGTGGGATTGGTACGGCGTCCTGCCGATCGAGAACCACCTCTTCTCACGGCCGCTCATCAGCCTGGCCGAGGAGCTGCGTGCCGCGCACGGCGATCTGCGGCTCGACGCGCTCCTGCCGGACGAAACGCTTGCGGCGTTAGGCCTAAACGACCGCATGCTGAGCGACCTCTGGAAACTCGACTACTTCATGGCGGCGCAGGCATGGGTGAAAGTGGCGCACCTCAAACAGCCGTATCGGCGCGAGGTGCTCGAGAATCTCCGCGCGACGGCCGAACGCGACGTCGCCGCTATCGTCGAGCGCGTGCGCGGCGGCGCTACTTTCTACGTTACGCCCGAAGGCGACTTCAGTCGTGACGGCCGCATGCATCGAATGCGCGGGGGAATCGTCGAGGCCCTCGCGCCATTCGCCGACCTCTGGCTCTGCGCGGTCGCCTACGACCCTTTCAAGGGAAGGCGCCTCTCGATGCTCTATCGCGTCCTTCCCCTCCGCGGCACCGCCGACGTAGGGACGTCGCTCGCCGCGGCGCGTCCAATTACGACCTCAGCGCTGCTGGCCGTATTTCTGCTCGATGCCCCCGAACCGTTTGCGACGCAGGACGCCGTGCGCGCGGTGCGCGAGCGGCTCGACTCGCTACCGGCGAACGTTTTCGTCGATCCAGAACTGCGCCGTGATCCGGAGGCTTCGGTCTTCAACGCCCTTGCAGTTCTGCGAAAACGCGGTACGCTGGCCGCGGAGAACGGGCGCTACCGTCTTACCGCGAGTCGAACCGACGCACGCTTCCCGCACGTTCCGGACATGATCGCGTTCCAGCGCAACATGTTCGACGAGACGCTGGCCTCGGCCCAGCGGCTCGCGCCGCCTTAGGCAGGTTTAGGGCGACGCCGTTTCCAGCCGGCGTTCGCCGGCCTGTACGCGCCGCGCCCGCAAGTAGCTGAAAAACTCGCCGCCTTCGCGCAACCGGCGCACCATCATCTGGCGGCTCGTGACCATCTCCGCCACGATCTTGGCGATCTTTTTTGGTCGGAAGTAGAACTCGCGATACATCCGTTCCACCGAATCTTCGATCTCCGCCGTCGAGAGCGTATCGTAGCTCAGGGTCGACGTCTGGATGCCCGCTCCGGATACCAAGTCGTCGCGCGCGAACCAGCCGTTTGCCAGCGCTTGATCGTAGAGTTCCGTCCCGGGATAGGGTGACGCGATCGAAACCTGAATTGTGTGGGGGTCGAGTTCCTTGGCGAACTCGATCGTTTCGCGAACCGTTTCCGGCGTGTCGACCGGCAAGCCGATGATAAACGTGCCGTGAACCTTGATGCCGAGTTTGTGACAGTTTTGCATGAACTTGCGGGCCATCTCTAGCTTCAGACCCTTTTTTATGCGGTAGAGAATCTCTTGATTTCCCGACTCGAAGCCGACGAGCAGCACTCGTAAATTATTGTCGCGCAGGGTCTTTAGCGTGTCGTAGTCGACGTGCGCGCGAGCGTTGCAAGCCCAACTGAGGTTCAGGCGCTTCATATGTTTGCTGAGCGCAATAGCGTAGTCTTTTTCGTTCGTCAGCGTGTCGTCGTCGAACATGTATTCTCGCACCGTCGAACCAAAGATACCGTTCGCTTCGTCGAGGTCGCGACCGACCGCCTCGGGGCTCTTGTGGCGAAAGACGTGGCCGCCAATGGTTTGTGGCCAGAGACAAAACGTGCATTTCGCCGTACAGCCGCGGCCGGTATACCACGACACGTACGGGTGCAGCAGGTAACCATTATAATACTTCGTGACGTCGAGAAACTTGGCGTAGATGGGGAGCACGCTTGGCATCGCATCCCAATCGGCGATCTGCGGGCGTTCTTCCGTGCGCTTTAGCTGACCGTCGGTGTCCCGGTACGAAAGGCCGAGGATCTCATTCCAAGGGCGCCCTTCGGCAAGCTCCTTGCACGTGTAGTCGAACTCATTTCGGCAGACGAAATCAATGATATCGTTCTCGAGCAGCGTCTGCTCCGGGAGCACGGCAACGTGTGCACCGATGAAGCCGACCTTAAGACTGGGGTTCTGTGCCTTGAGCCGGCGCGCGCACTCGACGTCGTTGGGAAGCGACGGCGTGCTGGTGTGCATGATCGCCAGATCGTGATCCTTGGCGATCGCGAGCACGTCTTCGATCGACTGCCCGTGAGGCGCGGCATCTACCAGCGTGCTGCCCGGGACGAGGGCGGCGGGTTGAGCGAGCCACGTCGGATACCAGAACGACGTCACCTCCCGCTTGGCCTGGTACCGCGCGCCGGCGCCGCCGTCGAAACCGTCGAAAGACGGGGGGCTCAGGAACAGGGTCTTCAAGGGCAATATCCTTTCGCGGCTCAACGTCGCATGGTACGGCTAAAGCTATGGCCGGTCGGGCAGAAGACTCCCTCGCGCCGGCACGCTATCCCTGCCCGAAGCAGGGGCTAGGTCCCGCTACCGTAGCGGCGGCTGTACGTGCTACCAGTACGGCGGCACGCGGCTATGGCGAAGGGACCGAGTAGGCGAACTCGACGGGAGCCGGTAGCCGGGAGCGCTTCCGAAGTTGCAGCGGCCGATTGCGGCGCTGCAATCTGTCTCCGTAGCAGGAGGGTCGCAACTATGCAGCGGCTCTCCGAGTTATTGGCGACATGAAAATCGGAATCATCGGCGCAGGCAATATCGGAAGCACGCTGGCGCGTCGTTTCCGGAAGCTCGGATACGACGTGTCAGTCGCAAACTCTCGCGGACCGCAGACGCTCACCGAGCTCGCCCGGCAAACCGGAGCCAAAGCCGTTACTCCGCATCAAGCAGCACACGGTCAAGACGTCGTCGTCGTTACCATCCCGGAGAAGAACATCCCGAATCTGCCGGCGGATCTGTTCGCCGGCGTCCCCGCCGACGTCGTCGTGATCGACACGGGCAACTACTATCCGCGACAGCGCGACGGCCGCATCCCAGGGATCGAGGAAGCGCCCAGTGAGAGCCGCTGGGTCTCACAGAAGCTCGGACGCCCCGTCGTAAAGACGTTCAATAACATCTACGCGCAGCATCTGCACGACGACGGCAAGCAGGCCGGGACGCCCGGCCGGATCGCGCTTCCAATCGCAGGGGACGATCCCAAGGCCAAGGCCGTCGTCATGCGGCTCGTCGACGAACTCGGCTTCGACCCGGTGGACGCGGGCAGCATTGACGATTCGTGGCGCCAGCAACCCGGCTCGCCCGTGTACACCAAGGATTTTGATGCGCGCGGCGTGCGCGACGCATTGGCAAAAGCCCAGCAACAGCGCGCGGCCGCTTGGAAAGCCACGGATAACAGCCCAGGGGATTTCGATAATCCGGCATAGCAGCCGAGATCCTATCCTACGAAACTCACCATGAAGGGGATCAAACAATGTTGAAGCTCGGCGATAGAGTCTTCATTGACGGGACGAAGGAGGAGGGCACGGTCAAAGAGGTCCATCCTCACGAAGTCGTCGTGCGCGTGACGACCGTTCAAGGGCACGAGGACCGCAAATACGCCTACGAAGATTTGCGCCTCGATCCGACCATGAACGAAGCCAGCCGTTTTGTAGACCACTAGAGCGGCCTATAGGCCGACCACCAAGAAGAGCAGCAGCCAACTGGCGGCGATCGCCAGGGTAACGCCCAAGAGCGCGCCGGGTGTAAAGCCGACTCCGAACCGTCGCGCCTTGCGGATGGCGAGCGTGATAAGCAGCACCCCCAGCGCGACTTCCATAAAGAGCACGGCGTGCCACTCGGCACTGCGCAGGAGTAGCTGCAGGACGAAGAAGTTTGCCACGGCGCCGAGGGCGCATCCCAGGATGACACCGGCGATCGTCCAGACGATCGCGCGACGCTTCGAAGGCTTGCCGGATGCATACATGCCCTACGGCACTTCCGCTTCCATCTCTTCGGGCTCTTCGGTCGGCTTGAAGAGTCCCTGCGCGATCGCCGTCGGGACGATCGCCGTTAGGATTACAACCGTCACCAGGGCCGTATACTGCGCCTGATCGATATACCCGTGCGTCAGCCCGTAGAGGGATGAAATCGTGCCGAACGTTAAGCCGGTCGCCATCATCAGGGTCAGATAGCCCGCGTTCTGCCTTGAATACTTGAACGCCCACCGCGCGGGCGGCAACACGCCAACGATCTTCGCGCCGACCTTGACAAAGAAGAGCGCCACGATCAACCAGAGGTTCGCCCAGGCGGCTCCAAACTCGATGTACGTCCCGGCCTTGATGAAGTAAAAAGGGGCCAGCAAGGTCATCGTCATCGTTTGCAGTCGCCGCTTTACGTCTGGATAGGATATCATCATGCCGGCGCACCCCAGGCCGAGAAAATATGCCGGCAGTACACCTTCGCTCTTGGCATAGACGGCTATCGATGCCAGCAAGAAGATCGTCGCGAATAGGATGCGGAGAGCCGGTTCGCTCACGTAGCGGCCCATTCGCTCGAAGAGCGGCGGAAGCAGTTTGGGAATCAGGTACATCGCCAGGCCGATCGCGAGCACCAGCGCGATCAGCCAGAGATTATAGTTTGCGAATAACAACCCCAGGGCGACGACCGTGCCAAGGTCGGTAAAGAAGCACGCGGCCAGCACGAGCTGGCCGAACTCTTTATTCGCTAAGCCGGACTCGATCATGACCGCATAGACGACGGCTACTGACGTCGTGGACATAGCGATGCCGGCGATCTTGGCCGCATCCGGGGTCCAATGCGCGACGAAGAACGTGAACGCCATCGCCGCCACGAACGGCGCCGCAAACGACGCCGCCCCGAGAACGGTCGAGGGCAGGAGCTGGCGCCGAAGAACGGCCGGGTCGATCTCGGCCCCGGCCAGAAATGTTAGTAAGATGCTTCCAAAACCGGCCACGAAATCGATCCAGGCATTGGTACGCAGCACGATGAGGTTGCCGGCCAACATGCCGACGATGATCTCGACGAGCGCGGCCGGCATCTTTATGCGAACGGCGACGAAGGCGCTTATCGCGGCCAGGCCCATCCATATGCCCGCGATGAGCCACATATTGTCGATATGGGTCACGAGAGAACTCCCTATCAGCAAGCGTAGTTAGCGCAGGAGCCGTCAGCCGTCATCCGGCGGTTATAGGGAGCCCCATCCCGTTCTTGCGGTGATGCATTTCTGCCGGGAGGCCGCTAGTCCTGGTGCGTTCCGATCCCTACTCTTCGTCCGGGATGCGACCGTCGTTCGGTTGGTTCAGGAAGAACTGCTCGTCTTGCGGCGCTTGGATCGGAACGAACTCGCGCGGCTTCTTCGAGAAATCGAAACAATCGGCGGCCGGCGACTTGGCGCGCGCGTCGGCGGCCGAGAGTTGGTTGAGACCGAAGAGGTCTTCGGCAAAGCGCAGCACGCTGGCCGACTCGTACTGGACGTGCGAGACGTAGTTTTGCTTGGCGTACGGCGAGATGACGATCAAGGGCACGCGGAACCCGAGGCCGTCGTAATCCTTAAACGGTGGCGGAACCGGGTCGTAGACGCCGCCCCAGTCGTCCCATTGGACGAAGATCGCGGTCGAGTCCCAAAACTTGCTCTTTCCGACCGCATTTACGATTGACGCGACCCACGACGGGCCGTAGCCGCCACCGCAATCCAGATGATCGGAGTCGGGGCAGAGCGGCGTGACCCACGTGAAGCTCGCGAGCTTTCCTGCAGCGACGTCGGTGAGGAAGCGCTTCTGCGGCGTGATGACGTCCTTCTTCCAATCCGGGCCTTTGTAGATATGGTGCACGGCTTGATAACCGGACCATAGTCCGCTGTACGGCACGTTGAATTTGCTGGTATAGAATCGCCACTCGAGGCCGGCTTTGTCGAACTCATCGCCGAGCGTCTTGTAATCGAAGCACGGTCGCTGGGGATTCCCGATCACCCGCTGTAGCGAGATGGTCGTCTCCTGGTCGCTTTTGCCGCCCTCGCAGCCCCATTCGCCATCGGGCACGTCGACGCTCGATTGTGCTTGCGCCGCAACGGCATACTGATGGGCGACAAAACTGTCGTCGAGCTGCGACGTGAACATCTTATCGGCCACGACCCACTCGTGGGCCATATCCCAGTACGGCTTCGTCTCCGAGCGCGGCACGTAGACGAACTCCGGATGCGGTAGGTTGCCGCCGGCACCTTCTTTGTCGAAGCCATCCATGCGGCAATCCATGCCCGGAAGGCTGCCGGTTCCGTCGCAGGCGGCGAACATCGCGCCCGCGCCGTGATTGATGACGTATATCGTCGTCAAGCTCACCGGGGAAAGCCGGATCCGGTTCCCCAGCGAATCCTTTCCGCTCGAAACCGTATACGCTCCGGGATAGCCCTTGAAGAGATCGTTGAAGCTGCGATTCTCTTGGATGACGTAGACGACGTGACGGATCTTGCCGGCGCCGGTCGCACTGAGCGAGCGAAGCGCCGCGTCGCTGCGCACGAACGGTACCGGCGGCGTCGGCGCGACCGCGCAACCGGAGGTCGGAAGCGCGAACGCAAGCGAGGCCGCGAAGGCCGCCGTAGAGGGGCGCCTTACACCCTGCATGTTAAGCGTTATAGGTTTTCGAGCTCCGTTTTGTCTTGAGGCATCCGGCCTATACCCTTCGGCCAGAGGGGTGGCGGCCTCCCTTGCTTTGGCTTCGCGCCCGTTCGGGTAGGGAGCGGGGCGACGATTCGTCACGATCGCCGCCCCGCGCCCGCTCTATCCGCTAAGGCTGAATCAACATGCCGTCGGTGTTTCCGGCGGCATCGGTATAGAAGCCGACCATCTCGCCGTTGTCGTTGAGTCCGTTGACGACGGTCGATCCGATGCCGTTGGGATCGTCGAGCGACTGCCATTTCGCGTGCGAGAGGGGGTGCGAGAGCAGGAAACCGTGCTGCACGCCCGAGCCGTCGAGATAGCTGCCGGCGATCTGATCGCGGCTGTTGACGCCGAACGGCTGCGTGTTGTATCCGCTCGGGAACGAGAATGACGAGAAGCTGCCGTTTTTCTCGAGGAAACCGGACGACTGCCCGGAGGCCGAGGTCACGAACCCGGTGACGTCGCCGTCATCGTTGATCCCGCTTGCCACGACGTTCGTCGCGCCCGGAGGAACGACGGCCTTGAACTTGCCCGTCGCCTGATTCAGGGTGAACCCGTGCGAGACGCCCGACCCGTCGACGTAAAATCCGACGGCGATGCCCTTGTCGTTCAGGCCTAGGATCTGGTTGACGCTGCCACCGCCGGTCTTGGGGTCGGTGTAGGTCGTGAAGACGCCCTTCCACTCGATGAAGCCGCGGTTGACGTTCGAATTGTCGACCCAAAAGCCGGCCGTATCGCCTTTGTTGTTGAGCGCGGTAACTTGGGTCTGCGCCGAGCCCGGATAGTTCTCGTTCGAGTAGTTGCCCTGGCCATAGGGCGGCGCGAGCGTGTAGCCCTTGTTGGGGTGCCCACTGGCGCCGCTGCCGAAGTAACCGCTGATTTCCCCGGCGTTGTTGATTCCGAGCAGCTGGTTGAAGGTCGGGTCGTTCTGGTCGTCGAGCGTGACGAACTGGCGCGTCTTCGCCGGCGAGATTCCGCCCGATGGGACGGCGCCGCGAGCGATCGCGCTCGGCAGTAGGGCGCCTGCGCCCGAGGGGGTGGGGGTCAGCGCGCCGCCGCTGCAGGCGGTGACGAGCATCGTCGCCGCACCGAGGGCGGCGCTGCAGAGCAGCGATTGGTGAATCGTTCGTAGCATTGGTGACTCCTCATACATTTTCAGCAGGACGAAAGTGTTATGTACGAAGAGTAGCGGCCGCCGAGGCCGCCCACCACGAAGTTTCTAGAGTTTTGGGCTAGGGCGAGGGCGCCTTGGTGAACGAGTCGGCCTGCAGCGTGAACTGGTAGCTGGCGTGGCTCGTCCCGCCCTTACCGTCGGTCGCGACATCGTCCCGAATGGAGTCGGGTACTTCCATGGCGCGGTCGTAGTGAATCGTCACATCCGAGGTTTGCGTCTCGAGGCCGGCGGTGTGAAGCTGCGTCTTCTTCACCTCTTGAACGACGACTTTCTTCCCGTCGCCGGCGTCCATCAACGTGAAGTTCTCTGCAACGTCAAACTGCTTGGCCTGTTCGCTGCGCTGCCAGTGCCCCGAGGCGTCCCACGGTGCCCCGTCTATGAACTGCCGCCCGAGATAACCGAGGAGCACGCGCTCGGCTTGACTCGGCGCCGGCGTCGAAGGGCACACGACCGAGGTGTTGCCGTAGACGCGGCACGTTGAGGGTTGCCGCGGCTGCGCATCGCCCTGCGCACGTTCGGCGATGCGCACGACCAACGCATCGTCGGGCGCGACGGAGAGCACGTCCACGAAGATGGTCCCCTTGCTGCCTTCGGGGGCGACCGGTTTCCCGGAGCTATCTGCGGCGTCGGCGCCGCCGTCGGCCGCGTTGAAAGCGTCGGTCGGCGGTTGCCCGGAGACCACGAACCCGTATTCCAAATGCCGGAGGAGCTTGGCAGGCGAGGGAGCGGGCGACGGCGCGGTCGCGGGCGCCGGGACCTCGGCGGTCAGGCTCGCGAGACCGCACGCCGAAAGCGCGAAGACAAGTTCTATATTTCGCACGCCGACGAGCGATATTCCGGATTCCGCAGAACGGCCCTGCGTGGTTTGCTCGCTGGTGGGTAAGAGTCAATCCATGAGCACGACTCAACCGGGGTCCCGCCCTGCCTTCGTCATTCGCCTTCGCGGCGAGTTCGATATTTGGGAACGCGATCGTTTGCGCGATGCGTTCGCGGTCGCGGCAAGCGCACCGCTCGTCATCGTCGACTTCGAAAAGGTAACCTACATGGATTCCACCGCGCTGAGTTGCTTGATCGAGCTGCGGGAGGCGACGGCGATGCGAAGCGGAGAGCTGTTCCTGGTAAATCTTGCGCCGTTCTGCCGCCGCATTATCGAGATCTGCGGCCTCGATCGCGTCTTCGACATTCGCGGCTCGTTGAGTTCGGTTCCAGGGATAACCTCCGTTCCTCGGGCACCCGAGTTGACGCTCGTCTCGCACCATGTGGCGACGATCGGCGAGCCGGCCTAAGGCAAACAGGACTGCCCTGGCCGAGGGCCAACCGTTTCGGGATGGATCCCGCGGGGAGTTCGATTGCGTCGTTTTCTGGTGAGATCGATTTTACGGGCAAGGACGCATTTGACGAACGGCTTCGCGCGCTCGATGTGGCGGAGACCGCGATCGTCGACTTGACCGACGTGACCTACATGGACTCAACCGCTCTCTCGCAACTTATTCGGCTCTTGCGGCGACGCCTCGACGCGGGAAAGACGGCGCCGCGGGTCGTCACCGGCTCGAGGGTCGCCCGTCTCTTTCGCGTCGCCGGCCTCGGCGAGATGATTCCCGCGTTCGAGACCCTTGGAGAGGCTCAGACGGTGTGAACTCGCAGGGCCGCGTGGGTTCGCTCGTCGGGATTTTCGCCGCCGTCGTCCTCTTCGCAATCTTCACGGCCTCGGCGATTTGGGTCCTCGAAGCCATTGCCGGAAACTCGGCCGACCAGCGCCTGCTTCGCACGGCGCAAGTCGAACGCGCCCGCCTGCTCCGCTTGCAACTCGATGAAGAGACGGCAATTCGCGGCTACGTAGCGACGGTGAAGCCGCAATTTCTCCCCACGTACTACAACGCGCGGCGCCGGTTTGGAGAGACCGCCACACGCTTGACGAAGACCCTTGACGCGCTCTCGATCGATGATCGCATCGTTCGCGAGGAACGCGTCGTCAACGCCGAGTGGCTCGCGAAGGTCGCCACGCCGTCTCTGCGCAACCCACGCTCGTCTATCTTTCTAGTGCAGCTGACGAGCAAGTCGCTCGTCGACGGCTTTCGAAACTTAGACGCGCAGCTCTTCACCCGGTTGACGACCCGCTCCGAGGCCGCCGACAAAAGCGCAACCGACCTGATCACCCGGTTGCTTGTCGGGTCGCTCGTCCTGGGAGCCGTTCTCGCGCTCGTCTTCGCGGCCATCGCGACCGCAGGATTCCGCGTCGCTGCTAAGCTGCAAGAACAGCGCAAGGCATTCGAAGACGAGAAGCGCGTCGCCGACGCGCTGCAGCAGGCTTTTCTCGGCCGCGACCTGCCGAAGCTGCCGGACGCCGTGCTGAGCGGCGTTTACGCGCCGGCCGGGCGCGAGGCGAAGGTCGGCGGCGATTGGTACGACGCGTTTGCGCTGCCCGACGATCGCATTCTCTTCTCCATCGGCGACGTCGCCGGCCACGGCGTCGAAGCCGCGGTCGTGATGAGCCGCGCGAGGCAATCGATCCTGACGGCCGGCATCGAGGAATCCGATCCCGGCGCGGTGCTGGCGCGAACCAATCGCGTCCTGCGGATGCAAGACGTCACGATGGTGACGGCAGCCTGCGGATTCATCGATACGCGGTCTGGAACGATCGCGTATGCGAGCGCCGGCCATCCGCCGATCGTCGTGCTGCTCCAAACTCGCGAGATTCGCCAGCTCGCGACCGGCGGGCCGCCGCTCGGGATCGCCGGCAGCAACTCGTACGCGAGTTTTCAAACGACGATCGCGCCCCAATCAATGCTCGTGCTCTACACCGACGGATTGGTCGAATACGCCCGCGATTGGGACGCGGGCGAGCGGCGACTACTCGAAGCGATACGGCGCCTCGACCGCAACGGGCCAAGCCCGGCCGCCGCGCTTCTCGAAGCGATCTTTCGCGGCAAGGCGCCGGTCGACGACGTCGCGATTCTGACGATCTGCTTTCGCTCGGTCCCCCACGACGTGCGTTCTTGGAAAATTCTGGCCATCGAAGCGTGCGTCATGCGCCGAACGCGCGCCGAGTTCTCGGCCGCGCTGCGAACCGCGCAGCGCAGCGATGAAGAGGTCGAAATCGGCACGATGATCCTCGGCGAACTTTTGGCGAACGCGTGCGAGCACGGTGAGCTGCCGGTTGAGGTGGAGCTGTTGGAATCGCGCGGCAAGTTTACGCTCGTCGTCACCGATGCGGGCCGCGGTATCGCGCGCCCGCGTTTCCGCGACCCGACCTCGCTTCGCGGGCGCGGATTGGCGATCGTCGAAGCGCTGGGTGGCGCGATTACGCTCTCGCACAAGCCGCTCTCGCGCGTGGCGGTGCGGCTGCCGTTCGGCTCGCGCTAGCCTCGGGCGAAACGGAGCTTGGCGCGCTCCTTGGCCTTGGCAGCTTCGGATTCGCGGTCGCGGGGCGGCGCGTGCGTGACCAGCGATGCAAGCAACTCGCTCGCCGCGCCCGTCACCCGTTCCACGGCTGCATCGAAAGCGGCCTCGTTGGCCTTCGAGGGATGGGTGAACCCGCTGAGCTTCCGTACGAACTGAATCGCCGAGGCGCGAATCTCGTCGGGCGTCGCCGGCGGCGTGAAGTTGTGCAGGGTCTTGATGTTACGGCACATGCAAGCTCTCCAAAAATCGGTCCTGTGACCTTCAGGAATCGCCGCGCGCAACCTTCGTGGCGGGTCGGCACGCTTCGTATTTGACCACCTCCCGACCGAAATGCCAGGCGCGGCCGAGCGGCGTCATACCACAGCGGCGCATGACGGCGACCGAGCGTTCGTTCTCGGGAAACGCAACCGCGACGATACGCTCGAGACCAGTGGCAGCAAAGCCGTGCCGGAGAATCGCGCGTGCCGCTTCGGTCGCGAGACCCTTCCCCCAATACGGCTGGTCCAGCACGTAGGCGAGCTCGATCTCGGCGCCGGCTTCGAGGTTTCCTAACCCGGCGTGACCGATAATCGCGCCGCTCGCCTTGAACACGACGGGATAGAAGCCGAATCCCTGCTCCTTTTCGAGCTCCCGCATGCGCGTTACGATGCGGGCGGTTCGCTGCCCATCCCACGCGCCCGACGGAATGTAGCGCATCACCTCCGGCTTGGCATAAATGGGCGCGGCGAGCGCGGCGTCCCCGTCTTCCCAGCGGCGCAAAACCAGGCGAGCGGTCTCGACGACGATCCGATCTTCCACGACGAGCGCGGTTTTCGCGCTCGTCTCGCGCCGGACCCTTGACGCCGTCTGTCCCTTTGTGATACAAAGTTAATGACTTTGCAATGCAAAGTTATTACGCGCCGAGTTCGAGGTACGTGCATGCTCAAACGTCTGGTCGCCATCGTCTTCATCTTCGCGTCGGCGTCGGTCGCCTGGATGATCCTCGGGGCGACGCTCGTGCAGCGAACCTACGCTTCGGACTCGACGCAGCGAGATAAGCTCACCGCACAGTGGGGGAGCTCGCAGACGCAACTCGCGCCGCAGATAAACGCCCGCGTGGCGGTTGACACCTACAACAGGGATAAGCGACGCGTCGAAAGAGGCTACGAAAACGTCGCGATCCCGATCGACGCCAGCCGCATTGCGGTAAAGCTCGACCTCGAGCAGCGCCGCGACGGCCTGCTTTGGTACAACCTCTACGACGTTCGTTTTCTCGCGCACTATCGGGTGCGCAACGATACCGGCAGCCGCCAGCTCTCGATCCATTTTCCCTTCCCGGCGACCGACGGTACCTACGCCGATTTCACCTGCACGATTGGCGGCCGGAGCCTCAGCGACGCGACCGCACTCGACCAAGGGTACGTCGCCTTCGACCTCCCGCCCGGCGCCGCGACTTCGATAGACATCGGCTACCTCTCGCGCGGGACGGGGACCTGGACCTATCGCTTCGGCAGCGACGTCGTCTCGATTCGCGATTTTGCGCTGACGATGACGACGAATTTCAATGCCATCGATTTCCCGCCGCAGACGCTCCTGCCCAACAGTGAGGCGACGTTCCAGAGCGGGCGGCGTCTGGGTTGGCATTACGCGACGCTGGTCACGGGCGACGGCGTCGGCATGGCGTTCCCCTATCCGCTCCAGCCCGGCCCGCTGGCCCAGCGCATCACGTTTTGGGCGCCGGTTGCGCTCTTCTTCTACTTCTTCGTGCTGCTCGTCATCACGACGCTGCGCAAGGTCGACCTCCATCCAGTCAACTACTTCTTCCTGGCGGCGTCGTTCTTTGCGTTTCACTTGCTCTTCGCGTATCTCGTCGACCGCATTCCGATCGAGGCGGCCTTTACGATCTGTTCGCTCGTGACGCTCTTCCTGACGATCTCCTACTTGCGTCTGGTCGTGGGCTGGAAGTTCGCGGCGGTCGAGAGCGGCCTGGCCCAGCTCGTCTATCTGATCCTTTTCTCGTACGCGCTCTTCAACGAAGGGTGGAGCGGCCTTACGATCACGATCGGCGCGATCCTCACGCTCTTCGTGGTCATGCAGCTGACCGGGCGCATCCGCTGGAGCGAGCGCCTCGCGATACGTTAGGCGACGCCGCGGCGCGCCGCTTCGGCGACGAGCTGCGCGGCGGCGACGTCTTCGACGGCAAGGCCGACCGACTTGAATATCGTCGTCTGAGCGGGCACGAGCCGTTTGCTCCCCTCGAAGATCTCGCCGATCTCGGCATAGATCCGCGCCTTTGCGATGATGACGTCACCGGCTTCGCTAGCGGCCGCCGCGCGCGAATCCACGACGACCACGTTCGCCATCGCCTCGTCGTCGAGCTCGCGCCAATACGGCCGCGACGAGCCGACGGCGTTGACGTGCGCGCCCGGCTTCAGCCACGCGCCACGCAGAATCGGTTCCTGAGCGGCCGTCGCGGTCACGATCACGTCGGCCCCACGGGTCGCGGCTTCGGCGGAATCGGCCGCAACCGCACCGTGCTCCCGCGCGAAGCGCTCGGCGTGCGCGGGGTTACGGCTCCAAACGCGCACCTCCGAGAAATCCCGCACGTGCGAGAGCGCCTGGAGGTGCGAGTGCGCTTGCACGCCGCTCCCCAGCAACGCGAGCACCCGGCTCTCGGTCGGCGCCAGATACTTCGAGATTGCCGCCGAGACGGCCGCCGTTCGCATCTCGGTGATGAGGCGCCCGTCCATCGCCGCCAACGGCTGCCCGGTATCGGTCCGGTAGAGCACGATCGTCGCGTTGTGCGTCGGCAGATCGCTTCCGGCGTTGACCGGATAGAACGTCACAAACTTCAGCCCCATGACCTCGCCGACGACCGCCGGCATGATACCGAGATAACGTTGATGCTCTTCGATCGTGAGGATGTTCCGGACCGGCTGGAGCACCTCGCCGCGCGAGAACGACGCAAGCGCGTGCTCCATCGCCGGGATCAGCTCTTCCCAGCGCAGCAACTGGCGAACCCGACCCTCGTCTAAGTAGATCAACGTGCGGCCTCCGCTCGAAACTCGCTAAACCCGTAGTCGGCGTTCAAGCCGGTGGCGCCCTGGAGGAAGAACCCGATGCCGGGGCTGCCGGAGGCAAACGTCGCGCCGATATCCCGTACCGAGAACATCTGCTTTCCATTCTTGTAGACCGCAATCAGCGGCTCCGCGCCGCCAGAGACGGTCGCCTTGAGCACGTCACCGTCGGCACAACCCGTTGCGCGGCCGTCGAGCTGCGTGAAATCCGCAAGAGGGCCGTTCCAGCGAACGACCTGCATGTACGGGTCGTTCGTATTGACGCTGCAATTGATCTCGTATCCCGTGATGCTGTGGGCGACGATCGTCGTGCGTACGCGCAGCTCGACTTCCTCGTAAACCCCGCTCTCCCCCGACGGATTGGGAACGCGGAGCCGCGCGCGGACCGTTTGATTTCTCCCCCAGGATCCCGTCAACACGGCGGTCGAATCGGCGTATTGCTCCGGATACGGTGCGTCGCCCGGCATAGTGCCGAAAGCGAAGCCGGGCGTCGTCTGAACATCCGTCCAATCGAGGCCTACCTGCCCTCCGTCGATCCAACGGCCGCCTTCGGATATCGGATTTTCGGTGAACGGAAACCTCGTCTGATAGGCGCGGCGGCCGTGCGCGCTCGCCTCCCCGCTGCGCGCCGCCGGCGCCGGCGTGAGTGCCGGGGCGCCGCAACCGCCCAGCAGGACGCCGATCAGTGCCGCAGATGCCTGCGAAATCGCCCGCGACGCGCTCAAGATGGAGAGCCGATTCGGCGCCCCGCCGTCGCGGCCTGGAACGCTCATGTCCTAAATCGTCGGTTTTATGCCATTGCGGACGAGCCGCCGAGCGCCTAGACTGGCGGCATGAAGGTACGTAACATTGGGATCGTCGGCTACGACGGCGTCCAGGCGCTCGACATCGCCGGACCGGCCGACGTCTTCAGCATCGCCAACGCGCTGGTCGGCGGAAAGACGCCCCCCTACGCCGTCGCCCTACTCGGCGCAAAGCGAGGCCCGGTAGCCACCGAGTCCGGGCTTTCGTTCTACGCCGAAACGACGCTCGCGCGATGCGGCTTGCTCGACACGATCGTCGTGCCGGGCGGGCGCGCCGCACGTCTCGACGCCAAAGCGCGATCCGACATGGTTGCGTGGCTGCGCGAGCACGCGCCGCGCGCGCGGCGCGTCGCTTCGGTCTGCACGGGTATCTACGCGCTCGCCGAGACCGGATTGCTCGACGGCCGCTCGGCAACCACCCACTGGCGCTACGCGCGCGACGTCCAGCGGCGCTGGACGCGCGTGCGGATCAGCGCCGACGCGCTCTTCGTCAAGGATGGCAAGTACTACACCTCGGCCGGCGTGACGGCCGGGATCGACTTATGCCTGGCCTTTGTCGAAGAGGATTTCGGCCGAGAGCTCGCGCTCAAGGTGGCCCGTGAGATGGTCGTCTATCTCAAGCGTTCCGGCGGGCAACTGCAGTACTCGCAGCCCCTCCTTCTGCAGACCCAGGCGAAGGGCCGATTCGAGGAAATCGCAGCGTGGATCCGAGGCCATTTGGGCGAGGATCTCTCCGTCGAAACGATCGCCGAGCGCGCGAATTTGAGCCCGCGCCACTTCGCGCGCAAGTTCCGGGCCGCGTTCGGCATCACGCCCGCCGACTTCGTTGAAGAACTGCGTCTCGACGAAGCCCGCTGGCTGCTCGTCAACGCCGACGATTCCATCGAATCGGTTGCGGCGGCCGTCGGATATGCGACCGACGATACGTTGCGGCGCGCCTTCGAGCGGCGCTACGGCATCGCGCCCAACGAGTATCGCAAGCGTTTCGGCGATGCGCTCGCGTACGACCGCGACTAGGACGTCTTCGTGCAGGTTACTTCGTACTGCGTCTTCCACGCGCCGTGCGACCGGTACTCGCCTAGGTCGCCGTACTTCGTCGTGCCGATCGTGTTGGTGTCGCGGATCGCCATCGTCTTCCCGCTGGCGGCGTCGAAGGCAGTCCCCGTCCAGACGATCTTTCCACCGGTCTGCGCGGTCGACTCGGTGCCGTAGCTGCCGTCGGCGAGGATGAACGGGCTCACCCACGACTTGGTCTTCGGCAGATAGACGTTGTACCACGTGTTGTCGAAGTTCGTCCCGACGCTGCGATAAAGGAGCGCGCCGTTGTTCGTCCGCACGACGGTGAGCGTCGTATTGGTCGGGCCGCCCATCGCGGACGGCACGGTGTTCGTGCACGTCCACGTGCCGATCGCCCAGTCGTAGCCGTGGGGACCGGCGCCGTACGTCGATGACTGCATGCCTTGGGACTGCGCGGCGCACGGCGACAGCATCAAAGCGATCGCGGCAACGGGCCAAAAATGCGTTTTCATAAGCTATACCCTCTCTCCAGGGGCGAGTTCAGATTGAAGCAGGGAACTCCTTGGCCGCTGCCAACCGAAGCGGGGCGTGGACCGAGATCGACTACTACGTCTATTCCGCGAACGTCACGCACGGTTTTCTCGCGACGCCCGATCGATAAACATCTCGAGCGCGGCCAGCGCCTCGGGGAGATTGGCGCGGCCGTAGCCGACGCGCACGCGATCGTCGCCCGCGTCGAACGCGACGCCTGGAAGGAGCAAGACGTTTGCCTCTTGCGCGAGCCTCGAACAGAACCGCTCGCTGCTGCCGCCGAGATAGCGCGGGAAGGCGGTCGTTCCGGCGCGCGGCCTTCTCCATTCAAAAAGCTCGCCGCGGCGCGAGAAGAACGCATCGAGCAAAGCGAGGTTCGCCTCGGCAATGCGGCGGATGCGTTCCACGAGCCGCGCTCGGTGGCGCAGCGCCAACTCGGCCAGAAACTCGCTCGGGGCAGCATTGCAGATCGTGAGATAATCCTTAAGCGCCGCGATCGAACCGAGCAGCTCCCGATCTTGCGTCGAAATCCACCCGATGCGCAGCCCGGCGAGGCCATAGGTTTTCGCCATCGCGCCGAGCGAGACACCGCGTTCGTAGAGATCGCACGCAGCCGGGATTTGCTCCGCCTCGCGTTCCGAGCCGCGGTAGACCTCGTCGGAGAAGAGCCAGAGCCCGTGTTTGCGCGCGATTGCGACGACCGCGTCCATGCGCGCGCGTTCGAAGGTAAAGCCGGTCGGATTGTTCGGGGTGTTCAAAACGATCGCGCGCGTCGCCGGCTTGATCAGCCGCGCGAGCTCGTCGGGATCGGGAGCCCCCTCGCCCTCTAGATCCGAGTTCCACCGCGTCACCTCGGCGCCGGCCGCTTCCGCGATCGAGTAATGCGACTGATATGCCGGAAACTGCACGACGATATGGTCGCCGGGCTCCAGGACCGCGTTCATGAAGGCGAAGATCGGCTCTTGCGCGCCGCTGTGCACGAGGACGCGTTCGTCGTCTCCATGTTCGTAGAGAGAAGCGATGGCCCGGCGGAGCGCAGGGCTGCCGCGGGAATCCGTATATCCGAGCCGCAACGCGGCGAAGCGCTCTTGCGAACCGGGCTCGAACGCGAGCAGCTCGCCGATCGAGATCGATTCCGGATCGCTCGAGCAGAGCAGATAGCGCGTCGTGAACTCGTGCGCCGCGAAGTAGCGCTCGAGCGCGAAGGGCCGCGGCTTCACGCGCTGCGAGCGGCCCGCGCGAAGAGCACCGTCATCGCCGCGTGCAACGCGAAGGCCGGCCAGAGCAGAAACCCGACCGACTCGCCGCGGATCCCGACGTAGAGAAAGAGGATCGCCGCCAGGGCGTTGTAGGCCAAGAGGCCCCAGACGGCGTTGCGGCCGGCGGCATTCGCGCTCGGCCAAGCGGCGATCGCTAGGCTCGTCAGCGCGAAGCCGGCGACCCGCCCGGTCAACTCGCCGATTGGCGGCAGAGCCGCGGCGAAGAGCAGCCACGAAACAAACGAGGGAACCGCAATCAGGAGGATGCCGGTGACCGCCTCGATCCCGGCAGAGAGGACGACAAGCTTTACGTTCATCTTAGCATTGTAGCGTAGAAGACGAAGCCGGCCGCAGCGAGCACGACGATGGCGGTCACGGCCCATCCGGCGCATGCGAGCCGCGCACTGATCGGGCGCCCGCGCATCACGTCGCCGTTGCGCGCGACGAGAAGACTCAAGGCCAGGGTGATCGGCGTCGCGATACCGGCCGCGATCGAGACCCAAAAGAGCAGCGAGACGGTCGGAACCGGGACGAATGCGAAGGCACAGCCGGCCAGCAGCGAGCCGAAGACGACGCCGTAAAAGAGCGGCGCTTGGCTCGGTTTACGCCCCAGGCCAGCTTGCAAGCCGAAGGTTTGGGCGATCGCGTACCCGTTGGTGGCTGCGATGATCGGAATCGCGATCGCAGCCGACGCGAGCAAACCGACGCCGAAGAGCAGCTGGTCCCACGGCCCGGCCAGCGGCCGAAGCGCGGTAGCTGCATCGGCCGCAGTTTGAATGACGACGTGATGTTTCCCGGCCGTCGCCGCGGTCGCGATCAGGATGAAGACGAAACTCGAGCCGGCGACAAGCATGCCGACGACGGCATCGGTTTTGACGGCGCCCAGCTGCGCCGCTGCGGGCTTGCGTTCGGCGACCTCGATCGATTCCCAAAAGTAGGTGTAGCTCGTCATGGTCGTCCCGAGCAATGCGATCGCGCCGGCCACGAACGGCTGTGAGAACTCGAAGTGCGGTATCAAGCTCCGTGCGACCTCGCCCCAGTCCGGTCTCGCGAGGATCGCGCTTCCCACGTAGCAGAGGAAGATTAGCGTGAATGCTGCCAGGATGCGCTCGATCCGCAGGTAGGAGTTGGTCGCGAGCAGCCAACCGGCGATGCCGGCGACGGGCACCACGAACGCATACAGCGGCAGTCCCGAGATGAGCGCCAACGCCTCCGCGCCCGCTTTGACGTCGGCTCCCAGCGTCATCAAGCCGACGAGCACGACCGCTGCCAACGACGCGATCGCCGCTCCGCGCCCGTACGCGCGCACGATCGCTTGCTGGAGCGTGAGGTGGGAGGCGGCGCCGACCGAAGCCGCGATGCGTTGAACGACCGCGAGCATCGGGAGCAGCAAAACGACCAACCAGGTAAGGCCGTACACGGTCGTCGCGCCGACCACGGCGATCGCGCCGACGGTGGTCGGATCGTTTGCCGAGGCCCCTGAAACGAGCCCCGGTCCGAAGGATTTAGGGAACGATCGCGCTCTTATTCAGCTTCGTCCCCGTAGATCAACGCGGTCTTGGTCGTGCCGTCGGCGAGATAGTCGCGCAGCGGGACTTGAATATCCTTGAAGAAGTCGTCCGCAGCTTCCTGACCGGCCTTTTCCTTATCGGTGCCCAGGACATGGGTCGAGAAGCCGAACTCGGCAACTAGCGGCTCGAACTTGTCGGGGACCGGGCGCGCCCAGACGGCGAGCGTCACGTGCGCGCTCACGCCGCGGCCGAAGAACAGATTCCCCAGCGTGCTCTGGAGTTCGAAAACCTTCGCCCCGGCCACGATCGACATCGTTTGATTGAGGTCGAGCCCGATCGTCTTGAGATGCGGCAAGGCGTTTGCCAAGCGCGAGAGCGGCACATCCACTGCGACGTCCGGATATTCGACGATCACGTTGTTCGAGTAGATGCTCGTCATCGTGCCCGGCGAGTTGCCGCGAATCAGTTCCTCTTTGAACTTCTTCTTCTGCAGTTTGGTCATGGTCGTGTTGGTATCGAACGACGCGGCCTTCTCGTACTCCGTCGCGCGGCACTTGAAGGTGAGCTCCCAGCTCTCGTCTGGCCATCCGCCTTGCCGAAGCTGACGAATCCGAAAGATCAGCTTGTTCTTGCGCAAGTCCTCGTTGGCCGTGTCGTAGAACTGCACGATCCGCAGCTGCGAGTCGAGCGATTCGACCGGCTCGTAGCGGACGCCCAGCTTGGCCGCGGCATGCGCGAGCAACTCGTTGAACTCCAGCACGGCGCGCCGCGTCGGAAACTTCTCGGGCTTCAATAAAAGTTTGAACTCGCGGTGCGTTACCAGCGACGTCCCGCGCGACTTCTCGGCGGTCTTGCTCATAGACTCCCCTCTTAGGTACGGCTACTCGTCCGAATGAAGCTCGGCGCGTAACCCTTCGCCGAGCGTCTTACGCTGCTTCTCGCCGGTCTTAACCACTTCCGGCTCCCAGGGCTCCCATTCTTCCCAGCCCAACGCCTGCGAGGTGAGGCGGAAGCCGAACCCGGCAAAGAATGCGAGGGCCGTCGAGGGAATTACCCCGAGCCCAAGCTCTTGCGAGCAGACGAGGTAGACGATTACCGTGAGCACCGCCGCGGTCACGAAGAACTCTCCGCGAACCAGTTGCTTGGGGACGACCAAACACGCCGAATCGATGATCCATCGTCCGGCGGTCGTGGCGATGACGCCGATGATGATCGCCGCCAAGTAGCCGAGCTTCGCCTGCAGGGCGGCCTGAGCCCCGACGATCGCGTACCACGGCAGAGAGAACGCGGTCATGAACTGAAAGAGGCCGTCCTTGAAGCGCTGCTCGCTATAGTAGTCGATCGTAAGGGCAACCCCGGCCGCACCCAAGCAGGCGATCAGGTACCACGGGTTCTCGAGTGGCGACGGGATCTTGTTGACCAGCACGTCGCGGACGATACCGCCGCCGATACCGCCGGCGTAGGCGAGGATGATCACGCCGATGACCGTGAAGTTTTTGTAGTGATCGGGGCGGCGAGCGAGCAGTGCGCCGTTGAACGCATTCGTGGTCGCCGCGATCAGCGAGATCACGTCCACGGTCGTCATCGTCCAGATGCCAAACTGCGAGAAGACCAATGGCGTCACGCTGCAGCGTCCTTGCTGGTCCGCGCAAAGTAGATTCCCGTGGCGGTCACGACGACGGCTTGAATCAAGAGATAGGTGAGGACCGAGGCGGCAACCTCCATCTTCGGAAAGGCCGTCGTCGCAATGAGCACGGCGAGCCCGATGTTGCGAAGCGCCGTGCCGATGGCGAGAATCCGCCGCTGCGCGGGAACGGGGCCGCCGAGCAACCAGCCGGTGAACAACGACAGCAGCACGAGGCTCAGCATCGCCAACATGCCTCTCGATCCGTAGACGACCGCGACGTCGTGCGCGATCCTCGGGCCGAGCAGGCCGAGCAACGATAGGAGGGCGACGTAAAAGACGATCTGCGCCGGTCGCACGAGCTTCGCTGCGAACCGGGGTGCGCGCTCGCCGACGACCATGCCGAGCAAGAGCGGAAGGAGTTGGAAGAGCACCAGGGTGGCGAAGAAGCGCCCGAACGGAAGGTGAGCTTCCGCGGCTTGGGGGAGGACGAGCGCGGCGGTGATCGGCACCGTGACGATCGAGAACAACGGCAAGAGGAACTCGAGAGCAACGGCCAGGCCGAGGCTCCCGCCGCGTTTTCTGACCGAGCTGAGGACCAAAGGCACGCCGGGCGCAATCGCCATCAACAGAAAGCCGGTCTTAATCGGCCCCGGCAGCGCAAACGCGTTCGCGAGGAGCACGCCGAAGGCCGGGACGAGCACGAAGTTCGCGAGCACCGCCCGCGCGAGCAGCCAGCCGTCCTTGAGGATCGCGATCAGGTGTTCGCGATTGACTTGCAGACCGGCGCCGAAGGTCAGCGCGACGATCATAACCACCGCTAGAAGCTTTTCGGGACCCATGCGCAGGGGAGGGTTCGAACCGAACCCGTTCGTTCCTCGGGACGCGTCAGCCGTCGGTCGTTGATATCACCAAAGCGCTTCTGCAATCTGCGCCGTCACGATTACTCCAAAACGCACCGAAAGCCCAGGTGCGACATGCCGGTGTCGATCGCTTGCGGAGATCGCGCCGCAGGTCGAAAACGTAGACAGTAGCTGGGCGAGCAGAGAAATGACCCGCCCTTGAGGACCTTGCGCGGCATTTGCGTTCCGGGCTGGCACGGATCATAACTGAGCTCGCGCGCCTTACCCGGACAGCACGGCGAGTCGACAGCGGTACGATCGCCGACATACCAATCGCTCGTCCACTCCCAGACGTTGCCTGCCATATCGTAGAGGCCGAATCCATTTGGAGCAAACCCGCCGACCGGCACGGTCCGCGGCCCGTGGCGAGCCGTGCTCTTCCAGGGGAATTGCCCTTGCCACGTGTTGGCGGCAGGCTTTCCGTCGGGTTCCATCTCGTCGCCCCAGACAAAGTCTTTCCCGTCGAGACCGCCGCGCGCGGCGAACTCCCATTCGGCTTCGGTCGGCAGGCGTTTGCCGGCCCACCGCGCGTACGAGTCGGCGTCTTCGTACGCGACGTGCACGACTGGATGGTCGGGGCGGGAGTCGATCGAGCTGCCGGGCCCCTCGGGATGCTTCCAGGACGCGCCGGGCACCCAGGACCACCACTGCGAATAATCGCGCAGGTCAACCGGACCGGATGTCAAGTGGAAGACGAGCGCACCCGGAACGAGATTCTCGATCGGAGCTCCGGGAAAATCGGCCGGATCCAACGGGCGTTCGGCAATCGTCACGTAACCCGTCTTGCGAACGAACTTCGCGAACTCGGCATTGGTGACCGCATACGGGTCGATCCAAAAGCCGCCGACTGCCACCTCGCGGACCGGCGCTTCCTCGGGATAGAACCGATCGGATCCCATACGAAAGCTCCCGCCCTCGATCCGTACCATCTTCTCGATATTGGCCGCAATCATAGGCGTATCTTACGGGCTCGCGTACGAGGCGCGCAAGCGGGAAAGCGGCCGGAGGCGCGGCTT
Source organism: Vulcanimicrobiaceae bacterium (assembly GCA_049792675.1). GTDB lineage: Bacteria > Vulcanimicrobiota > Vulcanimicrobiia > Vulcanimicrobiales > Vulcanimicrobiaceae > Cybelea. Next base: position 35,898 of record JBARBD010000261.1, on the reverse strand, counting down.
AGGACGACTTTTGGGCGAACGCCATGCAGTAGCCGTTGGGCGAGATCGAGCCGTCGACGACTTGGCAGCTGCCGTCGGCGTTGGCATCTTGGCCCGGAACGAAGAACTTACAGACCGAGCAATGCTTGTCGCCGTTGGGCGAAGATTGATAGCGCATCGCTGTCTGCGACGCCTTCGATCCGTCGGCCGATGCGGCCGCCGTCACGAGCCCCGCCAGCGCGGGCAGCACGACGACGCTCCCGAGGAAGGTCCGCCGCGTCCATGATTCCGATGCTTTAGTCATCTCCTGCCTCCGTCAAAGTAGCGCTTTCGCGGCAAGCGTACCCACCACTTCTGAAGAAAGGGTGAACGATGGAGTCGCGCGCCGTGCTCGTCCTTGGGATGCACCGCAGCGGCACCAGCGCCATCGCCCGCGGCCTCGCCGCGCTTTCGGTCTATCTGGGCGACGACTTTCTCGATGCCCAGCCCGAGAATCCGACGGGCTATTGGGAAGACAAGGGCATCGTCGAGATCAACGAACGCGTGCTCAAGCGTCTCGGCATCGCGTGGGACGACGTCTCACCGATCGATCGCCGGCAACTCGAATCTTGGCGAATGTGGCCGCTGCGGCGCGAGGCGCGCAAGTATTTGGAGCGGGCGTTCACGCCGCATCGCCTTTGGGGATTCAAGGATCCACGCACGATCCGCATCCTGCCGTTCTGGCGGCGCGTCTTCGGCGACGCTCGCGTAGCGGATTCATATCTCGTCGCGATTCGAAACCCGCGCAGCGTCGAGGCTTCGCTCTACGCGCGCCAGCGCATGGACGCCGCGCGCGCGCAACGGTTATGGCTGGTCCACAGCGTGCCGTTCATGCGAGAAATCGCCGGATTGCCGTTCGTGGTCGTGGACTACGATCGCCTGATGCTCGACCCGCGCGGAGAGCTGGGCAGGATCGCGACGACCCTACAGATCCCCTCGTTCGATCGAAGCGCGAGCGAGATCGGCCGCTTTTCCGCCGAGTTTCTGGACGCGGGCCTCCGGCACACGCGGTTTGCGCTCGAAGAGCTCGATGGCGAAACGGGCCTCGCTCGTCTGACGCGCGATGCCTACCTGCGCCTCTACGATCTTGCCTGCGATCGCGTTGCGGCCGACCAGTTTTGGTCGGGATGGACGGGCGTCGAGCGCGAGTACCGGGCGCTCGTCGGCTAGCGATCCCTCAACCCAGGAGTGCGGGCGCGTCGTGGAGCGCGCCCTTTCCGTCGCGCCAAAGCGCGTACTGCAAAGATTGCTTCGAGTTCATCGAGGCCGCGCCGATCTCGCCGGACGGCGAGATCGCGATCACGCAGTACATATCCTCGTGGAGGTTTGGCGCGGTCTTGGCCATGAATCGCATTGCCTCGTCACAAGCCTCTTGGGGATGCGCCCCCTGCGCCATCCGCTGCACGATGAACATTGATGTGCAGTAGTTCGCCATCACGTCACCGTCGCCGGTGGCCGACGCCGCGCCGGCGGTGCTATCGGCGTAGTAGCCGCAACCGACGAGCGGCGAGTCGGCGACGCGGCCGGGAATCTTCCACGCCAATCCGCTCGTCGAACAACCTGCGACGACGTTGCCCTTGCCGTCTATGCCGACCATGCCGATGGTGTCGTGATGATCCCGATCCATCCAGAACGTCTCGTGATTCGGCGTGCTCTTCCACCGCAGCCAGGCTTCGAGGCTTTTGGGCGTCAGGAGCTGCATCGGCTTGAAGCCCATCTCGATCGCAAACTGCAGCGCACCGTCGCCGGCCATCGTCGTATGCCGCGTCTTCTCCATCACCAAGCGCGCGACCGAAATCGGGTTCTTGATCTTATGCAGATTGCAGACGGAGCCGGCGCGGTGCGCCGTTCCATCCATGATTCCGGCGTCGAGCTCGACCTCGCCCTGCTCGTTCGGCAATCCGCCGTAGCCGACGGTATCGACGTTGGGATCGTCCTCGGCGACGTTGATGCCCTTCTCGATCGCATCGAGGAGCGAGCCGCCGGCGGCGAGGATCTCGGCCGCGCGCGCGTTGGCTTCGATCCCCCAATCCCACGTCGAGAGGAAGACGGGACCCGCGCCTTGTGCTGCGGCCGGGCTCGCAAGCGCCGCGGTCGCGGCGCCGGTCGCGATGAGAAAGGTCCGTCGATCGATTGGGTCGGTCACGAGTCTGCTTTCCTTCCTGTGGCGTCGGCTACGGTCCACGACTTAGCCAAGGCTGCGCCAACTCCTCACCAGATTGACCCGATTGACTTCACGAAAGGAATCGCCATGCGAACGGTCAGCACGTGCGCGTGCTTTTAGAAATGGCCGAACCGCGAAGGAGCCGGCGCCGCACGCCGGAACCCCCGTCGCAAAGGAGGCAAGCATGCGTATCCGAGAGATCGCGGTCTTCGTGCTCGTCGTGACGCTGGCCGGCTTCGCGACCGCCGCGCGCGCGAGCGCTTCGCCGCAAGACGACGTCATGGCGACGATTCACCAGTTCATCAACGGCTTCAACCGGGGCGACGAGGCTTCGGCAGTTGCGACCTGCGCGCAGGACGCATCGATCATCGACGATTTTCCGCCGCACGAATGGAACAGGCCGCAAGCCTGTTCCGACTGGTGGGCGGCGCTTGCGGCTTATGACAAGGAGCACGGGATGAGCAGCGGCACCGTGGCACTAGGGACGCCGTGGCACCTGAGCGTTACGGACAATCGCGGCTACGTCGTCGTGCCGGCGACGTATTCGTACAAGCAAAATGGGAAGCCCACGGTCGAGCGCGGCTCGGTCTTTACGGTTGCGCTGCGCAAGACGTCGGCCGGCTGGCGGATCACCGGCTGGGCCTGGTCGAGCCACTAGAGACCGGTCGCAACGATGCCCGACGGGGCTCTGCGTCCCAGCGAAGGGGATCGCCTCGCCGCACTCGGCTACCGCCAAGAGCTGTCGAGGGTGCTCTCGCTCTTCGACAACTTTTCGGTGGCTTTCAGCTACCTGAGCCCCGTCGTCGGCATCTATTCGCTCTACACGCTAGGCCTGGGCACGGGCGGCCCGCGTTACATCTGGACGATGCCGATCGTCGTCGGCTGCATGATGCTCGTGGCGCTGGTCTTCGGCGAGCTTTCGAGTGAGTATCCGCTCTCCGGCGCGCTCTATCAGTACGGCAAGTACAACGTGGGTCCGCGCTACGGCTGGTTCATCGGGTGGATATACGGCTTCGCCCTTCTTGCGACCGTCGCTTCGGTCGATTCCGGTGCCGTCGGCTACGTTTCGTCGCTCTCGAATATCTGGTTGGGCACGCATCTCGATCCGGCCAACCACGTCACGATCTTCGCCATCGCCGGAGCGATCATCGTGCTCTCGGCCATCCTGAACTGGATCGGTGCCAGGATCATGGGGCAGGTCGCGCGATTCGGCGTCTACGTCGAGACGATCGGCACGTTCGGTGTCTTCATCGCGCTCGCGATTTACGGCTTCCACCAAAAGCTCGGCTTCGTCTTCAGCTCGCAGAACGTCGAGCATCTCAAGAGCAATCCGCTGGGCCTGGACTTCGGTGGCAGCTGGTGGACGGCGGCGGCACTCGTTGCGATACTCGCTAACGTCTACATTTTCTTCGGCTTTGAATCGGCCGGGGCGATCTCCGAAGAGACCGTCGAGGCGCAGCGCCAAGTTCCCAAGGCGATGCGCAACGCTCTGCTCTATGGAGGGATCGCTTCGTTCGTCTTGGTCTTGGGGCTGCTTCTCGCCACGCCCCATGCCGGCATCGCAACGGTCGTTAACGGAGGCATCAATACGATTCTCGGCGCGTTGCCGGGGTGGCTTCAGGACTTCTTCCTCGTGATGGTGATCGTGGCGTTCTTCAGTTGCGGCACCGCCGTGCAAGGCGCGGGCGCGCGCGTCGCTTACGCGCTCGCGCGCGACGGCGCGCTGCCTTTGAGCGAAAAACTCAAGGCGATCTCGGCACGCCATCGCACGCCGGCCAACGCGATCCTTGCCGGCACGGTCGTTCCATTTCTCTTCCTGCTCCTGGTTTTGATCAACCCGAGCAAACCCGTTCGCGTGCTCTGGTTCGATTATCCGGCGCACGTCAACGCGCTCTACGCGCTCGTCTCGTTCGCGACCTCGGGAATCTATCTGGCCTTCTTTCTCACCGTCCTGGGCGCGCTGATCGCTCGGAGCCGCGGATGGCGGCCCCGAGGAGTCTTCACGCTCGGCGCGTGGGGGCTGCCGATTACGGTCGGCGGCGCCCTCTATCTGCTCGTGATGCTGCTCAACATCGTCTGGCCGAGCCCGCTCTCGAGCGGCCGCGCCGTCTTCAACTACGGGTGGGTGACGCTCTTGGTGATGGTGCTGATCGTCGGTCTCGGCGCCCTCTACGAAACGATCGCGCGTCCCGACCGGAACGTCGCCCACCATCGCATCGAGCGCTAACCGCTAGACGCGATAGACGCCGTCCAAGAAGCTCCAGAGCGCATCGCAGGCCTCTTTCGTGGCCGCCGTCACGTCCGCGCGACGCTCCGGCGTATCGGCGGCTCGCTCGATCAACGCCCACTCGGCAGCCGCGTGCGCGACGTCGGCGTGCTGATGCACCGAGAAGAACGCAACGTCTTGCGGATCCGAGATGCCGTAAAAGCGGCGCAGCCCGTCGATCTTCACCTCGGCGATTGCCGGCACTTGCGACTCGAATGCGTGCAGCGTCGCCAATCCCACGTAGTACGGACGGTTCCGGCAGAGCTCGGTGAAAGTTTGGACGAGCTGTTTGGTCGCAGGAAGCGCCTGCGCGGCGGCGAGATTTTCTTCGGAGAGGCCGAGCGCCAGCGCGAAGCGCTGCCAGAGCGCCGGATGGTTGCGCGGTCCCGCCTCTTCCTCGACCAAGTTCTGCAGGATCGTCTGGCGAGGCCAGAGATCGCTCTTGCCGTCGCTAGCGAAATGCGGCGTATTGGCGTGTACGTTGCTCAAATAGGTTGGCTCGGCGAGCACGTGGTGCCAGTATTGCCCGGCGTATTGCCTGAGCTGGTCGAGCGTAAGCTGGCCGTTGGTCCACGCAACGTAAAACGGGTGGCGCAGGAGATGGCGGCTCTCGATGACCGAGCGGACCTCCAGGTCGAATGTGCTTGGTAGCGTCGTCTTCATGCGCGCCGCTTTTGACGCGGCGGCTCGCCAAATCCTTTTGGGGCCGACGCCTAGCTCTCGATCTCCGGATGTCCGGTCGAGCTGAGAAGCTCAAGCTCGACGCTCTGCAGGTCGAAGACGCGCTGCAGCCGCCGCAACACGGTGTTATCGATCGCGCCTTCGTCACGAAGCGCTATCAGCCGCCGTCGCTGAGCATCGATCACCTCGCTCTGCGCTTCGCGATACTCCCAGGTGACGCGCGCCGCGTGCCCGTCGCTCTGAGCGGGACCGAACTCGGCATAGCGAGCCTCGAGGCGCAGCCGATGAAGCTGGAGGACCTCGTGTGAGAACCGCCCCTCGCGTTCGAGCTCCTCGATCCGCGCGATTGCCGCGCGCGCGGTCGCGGCGAGCGCGATCCGTTCTTCTCGTACCGCGGCGCCGTCGTCTCTGACGCCGAGCCGCTTGATGAGGTACGGCAGCGTCCCTCCTTGTCCGACCAGCGTCGCAAGCAGAACGATGAACGTGATGAAGATCAGTAGATCGCGAAACGGGAACGGACCGGCGACCGTCGCTAGCGGAATCGCGAGTGCGGCCGCGAGCGAGACGCCTCCGCGCATGCCGGTCCATCCCAAGACCGCAACGTGCGACCAATCGGCCTCTCCCGCGACGTGCTCGGGCTCGTTCGTCGCCGGGATCAGCCCCTGAGCGAACGTCCAGACCAGGCGCACGACGATGCAAGCGGCAGCCACCGCACCGGACCAAAGGAAGAGTTGCCACGCCGTGTACTCGTGCAGCTGCAAGACGATGCGATGAAAGTTGATTCCGACCTGCGCGAAGATGAACGCGTTGAGCAGGAAGACGACGGTCACCCAGAAGCCGGTGAGCATCTCGCGTGTCGGCGGCAGTAGCGCCGACGGCGAGAAACGGCTGATGAAGAGGCCTGCCGTCACGGTCGCCAGCACGCCCGATGCGCCGATGCGGTAGGCGGGCAGATAAGCGACGAAAGGGATCACGACCGAGATCAGGGCTTGCAAGGTGGTGTCCCGGATCGAGCGCCACGCGAGCACGGCGGCCCCGCCGGCTGCCAAGCCGATCGCAATCGACTCGGCAATCGAGAGCGCAAGCGCCCCGGCAGCGTGCGCGAGCGAGAAGGTTGCACCGACGACCGCCGCGATCCCGACGCCGTAGAGGATCAGCGAGGTCGCGTCGTTGACGAGGCTCTCGCCTTCGATCGTTCCGATGATATGCCGCGGTACGTTGAGCCGATCGGCGATCGCGGCGAATGCGACCTCGTCGGTTGACGAGACGATCGCGCCGAGCACGAACGCAACGCCCCAGCTCATGCCCGGCACGATCGCGCGCGCGACTGCGGCGACGGCGAGCGTCGTCAGGACGACCAAGCCGAATGCCATCTGAAAGATCCAGAGCGCATTCGACTTGAACTCGCTGGTCGGCGCGGTTACGCTCTCCCAGTAGAGCAGCGGCGGCAAGAAAACGACCAAGACGAGATCCGGCGGCAGCGGCGTCGTCGGAATGCCCGGAATAAAGCCGATCGCCATCCCGCCGAGGACCAGCACGATCGGATACGCGACGTTGATCCGGTTGGCGATCGGGACCAGCACCAGGATCGCGAGAAAAACGACCACGAGAGCGCTCACCTGGGGCGCTTCGGCGCAGGGCCAAGGGAAATCCCGGCTAACACAAGGCGAACCGGAGGACCAAACCATGCGCTCGCCGGCCCCGGCTCACCCGAGCGGTACCGTAACGTTTCTCTTCTCGGACATCGAGGGAAGCACGCAACGGTGGGAGCGCGACCGTAACGCGATGGACGCGGCGCTCGCACGGCACGATGCCGTCCTGCACGCCGCGATCGCAGCCCATGGCGGATACGTCTTTAAGACCGTCGGGGACGCGTTCTGCGCGGCCTTTGCGACGGCGCCGGCCGCGCTCGGCGCGGCGCTCGACGCCCAGCGAGCGCTGCGCGCCGAGGATTTCCTCGCCGTCGGCGGCCTGCACGTCCGAATGGCGCTGCACACCGGCACGGCGCAAGAGCGCGCCCGCGACTATTTCGGCCCGGCCGTCAACCGCGTGGCGCGGCTGCTCTCGATCGGACACGGCGGACAAGTGCTCGTCTCGGGGACGACCGCCGATCTCATGCAGGGCGAGCTGCCGCCGCACGGCACGCTGCGGGATCTCGGAGCGCGCCGGCTCAAGGACTTAGCGCGCCCGGAACACGTCTACCAGCTCGCAGCACCCGACCTCGACCAGGCTTTCCCGGAGCTGCGTTCGCTTGACGAGCTTCCGAACAATCTCCCGCCGCAGCTTACTTCATTCGTGGGCCGCGAGAACGACGTCGCAGAGATCAAGCGCCTCTTGAAAAATAACCGCCTCGTGACGCTGGTCGGCAGCGGCGGAGCCGGCAAGACGCGCTGCGCGATTCAAGCTGGAGCGGAACTGCTCGACCCCTTCGCCGACGGCGTCTGGCTCGTCGAACTCGCGAGCATCTCGGATGCATCGCTCGTAACCGCCGAAATCGCGCAGACGCTCGGCGTACGCGAACGCCCGAATCGCCCGTTGCTGGAGACGCTGATCGAGTATCTGGAACGCAGGGAGCTCTTGCTCATCGTCGACAACTGCGAGCACCTCATCGACGAGGTGCGGCCGGTTGCGGCCGCAATTCTGCGAGCCTGCGCGGGCGCGCGCGTCCTCGCGACCAGCCGCGAGAGCTTGAACATTGCCGGCGAGCACGTCTTCCGGCTCCCCTCGCTCGCCGTGCCGGTTGCGTACGAAGGCATCACCGCGCAAGATGCGCTCCAATTCGGTGCGGTCGCGCTGTTCGCCGATCGGGCGCTTGCGTCCGACGCGCGCTTTGCGCTCACCGACGACAACGCGCCCTCCGTCACTGAGATATCCCAGCGACTCGACGGGATTCCGCTTGCAATCGAGCTGGCCGCCGCGCGCGTGAAGGTTCTCTCTCCACGGCAGCTCGCGGAGCGGCTCAACGAACGCTTCCGGGTCCTTACCGGCGGAGACCGCAGCGCGCTGCCGCGCCATCAAACGATGCGGGCGCTGATCGATTGGAGCTACGATCTCCTGACCGAGCCGGAGCGCGGGCTCTTTCGCAAGCTCTCGATCTTCGCCGGCGGCTTCACGCTCGAGAGCGCCGGGGCGGTTTGCGCCGACGATGCCGTCGACGAGATAGCGGTGCTCGACGTGCTCTCGTCGCTGGTCGATAAGTCGCTCGTGCAGGCCGATCCGAGCGGCGACCAACGCTACCGCCTGCTCGAATCCACGCGTCAGTACGCGCGCGAGAAGCTGATCGCGGCCGGAGAGCATCCGGCTGCCGTGCGCGCACACGCCCTCGCGTTCTTATCCCTGGCCGAGCGATTCGAAGAGACCTGGGAGGAGACGCCCGACCGAGACTGGTTCGCGCAAGCCGAGCTAGAGTTGGAGAACTGGCGCGCGGCACTCGAATGGGCGCTCGCCGGGCGCGCCGACGTCGCGCTGGGGCAGCGCATGGCGGCCTCTCTCGGCCGCATCTGGGCGCTTCCAGCGGCGGCCGAAGGACGCCGCTGGATTCGGGTCGCGCTCGAGAGCGTCGACGATCGGACGCCCCCAACTATAGTCGCGCGGCTCGACCTGAGTCAGGCGCAGCTCGACGCCGTTCTCGGAAGGCATGGCACGAGTTATGCGGCCGCCGAACGAGCGCTCGCGGGCTACCGCGCGCTCGACGACCAAGCCGGTATCGCCACGGCCGAACGCTACATGGGATCGGCACTGGTCATGATGGGACGCATCGAGGAGGGCGAAGTCCTACTCGGCGAGGCCCTCGCCGTCTTTCGGGCCCGCGGCGCGCAGAAGTTGATCGGCGCGGTCCTCGACAGCCTAGCCGTTGCGCGCAGCGCGGTCGGCGACGTCGCCGGCGCGCGCGGCTTTTATGCCGAGGCGCTCGCGATCTTCAACGCGACCGGGGCCGAATGGTTGGCGGGCGCGGCCGCGATCAACCTTGCCGAGGCGGAGTTTAGCGGCGGCGATCCCGCCGAGGCGCTGCGTCTCGCCGAAGAGGCGTTGAGCGGCGTGCGCGCGGGCAACGTTACGCGCGTCGCCCTGCTGCTCGGCAACATGGCCGCCTATCTCATCGCGCTCGATCGCCACGAGGAGGCGCGGTTGCGAGCCCGTGACGCGCTTGCGCGCGCGCACAACACGCACTTCGAGGTCTTCGTGCTCTGGGCTCTTCAGCATCTCGCGGCCGTCGCCGCGCTGCGAGCAGACGAGGATCCTCGAAGCGCCGACGTCGATCGCCGTCGCGCGGCGCGTCTCTTCGGCTACGTCGACGCTCGAGTCGCCTCGCTGGAGGCGCGGCGTATGTATACCGAGCAGCACGAGCACGAAAGAAGCCTCGCCGCGCTACGCGATGCGCTGGGCCACGACGAGCTCGAGAGACTCTCAGGCGAAGGCAGATCCTGGAACGAGGAGCGTGCGGTTACCGAATCGCTGCTCGTGCAGTAGCCCCGCTAGCACTTCCTCGTAAAACTCAAGCCTTCGCCGGTGATGTGCTTGCCGTCGGCGGAGAGCGTCAACGTATGATTGCCGTAGTACGTGAGCGCGACGCTCATCCCGTTGAGGCCCCAGTTCCCGGATACGCCCTCGTTGTCGGTCAGATTTCCGTTGAGATCCAGTTCGAGCGTCTGCCCGGGCTTGTTGTCCGCGACCCACGTGCCGACGAGGTTCACCGTGCTGCATCCGGTCGGCACGGGCGTCGGCGGAAACGCCGTCGGCAACGGCGCGGACGGTTTGCCCGTGAAGTGGCGCTCGACGGCCAAGCAGAGGTCGTCGGCCGAGTAGGGACTGCCCGGAACCTGCACCGCGCACGTAAACGTGACCACGTAGCCCTTGCTGAGCGGATAGCAACGCACCGTCGCGGCCGAAGCGTGCACGCCGACGGTTGCGCCGGCTGGCCCGAATGCGACCCACTCGCCGCTGCCGGGCGACGACTCGGCGGCGTCCTGCAAGAACGCTTTGAGGGCCGACGTCGCCTTGGCGCTGCAATCGCTCGCAGAGCCGTCCGGCGAGACGTAGCGAAGGCCGGTCGACATCTGGATCGCCGCCGGCGTCGCAACGCTGGTGAGAAGCACGCTCCCGATCAGTACGCCGGTAAAGAGCCACGAGCGGCGGCGCCGCGCCAATGCCAGCATCTCAGCTGCCGAACGCCGTCGTCAGTTTTGCGCAAAGATCGCTCGCGCTACCGGTGTTCGGCGGCGTTTCGACGGCGCATGTGAACGTTACGACGTAGCCGTTGTCGAGCGGATAGCAGTGAATCGCGGCGCCCGCCGAGGCGTGTCCCGAGCTGTCCGGCGGTCCGTACGCCTGCCATTGATTCGTCTCGCCCGCCTCGACCGCGTCTTGGAGGACGGCGTTCAGCGCGGTCTTCGCCTTGAGACTGCAACTGCTCACCGGCTGATTTTGAACGACGGTGCGCGCGCCGACGTACATGTCGATCGCTGCCGGCGCCGGCGTGCCGGAGAGCACGACCGCGAGCGCGCAAGCGCCCGCGAGCGGTACGACGCGACGGCGAGATCCTCGAAGCACGGCGCAGCCCTCCTCTGCGCGGGCGTTTAGACGGTTCGCTCCACTCCCCTTCCCGCAGAAGGGAAGCCTCGACGCCGGTCCGTAGTCGTGCCATCCGCACGAAAGGATTGCGAGATGGGCTTCATCCAAACCAAGGCGGTCTTCCGCGTTCAACCCTCCGGGGAGCGAGCCTACTTCGACCACGGCTGGCTTCAGACGTACCACTCGTTCAGCTTCGCCGAATACTACGATCCGGCCAACGAGCACTGGGGCCCGCTGCGCGTGCTCAACGACGACCGCATCGCGCCCGGCCAGGGCTTCGGCACCCATCCGCACCGCGATATGGAGATCATTACCTACGTATTGCAGGGCGAGCTCGAACACAACGACAGCATGGGCAATCGCGGCGTCGTGGGCCCGGGCGACGTCCAGTACATGAGCGCCGGCACCGGCGTCCGCCACTCGGAGTTCAACCACTCCTCCACCGCGCCGCTCCATCTCGTGCAGATGTGGGTTCTGCCTTCGAAGCTCGGCGTCAGCCCGTCGTACGGACAACGCGCCTTCACCACCGAAGAACGGCTCAACCGCTGGCTTGCGATTGCGTCCGGAGAAACATCGGTCTCGGCACCGGTGCGTCTGATGCGCGACGCGACCTTCTTCGTCAGCAAGCTCGACGGCGCGTCGCTGAACCACGCGTTTGGGCCGAATCGCCTAGGCTTTCTGTTCCTAGCCGAGGGCAGCGTCACCGCCGAAGGATCGTCGGGCGAGGCGCGCGACTCGGTCGAGCTGCACTCCGGCGACGCGATCCGCATCGCGGGAATCGATGCTCTTACCGTGCGAGGAACCGGCGAAGCGCTGCTCTGGGACCTGCCCGCGCTCGCGTAACGCTCGCGCTCGTCTAAGCTTCCACGGCCCGGCGCAGCTCGTCGATGTCGAGCTTCTTCATGGCGAGCATCGCCCTCATCGCGCGCTGCGCGCGATCCGGGTCCGGATCGCCGAGCAGTTCTTGCAGCCCGCTAGGCACGATGTTCCACGAAAAGCCGTACCGGTCGCGAAGCCAGCCGCACTGGATGATCTCGCCGCCGTCGGATAGGCGATCCCAGAGCCGGTCGACCTCCGCCTGCGTCTCGCACGTGACGAAGAGTGCGATCGCTCCTTGCGGCGGCTCGGACGCCGACGCGGACTTGCCATCGCCGCCCCCGCTGTTGAGCGCCATAAAATCCTGCCCCTCGAGCTGGAACTCGACCACCATGACCGAGCCGCTGTCGCCGGGTCCCGCATCGCCGAAACGGGCGACCTCGTCGATCTTCGAATCTTTAAAGAGCGAAACGTAAAAATTGGCCGCTTCTTCGGCCTGACCGTTGAACCAGAGAAGGGGCTTGATCTTCTGCACGTGCGTCACTCCTTCGGCTTTAGAAACGAACCGTGCCTGAGCGAAGCTCAAGCACGGCGCGGATGAAAGACGGGGTTGATGTTAAGGCGCTACCGTCTGCCCCGAAGCTCGACGACGGGCTTGGAAAGCACGGCAACAAGCTCGGCGCGGCTCTTGACGTTGAACGTCTGGAAGAGCTGGGCAAGCTGGTTGCGCACGGTGTGGGGGCTGCGTCCCAATACTCTCGCGATCTCTGAGTTTCGTCTGCCCGCGCGCACCAACTCGAGTACGTCGCGCCGGGCCGGCGGAATCCGCTCGAGCGGAAGCGCCGACGTCCTGCCCGTCTCCGTGATGCGGCGCGCGATCCAACTGCGCGGCCAAGAAGCGATCTTGCTTTGCGCACGGTCGATCCAGCGGCGGTCGCGCGTAACCTCGTAGAGGCAGAGCGCACAAAGCGCCGCACGCCAGGCGTAGTTGAAATCTTCAAAGATTCCCCACGCTTCGGTCAGCGCCGCCTTGCCCTCGTCTGCGTCTCCCAAACGCATCCACGCGACGCCCTGCGAGTAGGCCTCGAAGCCGCGCACGCGCGGGTCGGTGCCGTACGAGAGCAGCGGAATGACCGATGCCGAGAGCGAGCGGAAACGCGCCAGATAGCGTTCGGCGACGGCCGCGTCCTCGTACGCGAAGAGCTCGGCGAGCACGAGAAGCGCCGAGCGCTCCTCACCCGTGACGTCGTTCCACGAGAGCGTTTCGGCGATCTCGTGCGCCTCCTGCAGCTGCTCCGCGGCGAACGCCGCCTCTCCCGTATTCTTGGCAAGCAGCGCCCGATCGAGGAAGCAGAGCACGCTCCAATGGTCCGAGGGCGCGAGCCGAGCGGCTCGCTTGAATCCGCCGAACGCCGCGAGTTCGTTGCCTTCGAGCTCGTCGATCGCTGCGAGGAACCGCGTGATCTGGAAGCGCTCGAGTTTGAGACCGGTCGTCCACGGCAAGGTTTGATACGTGCTCCGGACGCGCTCGGCGAGGTCGTGCAGCGGCAGCTCGCGGCACAGAAGCGCGAGCGTAAAGAGCGCGTTGGCCCGGAAGTACTCGTCGGGCTCGGCGGCGGCATCGACTTCGTCGAGCGCCTTCTGCAGCTCCTCGACTTGCAAGAGTACGTCGCCCCGGCGCAATGCGATCCACGAGAGCACGATGTGCGCCCGCGCGCGATTGTTGGCATCTTTAGAATTGAGTTGCGTGGCGACCGCTTCCTCGGCTTCGTGGTGCTCGTGGCGCATCCACGCGATCGCGGCCTTCTGATAATGCGCTTCGTCGTAGAGCGGGTCACCCGGCCATAGCTCGTTGAGAGCGCGGTCGATCAACCGCCGTCCTGCGACGTAGTCTCTCGTCGATCCGAGCGCCGCGCCGAGCAAAACGTCGCGTGCCGTGCGCTTGTCGGCCGGCCCCTTCGGAAAGTCCGAGAGCGCTTCGATCACGTCGAAGTAACGTCGCTCGCGCAACGCGAGACGCGCGCCGGAAAGCACGGCGTCGAGCGTATCGCTTGCGCCGACTAATTGGCGGCACTTGTCGAAATCGGCGGCCTTGAGGGCCTTCTCGAATTCGCTGCCGTCGAAATTGGCGCTATCGGGTCCGATGTTTGCTAGCATGGTCCATAACCCGGCGGGAGGCGGCCGGACCACCCCTTTTCTACCTTCTAGTAGCCTCCGACCTTCGGGCTGGTCTATGGCAAGCCACCGCCAACGGAATCGACCTGGCCGTAGCCGGTCTCACGGGGCAAGCCGCCGCCGACCGAATCGGCCATCGGCCGGACGCCCTTCTTGGGCAGGCCGCCGCCGACCGAGTCGTTGGCAGGCTTCACGCGAAGGTCTTTGTGTTTCGGGAGGCCGCCGCCGACCGAATCGTTCCAGTGGCGTTGGACCTGCTGGCCGGTCATCGGCAGCGCGGATCCGCCCGGGAGATTGCCGCCCGAACAAGCGGCGAAGGCGATGGTTGAGGTAAGGAGCGCGACGGTGACGATCGTCTTACGCATTATTCTGGTAGCCCTTTCCGACGCCTAAAGGCGCTAGGAAGCGAGAGTAGTAGTACGAATATACTAGTACCAAAGCGGTTCCAAGGATAGAGCCGCTAGGTCAACTTCGCAGCAGGTAAGCAAGCCTAGCGAGCCGATCCAAGCGAGCCGAATCGGTAAGGTGGGGCACGGTGCAAATTGCGGTCTCTCCCGGCCGCAAGCGGCCAGAACGCCGTCCATAAGGATTCTTGCATGACTTCGAACTGTTACCCATACCCAAACCGACCGAAAGCGATGCTTGCCGCCATTGTCGTAGGAGTATGCGCCCAGGCGCTCGCCGGCTGCGGTGGATCGCCTGGCGCGCCGCCGACGATGGGGGCGGCGTCTAGATCCGTACCTAGCCAGCTTCCCGCGGTCAAGCAGTACACCTTTGCGACCCTGGACGACCAGAACGACTCGACCTATAACAAGCTGCTTGGCATCAACAACGAAGGCAAGCTGGCGGGCTACTACGGGAACGGTTCGACCGGGCACCCCAACCGGGGCTACATCGTCTACCGCCCGTACGGGCCGACCAACTACCGGAACGAAAACTACCCCGGCGCCGTCGACACCCAGGTCTGGGCCCTCAACAACAAACACGCGATCGCCGGCCTCTTCATCGCCAGCACCGGTCAGACGTTCGGGTTCATCCAGACCAGAGGCGTCTGGACGAGTTACCGTAACCCGCACCTGCGGCAAGGCAACGGCAACGTCACCGAACTGCTCGGCCTCAACGACGCCGGCCTGGCCGTCGGCTTCTACGAGGAGGGCGGCGTCAAGTACGCCTTCGAGCTGAACGAGGGGACCGGCAAATTCCATAACCTCGCGCCGCCCAGCGGTAACGATTCGGTCGCAACCGGCATCAACGGCAAAGGCGACATCGTCGGCTATCTAAAGCTCAACTCCGGCGGGACCGTCGGCTTCCTACTCAAGGGCGGGACGTTCAACGAGTTCTCGTATCCGGGCTCGAGCAATACGCAACCCTACGCCGTCAACTGGCAGGACGAGATCGTCGGATCCTACGTCGACGCGTCGGGTAATACACACGGGTTCACGTTGAGCAATCCGTTGAACTTGCCGCAGTGGCAGAGTATCGACGAGCCGCAGGCAGTCGGGGTGACCGTGGTCACGTCGCTCAACAACCACCACTACCTGACCGGCTACTTCGTCGACAGCGACGGCCATACCAACGGCTTCCTCGCGACGCCGCAGAGCAACTAAGAGGACCGCTAGAGCGCGAAGGCAGTCCAGTCGTACGGCGTGAAGCCGCGGCCCGCGTCTTCCCAGCCAGTCCGATAGGCCTTGCCCACCGCGGTTTCGTCGTCGAAGGCGACCACGCTCAGCGGGGGCGCGCCGCACCAGCGATTGAAAGTACGCATCGCGCATCTCGATCGCGAGTTACTGGCTGTCCGGCGCCCGGTTGTCGGGCGGCTCGTGCAGGAAGTAGTCGGCGTCGAGCTTCGATTGGATCGGGACGAACGTGCGAGGCGGCCGGGAGAAATCGAAGCAGTCCTCTTCGGGCGATTTGGCGCGCGCATCGCTGGCCGAAAGCCGCGCAAGCCCGAACTGGTCTTCGACGAAGCGCAGCAGGCTGCCGTGCTCGTAGTGGACGTGCGAAACGTATCCCTTCTTCGCGTACGGGGATATGACGAGCAGCGGAAGCCGGAACCCGAGCCCGTCGTAGTCGACGAGCTTCGGTGCGACGTGGTCGTACCAGCCGCCGTAATCGTCCCAGAAGACGAAGATCGCGGTCGATTTCCAGTATTTCGATTCGCCGATCGCGTTGACGAGCGAGGCAACCCAGTACGGGCCGTGGTTCGAGTCACAACCGGCGTGATCGGAGTTCTTACAAGTCGGCGTGATCCAAGTGACGTCGCGCAGCTTGCCCTGCTTGACGTCGTCGAAGAATCGCGACGGCGGCGTGATCACGTCTTTATCCCAGTCCGGGCCTTCGCGGATCTGACGAATCGCGTCGTAGGCGCTCCAGAAACTGCCGTCCCCGTAGGCGGCGGTGTAGTAAGCCCACGAGCGGCCTGCCTGGTCGAGTTCGTCGCCGATCGTCTTGTTATCGAAGCAGACGACTTCTTTGCGGCCGGGAACTCTGCGCTGCTTTGTGACCGTTGCGATGAAGTCCGCCGAGCCGCCGTCGCACCCCCACTGATAATCCGGATAGTCGACCGACGAGCTGGCTTGGCCGGCGATGATGTACTGGTGCGAAACGAAGCTGCTCGCGTCGAAGTTCGACGAGAACATCTTGTCGGCGAGCACGTACTGCTTGGCCATCTCGAAGTATGGCTTGATCTCGGCGTGCGGTACGTAGCTATACGGTGGATTCTTATTCGGACAGGGAGGATAGCCGGGGATCCCGCACTCGACCTGCTCGAGATTGAAACCGTTCATTTGGCAGTTCGTGCCCGGATAGCTCCCGGTTCCGTTGCAAGCCTCGAAGAACGAGTACGAGCTGTGGTCGAGATCCCACCTCGTTTTGAGGGAAACCGGCTTGAGCACGATCTTCTTGCCGGTCGAGTCGTATCCGTAGGTGGCCGTGTCGGCGCCGGGTGCGCCGTAGAACAGGTTGTCGAAGCTTCTATTCTCTTGAACGATAATGACGACGTGTTGGATCTTGCCGCTCGACGCGCGATCGGGACGCAGCGGTCCCGCGGCAGGCAGCGCCGCCGGACCGGCGCCGCCGTTGCAGGCAGTAAGGAGCAGCGCGGCAGCGGCCCACGTTCCGGCGATCGTGATAAGGCGCACGGCGACTATTGCGTATCCGGCATTCGCCGGTCGAGCGGTTGGTCTAAGAAGTACTGCTGGTCGTGCGGCGCGTGGATCGTCACGAACTTTCGCGGCGGCTGCGAGAAGTCGAAGGCATCGCCGGCTGGCGAGTTGGCGCGCGCGTCGGTCTGCGAGAGGCGCGGCAGGCCGAACTGATCCTCGACGAAGCGTAGGATGCTGCCGTGCTCGTAGTGCACGTGCGAGACGTAGCCTTGCTTGGCGTAGGGCGAGACGATCAGCATCGGAATCCGAAAGCCGAGCCCGTCGTAGTCGACGAGCGCCGGCGGAACGTGGTCGTACCAGCCGCCGTAGTCGTCCCAGAAGACGAAGATGGCGGTCGTGTCCCAGTACTTCGACTTGCCGATCGCGTTTATCAGCGCGGCGACCCACGACGGTCCGGTATTCGATCCGCAGGAGGAGTGGTCGGAGTTTTCGCAGGTCGGCGTAATCCAGCTGACGACCCGCAGCTTGCCATGTTTAACGTCTCCGAAGAACTGCGTCTGCGGCGTGATGATGTCTTTCTTCCAATCGTCGCCGTACCGGATGTGCCGGATCGCCTGGTAGGCGCTCCAGATGTTCCCGTCGCCGGTGAGCGTCCCGGTGTAGAAGCCCCATGAGAGGCTGGCGTTGTCGAGCTCGTCGCCGAGCGTCGTGTTGTCGAAGCAGACCTGCTCGTAACCGCCGGGAACGTACCGCTGCTGGGTGACGGTGGCAATCACGTCCTGCGATCCGCCGTCACACCCCCAAATCCCCTGCGGATAGTCGACGGCGGAACTGGCTTGGCCGGCGATGATGTATTGGTGCGAGACGAAGCTGCTCGCATCGAAGTCCGAAGCGAACATCTTGTCGGCGAGCACGTACTGCTTCGCGATCTCGAAATACGGCTTGGTCTCCGCGTGCGGCACGTAACTGTACTGCGGGTCCTTGTTCGGACAGTGTGGCTGCCCCAGTTGGCCGCACCCGACCCATTCGCGGTCAAAGCCATTCATCCGACAGTCGGTGCCGGGGAAGCTCCCGGTTCCGTTGCAGGCCTTGAAAAACGTCTTCGAGCTATGATCGACGTCCCAGAGCGCCTCGAGCCCAACCGGCTCGAGCGCGACCTTGTTGCCGTCGGAGTCGTAGCCGTAGTTTCTCGTGTCGGCGCCCGGCGCGCCGTAGAACAGGTTATCGAAGCTTCTATTCTCTTGAACGATAATGACGACGTGTTGGATGTTACTGCTCGACGTACCGCGGTGAACTTGGGGGATTGCCGCGTCGAGCGCATGCGCCCCGGGGGCCGGCCCGGTGCCGCCGCTGCAGGCCGTAAAGAGCAACGCTACAGCGGCGTTCGCGCCGGCAATCCCAATAAGGCGCACGGCGGTTATTGCGTGTCCGGCATCCGCCGGTCGGGCGGCTGATCCAAGAAGTACTGCTGGCCGTGCGGTGCGTGGATCGTCACGAACTTCCGCGGCGGCTGCGAGAAGTCGAAGGCATCGTCGGCGGGCGAGTTGGCGCGCGTGTCGCTCTGCGAGAGGCGCGGCAGGCCGAACTCGTCCTCAACGAAGCGCAAGATGCTCCCGTGCTCGTAGTGCACGTGCGAAACGTAACCTTCCTTGGCGTAGGGTGAGATGATCAGCATCGGTATCCTCATGCCGAGCCCGTCGTAGTCGACCATCGCCGGGCCCACGTGATCGTACCAGCCACCATAGTCGTCCCACAAGACGAAGACTGCGGTCGTATCCCAATACTTCGACTTACCGATTGCGTTTACCAGCGCGGTGACCCACGACGGCCCGGTATTCGATCCGCAGCCGGCGTGGTCGGAGTTTTCGCAGGTCGGGGTGATCCAGCTGACGACCCGCAGCTTGCCATGCTTGACGTCGCTGAAGAACTGCGTCTGCGGCGTGATGATGTCTTTTTTCCAGTCCTTACCGTAGTAGATGTGCCGGATCGCCTGGTAGGCGCTCCAGATGTTCCCGTCGCCGTAGAGCGTCGCGGTGTAGAAGCCCCACGAGAGGCCGGCCTGGTCGAGTTCGTCGCCGAGCGTCGTATTATCGAAGCAGACTTGCTCGTAGCCGCCGGGAATGTACCGCTCCTGCGTGACGGTCGCGATCATGTCCTGCGATCCGCCGTCGCACCCCCATTGGTAGTACGGATAGTTGACGGCCGAGCTGGCCTGCCCGGCGATGATGTATTGGTGCGAGATGAAACTGCTCGCATCGAAGTTCGAGGCGAACATCCTATCGGCGAGCACGTACTGCTTCGCCATCTCGAAGTACGGCTTGGTCTCGGAGTGCGGCACGTAGCTATACTGCGGGTTCTTGTTCGGGCAGGGCGGGTAGCCCGACTGGCCGCAACCGACCCACTCCCAGTTGAAGCCGTTCATCTGGCAGTCGGTACCGGGAAAACTCCCGGTTCCGTTGCAGGCCTCGAAGAATGAGTTCGAACTATGATCGAGATCCCAGATCGTCTCCAGCCCGACCGGCTTGAGCGCGATCTTGTCGCCGTTGGAGTCGTAGCCGTAGGTCCGGGTGTCGGCGCCCGGCGCGCCGTAGAACAAGTTATCGAAGCTTCTGTTTTCCTGAACGATGATAACGACGTGCTTTATCTTGTTGCTCGAGGTATTGCGATGAACCGGAGGAATTGGCGCGTCGGGCGCATACGGGCCCGTACCGGGCGCCCCTAACGTGGAGCCGGCGCAAGCCGAGAGGACCAGCGCCGCAGCTGCGATGGGTAGCGCTCGACAGGCGTGCAAGATGCAACGCATGAGCGTTCTCCTTTATTCGCTATCGGGTACGCGGTAATCCATGGGTTCGTGCATGAAGTAGTTTTGGTCGAGCGGCGATCCGATCGGAACGAATTTCCGCGGCGCCTTCGAGAAGTCGAAGCAATCGGGATCCGGCGAGTTGGCCCGAGCGTCGCTTTGCGAGAGACGGCCGAGCCCGAACTGATCTTCGACGAAGCGCAGCAAACTGCCGTGCTCGTAGTTCACGTGTGAAACGTACCCGCGCTTGGAGTACGCAGAGATCACGAGCAGCGGAATGCGCATGCCGAGCCCGTCATAATCGACCAGCGACGGCGCGTCGTCGTCGTACCAGCCGCCGTAATCGTCCCAGAAGACGAAGACCACGGTTGACGGCCAGTACTTCGAGCGGCCGACCGCGTTGACGAGCGAAGTGACCCAGGACGGCCCGTGGTTCGAACCGCACCCGGCGTGGTCGGAGTTGGCGCAGGTCGGGGTGATCCAGCTGACCGTTCGCAGCCTTCCGTGCTTGATGTCTCCGAAGAACTTGGTCTGCGGGTTGATGATATCTTTCTTCCAATCCGAGCCGTAGCGGATGTGCTTGATCACTTGGTAGGCGCTCCACAGCGCGCCGTCCCTATTGAGCGAAGAGGTGTAGTACCCCCACGAGAGATGCGCCTTGTCGAGCTCGTCGCCGAGCGTCTCGTTTTCGAAGCACGTACGAATCTGACCGCCGGGAATCTGGCGTTGCTGCGTGACGGTGTCGATCATGTCGTTGGGACCGCCGTCGCAGCCCCATAGCCCGGCGGGATAGTTGACCGCCGAGCTGGCTTGGCCCGCGATGATGTATTGATGCGAAATGAAGCTGCTCGCATCGAAGTTCGATGCGAACATCTTATCGGCCAAGACATACTCTTTGCCCATCGTGAAGTACGGCTGGGTCTCGGATCGCGGCACGTAGCTGTACGGCGGGTCCGGGTTCGGGCAGGGCGATTGGCCGCCGTGGCCGCAGCCCCAGTACTCCTTATCGAAACCGTTCATCTGACAATCCGTGCCGGGAAAGCTTCCGGTTCCGTTGCAGGCTTCGAAGAAAGAGCTCGAGCTGTGGTCGAGATCCCAGGTCGTCTCCAAGCCGACCGGCTGAAGATCGATCTTCTTCCCCGTCGTATCGAATCCGAACTTTGGCGCGTCGGCGCCGGGAAAGCCCATGAAGAGGTTATCGAAGCTGCGATTCTCTTGAACGATAATGACGATGTGCTTGATTTTGCCGCTAGAGATAGCGGGATGGATGTCTTGTACGAAAGGGGCGGCCCTCTGCGGATCGGCGACCGGCGGCCCCATCGAGGGGCCGCCAGTGCCACCACACGCACAGAGAGCGCACATGGTAACTGCTGCGGCAAACGCCGAAGCCGGGAAAGCGCGCACGGTATCTCCTTCGATTATTGCGTATCGGGCGGTCGGTGATCGATAGGCTGATGCATGAAGTAGTCAATGCCGAGCGGCGCTTTGATCGGAACGTACTTCCGCGGCTTCTTCGAGAAATCGAAGCAATCGGGGTCGGGTGAGTTCGCGCGGGCGTCGCTCTGCGCAAGCCGCGGCAGCCCCCACTGGTCCTCGATGAAGCGCAGCATGCTCCCGTGCTCGTAGGGGACGTGCGAGACGTAGCCCTTCTTCGAATATGCCGAGATGACGAGCATCGGAATGCGCATGCCGAGCCCGTCATAGTCGACGAGCGCCGGTGCGACGGGGTCGTACCAGCCGCCGTAGTCGTCCCAAAAGACGAAGATGACCGTCGATTTCCAGTACTGCGATTCGCCAACCGCGTTGACGAGCGACGTCACCCACGACGGCCCCTTGTTCGAGCCGCAGCCGGCGTGATCGGAGTTCTCACAGGTCGGCGTGATCCAGCTCACGCTGCGGAGCTGGCCGTTGGACACGTCGTTGAAGAACTGCGTCTGCGGCGTGATGATGTCTTTGCTCCAGTCCGGACCGTAACGGATATGGTTGATCGCCTGATAGGCGCTCCATAGATTGCCGTCGCCGTTGAGCGAGGCCGTGTAGAAGCCCCACGAGACGCCGGCGTTGTCGAGTTCGTCGCCCAGCGTCGTATTATCGAAGCAGACCTGTTGCGCACCCCCGATCTGGCGCTGCTGATTTACCAGCGAGATCTTATCGCTGGGTCCGCCGTCGCAGCCCCACTCGCCGTCCGGGTAGTTGACCGAGGAGCTGGCTTGTGCCCCGATGATGTACTGGTGCGAGATGAAGCTGCTCGCATCGAAGTTCGAGGCGAACATCTGATCGGCAAGAACGTACTTCTTGCCCATCTCGAAGTAGGGCTTGGTCTCGGTCTGCGGCACGTAGCTGTACGGAGGGTCCGAGTTCGGGCAATGCGGCTGGCCGCCGTGGCCGCAGCCGACGTATTCGTTGTTAAATCCGTTCATTTGGCAATCGGTGCCCGGGAAGCTCCCGGTGCCGTTGCAGGCGGCGAAGAACGAGTTCGAACTGTGGTCGATATCCCAGGTCGTTTCGAGACCGACCGGCTGCAGCTGTACCTGGTTGCCCGACGAGTCGTAGCCGTACGTTTGCGTCGTGGCGCCGGGGAACCCCATGAAAAGATTGTTGAAACTGCGATTCTCTTGAACGATGATGATAACGTGTTTGATTTTGCCGCTATCGGCAGCGCGATGAACGAGTTGCACCAACGGCGCGGCGGCCGTCGGGTCCCCGGGCGGTAGCCCCGACGAGCCGTTGTTACCGCTACAGGCTGCAAGAAAGAGCGCCACGGCCGCAACGGCCAAAGCTCGGCCCGCGGTGGGGGTTGGATGCATTGAGCGTTCTCCTAGTTGTAGCAGGGTGAGTTGGCTGAGCGTACGACGGTAAGCGACAAAAATCCCAGGCTATCCGGTGCGATGGTGACGTGCATCAACTTTTTTGCTTGGCGTCAGTGGCCGAGATGCCAGCCGTGCTGCTCGCAGCGATACGGTTTCAATCCCGAGCTCGTGCGCGGAATCGCTCGCTCGGCTTCCTTCTTCGTCGAGAACGCTGCCTTCGGCGCGCCGTTTGCTTTGTAACAGGAGCGCGGGCCGCCGTGCTTGCGCGGGCTCACTCCTCGCCGTCGAAATAGTCGAGCGGCTCCGAGCGCACCAATCGGCGGTGCGGCGAGGCAACGGCCCATTTTCCGCTGTCCGGATAGTGGCACGACTCGCCGATCGGGTTATCGGCGACGACGTAGAGGACGAGGTCTTCGGCGCCGTCGTTTATCAGCTGATGGGCTTGCCCCGGCTCGTAGATAAACGCGTCGCCGGGCTCGATCGCCGTCGTTCCTTCCTCGTCGCGCATCGCGCCGCGCCCCGAGATGACGTGGTAGAACTCCCACAGCGCGCTGTGGGAATGGTACGGATACGGCACCTTCGCCGGCGCAACGCGCAAGATCTCGACGTCGAACGGATGACGCTCGCGTAGATCGGTCGATTTCGGTTGGCGCCCGAGCGCTTCGGAGACTTCGATCCCCTCGCCGGCAAACGTGCCCTTCGGGGAGGACCATTTCATCGGCGGGATCGTGTTGGTGTTGACCTTATGCATCTCGAAATCCACCTCTCAAGAGACGCGCGACGCCGCCAGGGCCGGTTTGCCAGGCGTTCGAACAGAGCCCATGGCCTCATGGGTTATCCGTCTGCGCCGTCTTACTCTCCCTCAGCTATTGGAGGACTTACTTATCGTGCGTATCATCTCAGCGGCCGCGCTCGCTGCGGGGACGCTCGCCTTGCTCGCCGGATGCACCGGCGGAGCGAAGAATGCGACGTCAACACTGCCTTCGGCGGGCACCGCCCAATCGAACCTCCGCGCGCTTGGCGGGATCGTGCTTCCGTCCGGCGTCGACACGCGCTACGGCGGTCCGGCGCGCGTGCTCTCGCAGCTCGCGAAGCCCGCGAAGGCGAAGGTCGAGAAGGATCTCTTCGTCTCCGACTTCGGTGGCGAAGTCATCGCCCTCAAGAACAAGACGTACCAGGAAGTTGGAACGATCACCCAAGGTTTGAGCGACGCCGACGGCCTCTGGACCGACAGCAAGGGCAACCTCTACGTCGCCAATGCCACCGGGCCGAACGTATTGGAATACAAGGCGGGCGCGGGTTCGCCGACGTGCACGTACTCTTCAGGCCTGGTCGACCCGATCAACGTTACGACCGACAGCGCCGGCAACGTCTACGTCGCCGACTTCAACGATCTCCAGACGCCGGGTTACGTAGACGAATTCCCGCAATGCAGCAACACCGTCTCGAAGAAGTTCAGTGTCGACAGCGGTCCGGAAGGCATCGCGGTCGATAAGCAGGGCAACCTCTTCGTTTCGTACTTCGGCCAGAACGGCGGCAACTTCGAGGAGTTCAAGGGCGGCTCGAGCACCCCGACGGCGCTGGGCGCCTTCGTCGGTTCGCCCGGCGGCTTGGTTCTGGACAAACACGGCAACCTGATCGCCGACGATCAAGAGGGTACTATCGACGTGATCGCGCCGCCTTACGGCTCGGCAACGGTCCTCGTGAGCGGGCTTAGCGGTCCGTTCCACTGTTCGCTTAACAAGAAAGAGGCCTTGCTGTTTAATGCAAACGCCGCCGCGGGGACCGTGACGGTTTACAAGTATCCGTCGGGCTCGCTCGTGACCACCCTCGGCAGCGGCAACGGCATCACGGGGGCGGCGGGCGTCAGCGATTCGCCGAACGCGGTCTTCTAGCCGAGGCTACTGGAAGCTATGGACGGCGAGGGTTCGGGTGATGCCCTCGTCGTCGAAGCTCCAGATTTTTTTCGCGAGCACGTCGATGCAGCCGCTCTCCTTCTGAAGCGTCCCCTCGACAACGAGCGTCGACGAGGTGCGAATCGGACGGCGATACTTCTCATAGACGTCCGGACGTACGATGACGTTGACCAAACCAGTCTCGTCTTCGAGCGTGAGAAAGACGAAGCCCTTAGCCGTGCCGGGACGCTGGCGCGTGATGACGAGGCCGCCGACGCGGCATGCGCCATTGCGAGGCAGCGAGGCGAGCTGCGCGGCCGGAACGACGCGCTGCGCCGCGAGCAGCTCGCGAAAGTGTTCCATTACGTGACCGGCCGGCGTCACGCCGGTCGCCCAAAGATCGAAGGCCGCGAGCCGTTTCGGCGCCGGCTCCGCAAAGACGACCGCCGGTTCGTCGACGTCCATCAACGCTCCGAGCTCGCCGCGCGCTTCACGTTCGTCGATCCCGCGCAACGCCCACATCGCCTTGCGGCGCGATGCGTACCACGGCGCGAACGCGCCGGCGATCGCGAGGTTCTCAAGGGTCTCCCGCTCGAGCAGCGTGCGCTGCGCGAACGCCAGCACGCCCTCGAACGGCCCTTGCGCGATCGCCGCCTCGAGCCGCTTGCGCTGGACCTCGCCGAGACCGCGCACGAGGTGGAAGCCCAGGCGTAGCGCGCCGTCGCACTCGACCTGCGACCAATACTCGCTGGCGTTGACCTCGATCGGCCGTACCGTCACGTCGTGGCGGCGCGCGTCGTTGACCAGCACTTCGGTCGAGTAGAATCCCATCGGCTGCACGTTGAGGATCGCTGCAGCAAAGACCGCCGGCAGGTGGCACTTGAGATAGGCCGAGGCGTAGGCCAAGAGCGCGAAGCTGGCGGCGTGCGACTCGGGGAAGCCATAGTCGGCAAAGCCTTCGAGCATGTGAAAGAGTTGCTCGGCAGCGGCCGGGTCGATACCGTTGGCGATCATGCCGTCGATCAGTCGCGCGCGGATCGCGTGCATGCGCTCGTGCGAGCGCTTGTGCCCCATCGCGCGGCGCAGCTGGTCGGCTTCGCCCGCCGAGAAGCCGGCCGCCTCGATCGCCAGCCGCATCCCTTGCTCTTGAAAGAGCGGTACGCCGAGCGTTCGCTCTAAGACCGGCTTCAGCTTCGGATGCGGGTAGCTCACCTTTTCGACACCCGCGCGCCGGCGCAGAAAGGGATGTACCATTTCGCCTTGGATCGGACCCGGGCGAATGATCGCGACCTGCATCACGATGTCGTAAAAACACGCCGGCTTCAATCGCGGCAGCATCGATTGCTGCGCCCGGGACTCGATCTGAAAGACGCCGACCGTGTCGGCGCGCCGCATCATCGCGTAGGTCTGTTCGTCGTCGGCCGGGATCGCGTGCAACGCGAGATCGCCCGGCACCGCTGCCGGCAGCCAGCGATCGCCGCGGCCGGCGCTACGCCGGTAGAGCGTGAAGGCCTCTCGCAAGAGCGAGAGCATTCCCAAGCCGAGCAGATCGATCTTGATCAAACCAAGATCCTGCAGATCGTCTTTGTCCCACTGAACCACGGTGCGATCGCGCATCGTCGCCCACTCGACCGGCGCGACGCGCACGAGCGGATCCCGCGTAATCAGCATGCCGCCCGAGTGGATCCCCAAGTGGCGCGGAAAGTTCGCGATCCGCCGGCAGAGCTCGTAGAGCAGCTTCGGCCCCGTATCCGGAAGCGTCTCGCGCGCGTCGAACTCGCGTGCGATCGCATCGACTTGCTCGAGGGTCAACCCCAGCACCTTACCGATATCGCGTATCGCCGATCGCGTTCGATAGGTGATGACCTCGGCCACCATCGCCGCATTCGCGCGGCCGTAGCGTTCGTAGACGTACTGAATCACCCGTTCGCGGTCTTGATGGGCGAAGTCGATGTCGATGTCGGGGATTTCGCGCCGCTCCTCCGACATGAAACGCTCGAAGAGCAGGTTCATGTCGATCGGATCGACGGCGGTGATGCCGAGCGCGTAACAGACCGCAGAGTTTGCGGCCGAGCCACGTCCCTGGCAGAGGACGCCGATCTCGGCGGCCTCCCGAACGATATCCCAGACGATCAAAAAATAGCCGGCCAAATCCATCTTCGCGATGATGCCCAGCTCGTATTCGAGCTGCCGTTCGACGCGCGTTTCG
This sequence comes from Vulcanimicrobiaceae bacterium, assembly GCA_049792675.1. Lineage (GTDB taxonomy): Bacteria > Vulcanimicrobiota > Vulcanimicrobiia > Vulcanimicrobiales > Vulcanimicrobiaceae > Cybelea. The sequence goes on along the minus strand of JBARBD010000261.1, from coordinate 9,389 downwards.
ATCGGCACCGGGTAGCGCCGCGCAGCGCCTTCGTAGACGAGCTTGCGGAGATAGCTCTGCGGCGAGCCGCTGCCGGGCACCGGAAAGAGCGGAAACTGCCCGGCCAGCCGTTCCAGCCGAAAACGGCAGCGCCGCGCGATCGCGATGCCGGCATCGAGCGCCTCGGGATGCTCGGCGAAGAGCCGGTGCATTGCAGCCGGCGCTTTGAGGTGGTATTCCGCATTGGGACGCAAGCAATTGGCGGCGCGCGCGCGCGCAAGCGTCGTCCCCTCTCGCACGCAGGCGAGCACGTCGGCGAGCAGAGCGTCGTCTTTCGCGGCATAAACGACCGCATTGGTCGCAACGCACGGCACGCCGCACTCGCGCGCGAGCCGCACGAGCTGCAAGTTGCGCTGCGTCTCTTCGGGCGTGAGGTGCTGCTGCAGTTCGAGATAGAAGCGCGCCTCGAAGAGCGCCGCGAGCCGCCGCGCTTCCTCCGCCGCCTCGTCGCGGCGATCTTGCGCCAGCGCGCGCTCGACGCGGCCAAAAGGGCCGCCGGAGAGGGCGATCAGCCCGTCGCAGCGATCCTGCAGATCGTCCACCCGCAGGCGCGCGTCGCCCTTGCGCCCGCGCATCTGCGCGCTCGAGATCAGCTCGCAGAGATGCGCGTAGCCGCGCTCGTTCTCGACCAAGAGCACGATACGCGAGCCGTCTTCGAAGGTCAGCTCGCTGCCTACGATCGCCTCGACCCTTCGCTGGCGCGCGTGCGTGGCGAAGCGCACCGCACCGTAAAGGCCGTCGCGATCGGTCAGCGCGATCGCCGTCAAGCCCAGCTCGGCCGCGCAGTCTACGAGTTCTTCCGGATGCGAGCCTCCCTGCAGAAAACTGAAGTTGGACCAAGCGTGGAGCTCGGCATACATCTTACTCGTACACGCCGCGGAGATACCAATGCGTCCCCTGCCGGTAGATGCGGGCGAAGGTTCCGTCTTCCAGCACGACGTCGTACTCGTCACGCGTCACCGGCGCCGGGACGTAGCAGCGTTCGGCGATGCGCCACGGACCGACGCATTGCAAAACCGCTTGCCGGTCGACGACCGCCGGCTCTCCGCCGCGCAGCTGCACCGGCACCTCGCGCACTTCGAGCAGGCGCAGCTGTGGAACGAGCTCGCTTTGCTCTTGCGCCTGCGCGAACATCGCCCGATCCGGCGCCGCGAACGGCTCGTAGACGAAACGCTCTTCGAGCAGGTGCGCTTCGCGCGTCTGAGCTCGCGCGATACTTTCACCGAGCACCGCTTCAAGGCGCGCGATCGTGACTGCGACGCGCTGCGGATCGAAGTCGTCGGCACAGAAGAGCGCTTGCGCTTCTCCTCCCTCCTCGAGCTGCAGCGCCTGCACCCGCACGCCGACGATCGCGGACGGAAAGGTCGCGCCCTCGAGCTTCGCGCGGATCAACTCGAACATCGTGCGCTCGTGCGCCGTCGGCATCGCGAGCGGCACCTCGAACTCGCACGCCTCAGCGTCTTCCAGTTCGATCGCTAGACGCAACGCGCCGGCTCGCCGCCCGCAGCCTTCGAGGTCGGCGCAGATGCGCGCCAACAGCGTGCGCACGGCGAAAAATACCGCCGCTTCGTCGGCGGCGCGCCCTTCGCCGAAGATCGAGGCTTCGATCGCAACCGCGTGGCCGCGCGGAACGAAGGGTGCGCGATCGATGCCGCGCGAGAGCTCGTGCCAGGACGCCGCCGCGACGCCGAAACGCCGCACGAACGGCCCGTGCGGCAATCGAGCCAACTCTCCAAGACGCTCGATGCCGAGCAGCCGAAGGCGTTCGATCGTCGCGAGCTCGATGCCGAGCAACGAGAGCGGCAGCGGCGCGAGGAGCTCGCGTTCCGCGCCCGGCTCGCAGATGCTGCCGTCGGTAACGTAGGCTGCGGCACGCGCGGCAATTTTGCTCGCTCCCGCGCCGAGCCGCAGCGCGAGCTCGAAGTGTGCCAGCGCCGCGCGCGTCTGCGCCATCCACGCGCGCGGATCGCCGACGATGCCGTGCATGTCGAGATAGGCCAAACCCGGCCGCGCGTCGTCGACCAGCGGCGAGACGGCATCGAGCGCATCGAGCATCTCTTCCCAGAACGCCCGCGCGTCCGGTACGATAGAGAAATCGCCGGGAACGCTAACGCAGAGCAGCATCGGGCGTATGCTCGCGCCGTACCCGCACGCGCGTCTTGCCTCCGGGGGCCATCTGCCGGTGCTTGCGAACGTCGACGCGCAGCTCGAAGCCGGCAATCGTGCCCCAGAGCCCGCGCTTGCCGTGCACGACGATCCGCTCCAACGCGCAGTGTAGCCGCAGCCCCGCTACGGCGCCGAGTGCGGCACCGGCGCGCGCCGCAACCACGATCAAGAGCACGCCGCTGCGATGCGCGAGCTGCGCCAATCGCGCCCAAATCGAATCGCGCAGCGCGAGCGCGGGCATGAGGACCAGCCGGCAGATGCGCGAGCGCAAGAGAATGTCGACCGCGCGAGCGGCTTCGAGCGCCTTGTGGGCACGAATGATCATCACGCGATCGAGGCGCGCACCCGCTTTTGCCAAGTCGGGCGGGTAGAGGGTGCCGTCGTCGAGTATCGCGACCAGGCTGTGGCGCGTCATGCGAGCGAGCAGGCCCGCAGCGAGGCTCCAGCGCCCGGTCTCCCCTTCGAGGGTCGCGACCGCGCCCGCCGGGAAGCCGCCGTTGAGGAGGCGGTCGAGCTCCGGAATCGCGGTTGCGATCGTCGGCTCGACGGGCAGGCGGAGGAGGTTTTCTTTAGCGCTCAAGCCGGCTTTGAGGGCCTCAAAGGTCCTCCGGCGATCCTCTACTTGCGATGCCGCCAGCGCCATGGGAGATTCATCCTAATCGAACATATGTTCGATTGTCAAGACGCCCGCTGGGGCTAGGAGAGACGTTGGCGGTCGTGGGGAGCGTCGAGGTCTTGGAGGGGGCCGATCGGCACGACCCGGGTCGGGTTGATCTCGTCTTGCGTGATGTAATAGTGGCGCTTGATGTGATCGAAGTTGACGGTCTCGGCGATGCCCTCGATCTGGTAGAGGTCGCGCAGATAGCCGTAGAGATTCGGGTAGTCGACGATCCGGCGAAGGTTGCACTTGAAATGCCCGTAGTAGACCGGATCGAAGCGAACGAGCGTGACGAAGAATCGCCAGTCGCTCTCGAGCGGCCGCCCTCCGAAGAGATAGCGCCGATTCGTCAAGCGCTCTTCCATCTCGTCGAGCGTCTCGAAGACGCGGTAAGCGGCCCGCTCGTACGGCGCCTGGGCCGTGGCGAAGCCGGCGAGATAAACGCCGTTGTTGAAGGTCCGGTAGATCCGGTCGTTGAGCTCGTCGATCTGCGGCCGCAGGTCGCTCGGGTAGAGATCGAGCTCCGGACGCGCGGCGAATGCGTCGAACTCGCTCTCGAACATCCGCATGATATCGTCGTCGCTGTTGCTGACGATGCGCCGGCTGCGCGTATCCCATAGGGCGGGCACGGTGACGCGCGCGTCGTAGGCGGGATCGGTTGCGTAATAGGCTTCGCTCAAGAAGGCCCAGCCGTTGAGCGGGTCGGGTTCGTCCGGCATGAAGCGCCAGCCGCGCTCGTCGCGAATCGGATCGACGATCGTCATGCCGATTGCGGATTCCAAACCTTTGAGTTTGCGCGCGATCACCGTACGGCACGCCCACGGACAGGCGAGCGAGACGTAGAGGTGGTAGCGCCCCGCTTCGGCGGGGTAGCCCGAGCTGCCGTCGGCAGTCACCCGTTCGCGAAATGCGTCATCTTGGCGTTTGAAGCTGCCGTCGCCGGTTTGTTCGCGCGGAAACTGCGCTTTGACCGTCACGACGCGGCGGTCTTCGAGGGTTGAAAGTCGAGCGAGCGCGAGTTGATGCAGTAGCGCGTGCCCGCCGGGCCTGGGCCGTCGTCGAAGACGTGGCCGAGGTGCGAATCGCAACGCTTGCAGCGCACTTCGATGCGGCGCATGCCATGGCTGTGGTCGTCGAGCAGACGAACGTTCTCCTGTTGCTCTGGATTGGTGAAGCTCGGCCATCCGCAGTGCGAGTCGTACTTGGCGTCGGATGCAAAGAGCGGCTGCCCGCACGCACCGCAGAGATAGGTGCCGTCGTCGCGCATGGTAAGCAACGAGCCCGTAAACGGAGCCTCGGTGCCGGCCTCACGGAGGATGTGGTAACGCTCCGGCTCGAGCTCGGCCTTCCACTGCGCTTCGGTTTTTTCGATTTCGGGCGTCACATCGTGTTTCATGGTAGGCTTCCTAACATGAAGCTCTTCTTCGAAATCGTGCTCTCGATTCTCTTGCATCCGATCGCGATGATCCTCATGTGGATCAATCTCGCCGCGCGCGGCGACATGACGACCTTCAAGAAGGTCGTCTGGTTCGTGGTGAGCATCATTTGGGGTCTCGGGCCGATTCTCTACATCTTGGCGGCCGAGGGGTCACTCTGGTAGCGAGCTTAGCGAGCGAGGATTACCAACGGCCGCGCCAGCCCCAACGCGGGCCCCAGCCCCATCCCGGGCGGCCCCAGCCCCATCCCGGGCGACCCCAGCCCCATCCCGGGCGACCCCAACAACAGCCGCCCCAACCCAAGGCGACGCCCCAACCGACGTTCCAACCCCACGGCACGCTTCCGTAGAAGCCGGGATTCCAGCCGCCGTACGGAGCCCCGTAGCCGGGCCCGTAACCCGGCGGATAGCCGTAGAAGCGCGGGGGAGAGACGTCCACCCGGTAGGCTTCGAACGTTGGGCCGTTGGCTTGTCCGTAGATGGTGACGCGCATCCCCTCGACCAGCCGGATGCCGGTCGGATTGATGATCGTCCCTTGATGGAGCGTGACGTGGTCGTCGTATCCGCGATCGTCGCGCATGTAGACGATGAACTGACCGTCGAAGCCGACCAGCGTTCCTTGGATATGCTCGTGGTACGCGTAACCGGGCGTGTTGCTCGGCGTTCCGTAGCTCGGCATCGTTCCGTAACTGGGCGGCGCCTGCGCGGCTGCCGCGACGGGCAGAGCTAGCCAGAGGGCCGCGGCACAGGCGGCGACGACGCACTTGATGTTGGGCGTGTCTCGGAAGAGCATCGGTAAGATTATACCCGGCCGTTGCGGCGCGGGCGTTAGAATCGGCACAAAAGCTGCCTCCTCGCTTCGTTCACCAAGCAGATGAGCGGCGACCGGTCGCACCGAAAGCGCATCGCACGGAGGATGCCCACATGGCCCTGCTCACGACCGCGATGCGCAAAACCGGGATTGCCGTAGCCGTCGGCCTCGCTCTTCTTTCGGCTTCGCCCTGGGGTTGCGCGCAGCGCGAGCCCGCGCAAACGAGCAACGGCGCGACGGCGGCCGCGGCCAACACGATGGTCGCGACGATCAAGACCCTCAGCTGCGGCAGCTTCGCCTCGATCGTCGCGCGCGTAGTGCCGAGCGGCACGGGCGCGAGCCCAGCTCCGGCGGCGTCGTCGAATCTTGCCGGCAGACTTCTCGGCCACGCTACCAATGCCGCAACGAACGCCGCGCTCAATACCGTTCGGAGCAACCCGCAGGCACGCGCCGAGTTCGTCAACATCGTGGCCGGCCCGCTGGTCAACAAGATGATCGATTGCAATATCTTCCCGAGCCTGCCCTGACCACGGGCTTCGACGGGGATTTATGAGGCGGACACTTGATGGGGTTCCCGAGCGCAACCTTTTTACGTCTGCGGGGTATAGAGCTTGCATTGGGGAGGAATCTGTGAGACACTCCTTCCCGTCCTCAAGCGCGATCTTTCGAGTGGTCGATAAGTAGCGCCCACCGAAAAGATAGGCTTCAATATCTCCACTTTTTCCGAAATGCTCCTGGATGCTGCCATACTGCGCGGCATCGGAGACCTTCACTATAGCGAGCCCACGCCCATCCAGCGCTCGGCGATCCCCGTCGCTCTGGCCGGCCACGACGTCTTTGCGAGCGCTCCAACCGGCAGCGGCAAATCGGCGGCTTTCGGCATTCCGATAATCCAAAAACTGCTCGGGCGGCGCGCCGACCGCAGTGCCGCGCTGATCTTGACGCCGACTCGCGAGCTGGCGCAGCAAATCGCGCAGCATCTCGGGCAGTTGGCAAAATACGCAAAGCTGCGCATCACGCCGATCTACGGAGGCGTGGCCATGGCACCGCAAATCAAAGCCATGCGCCGCGGTACCGACATCGTCGTCGCAACGCCTGGACGGCTCCTCGACTTGATGCAGCAGGGCGAAGCTCTTCTCGACAACATTGAGATTTTCGTACTCGACGAAGCGGACCGCATGCTCGACATGGGGTTTTTACCGGACGTAAAGCGTATCATCGCCAAACTCCCGGCCAACCGCCAAACGCTCTGTTTCTCGGCAACGCTAGGCACCGCGGTGGTTCGCCTTGCACGCGAGTTTCTCCGCGAGCCCGTGCGCATCAATCTAGCTCCGTCTACGACCCCGGTAGCCACCGTAACCCAGTGGGTGTACGAAGTAGAACCGCACAAGAAAACGGATCTGCTCGTGGACCTGCTCAAGGACGGCCGGGTCTTCAACGCACTCGTGTTTACGCGAACCAAGTCGCGGGCGGAACGCGTCGCCGGCGCTTTGATGCGACATAGCGTCGACGTGGAGCGCATTCACGGCGATCGTTCGCAGGCGCAGCGCTCGCGCGCGCTTGAGGCGTTTAAAAAGGGACGCCACCGGGTCTTAGTCGCCACCGACGTCGCCGCGCGAGGCATCGACATAAGCGATCTCGGACACGTCATAAACTACGACGTCCCCGCCGAGCCCACCGACTACATACATCGAATCGGACGCACGGCGCGCGCTCAAAAAAGCGGCGATGCGATAACGTTTGTTTCGCGAGACGAAGCGGGCTCGTTCGCACGTATCGAAGGCGCGCTCGGCACGTCTCTAAAGCGCAGCCAGCACGACTTCATGGAACCGGCATCCGCCCGAGCGTTAACGATCGAGCCGCAAGTGGGTCGCCGGTCGTTCCAGCGGCGCCGGCGCCGCTAAACCGAAGGAGGGAGGTTAGCTATTCCACGGCGCAACCGAAATCGCAAGGTCAACCCGCGCGTATCGAAAGCCAACACCGTGAAGGACGCCAAGGAGGCGCCCTTGGAGGTCTTTGGCAGTATCCGTCAGGTCTTTCCCAGCACGACTTTTTCCGTCGAGCTGAATAACGGCCACACCATATTAGCCCATATCGCCGGCCGTCTGCGCCGGCATCACATCAAAATTCTTCCCGGCGACAATGTGGACGTCGAACTTTCGCCATACGATTTGACGAAAGGACGCATCGTCCACCGCTATCGCGCCGGAGAAGAACGCCGGTCGTCCTAACGGCCGGAGATAGAGAGCGAGGAGGCTCCAATGTATACCGACGAAACCCTTAGCTGCGTCGACTGCGGACGCGCATTTCAGTTCACTGCGAACGAACAAGAGTTCTTTGCAAGCAAAGGATTCACCAACAAACCCAGCCGATGCGGCGATTGCCGCGCGGCGCGTAAAGCGGCCGGCGGCGGCCGCAGCGGACCGAGGAGCGGCGGCTACGGTCAACGCGAGATGTTCAAGGCCACCTGCAGCCAGTGCGGCGGCGTAGCGGAAGTTCCGTTCGAACCGCGCGGCGATAAGCCGGTGTATTGCCGCGACTGCTTCGCTTCGCGGCCGGGTTACCGCTAAGCCCCGAAGCGGTCCTAGCGCGGCCGCAAAGGAGCGGGCGTTGGCTGCCGGATCGCTTACGTGGGCGAACATGAGGCTGGAGGTGGAGCCGTCGATGGGGATTGAACCCATGGCCTCGTCATTACCAATGACGTGCTCTACCACTGAGCTACGACGGCTTGCGTGCTCGCACCGTGCTGGTACGAGCCGCCTGCCTCTCGTTCCTATGCGGCCCGCCGCCGGCGCGGCCGCAAAGTACCAGGGGTGCTTGTGAATTTTCAGAAAAGGCCGCCTACAAAGGAGGTCTCTTCCATTGACTATTTCATCAATCGGCTTGCGCAAACTTAGCGTCGCGGCGATCGCAAGCGTGGCTCTCGCTTTTGTGGCGATTCCAGGGCATGCGCAGATGCGCCAGCAACTCGTCGATAAAATGGCGGTGAATGCCGCGCATAGCTTCGTCACCCAGATCGGCGGCGAATCGTGCACTCAGTTCGCGTCGACGATGGAGCAGATGAAGCAGAGCAAATCGGGCGCGAGCCCGAGCCCGATGTCGGCGAAGCTCAAAGGGAACACGCAGGCGCGCTCGGATTTCGTCAACATCGTTGCCGGACCGCTGCTCAACAAGATGATCGACTGCAACATGATGCCGGGCGGCATGTAAAAGATACGGTGGGGCGCCCTACTTGTCGGAAGGCACGTACGCGGCGCCCTCGTCGTCTCCGTTGAGGTTGATGTTGGTGACGGCGGTGAAGCGATTGGAGGAGACCTTCCCGATATCGATCCAGCCGTCCGAGTCGGCGTCGGCCTGCGACGTATCGTTCTGATTGAAACCACCCGAGACCGGGTCACCTAAACCAAAGTAGTTCGCCGGCGTCGGGCCGAGCACGTTGAACGGCTGCTCGTGCGTTACCCACGGCAGCGCGTACTGCGAGATCGTCCGCGCGTCTTGGTCGATCAGGTTCAACACGGTCCCACCGTTGCTCACGTAGACCCCGCCGGCGTAGCCGATCGTGCGGGGCGCGATGAGGTTGACGATCGCCGGTGCGGTCGTCGGATTGCTGATCTCGTCGAGCAGATACCCGCAGGCCGAGCCGAGGCAGCCGTACCCGTCGACGTAGAGGTTCCCAGCGTTGTCAACGTCCATGAAGTACGGGTCGAGTAGATTCGGGTCGGAGATCAGCGCCGGCGGCGCGCTCGGCGCACTCGTACTCCAGAACGCGATGTCGCCGGTATCCTCGCAGCTGGGATTGCAGTACTGCACGAAAGCGTTGGTCGCGAAGACGTTCCCGTTCCGATCGAAGGCCTCATCGAGAGGATATCCGGTGAACGAACAGCCGGATCCGGCGCAGCCGGCATCTTCAAAGACGGCGGACGGCGTCTTCGACCCGCGCGGATATTCCTGAACGGCGCCCGGCGCGTATCCGCCGTAGCAGGCAACCCAGAGATTTCCGGCGTGATCGACTTTGATGCCGGTCGGTGCGTAGCAGGCGTTCGACGCCGCATCGATCGCGGTCAGCGTCTTTTTGCCGTTCGCGCTCTGGCCGAAGATGTAGTTGTAAAACGACGAGGAGACCCAGAGCCCGACTTTCGCGTTGCGGTGAAACCTTACGACCGGTCGCGGACGAAGCGCAAGCGTCGCGAGCAGGCGCTCACGCACCGACGGCGGGAGCGCGCTCGGCCTCCCGGCCGGCCCGACGGCGGGCGCCGTCGCGGGCTGTTCGAGTACGCCGG
>JBARBD010000260.1:0-1781 GCA_049792675.1 Vulcanimicrobiaceae bacterium | reverse complement strand
GCTTCGTCTTCCTCTACGTCTTCCCCAAGATCGGCCAGGCCGTCGGGGGCAGCCACGCGCTGGGCGCGGCGAGCTTCGCGACGGTGCTGGTGCCCGGCGTCGTGGGCATCTCGATCATGTTCCAGGGTGTGCAGTCCATCGCGCTTAACATGGCGACCGAGTTCGGGTTCACCCGCGAGATCGAGGACCGAGTACAGGCGCCGTGCCCCATCTGGCTCGTCGCGATCTCCAAGGTGCTCTCGGGCGCGACCCAGGGACTCATCGCGGCGGCGATCGTATTCCCCATCGCGTCGATCGTCCACGCGGCCGGGGTCACCGCCCAGCTCGACCTGCACTGGCTCGAGATCCTCACCCTGGTGCCGATGGCGTGCATCGCGATGGCCGGGCTGGGGCTCACCCTGGGCACGGTCTTCGAGCCGCGCAACATCAGCCTGATGTTCGGCTTCGTCATCCTGCCGATCACGTTCCTGGGCGGTACCTACTACCCGTGGACGCACCTCGCGCCGGTCAAGTGGGGGGCGTTCCACTGGCTCCAGACCATCGTGCTGGTCAACCCGCTCATCTTCGTGAACGAGGGCATGCGCGCGAGCTTCACCGACGCGCCGCACATGCACCTGTACGTGATCTACCCCGCGCTAGCGGGTTTCGGCGCGGTCTTCCTGACGGTGGGGCTGAGGAATTTCCGCAAGCGCGTGCTGTCCTAGTTCGTCACGTCATCGTCACATTGGCTGCCATTGACTACTTCAGTTGAGCGTCGCGTGTCGCGGAGTTGTGGGTGAACCGGTGTGGACGTCGTGGCCGGCGTGGAAGACTCGTGTCCGTCCAACGACCAGGGGAAGCCTCCTATGTACCGCAAGCTAGGACGGGTAACGGTGTGGGCCGCCGTCGCTCTGCTGACCACGACCATGGGCATCGCGGCGGCCGCCGGCAAGACCCACGGTGGCGCGCACGACGCGACGACGACGGTGGCGACGACCGTGGCGACCACGACGACGACGGTCGCGCCGACCACGACGACGACCGTGCACGCACACGGCGGGCGTGGCAACTCCTGTTGGGGACATCGCCGGCGCCGTCACCACCACGGCGATGGGTCCGCGACGACGACGACCATCGGTGGCACGACCACGACGACCGTCGCACCGACCACCACGACGACGTCGTCGGCTACGACGACCACGACCGTCCCCTGCACTCCGAGGAATGCCAGTGACGGTCATCGCCATCACGGTGCGTGCACGACCACCACGACGATCGCGGGATCGTCGACCACCACAACCACGTCGGGTGCGACCACGACCACGGTTCCGTGCGCCAAGACCGGAGACGGTGACGGCGACGCCGATGACGGCGTGTGCGTCTCGACGACCACGACGACGGTCGTGACGACAACCACGACGTCCGTGGCGAACGCGAGTCCGTGCGCCAAGCGGGGCGGGAGACGCCACGGTGGCCACAGCGGTTGTGGGTCGTCCTGGACGCCCCCAACCTCCACCACGACGACCGCTGGGTCTTCGACGACCACCACCACCGTGTGTTCCAGCAGAGGTGGCAATGGTTTTGGTGACGGCCACCGCGGTCACCGCGGTCACCACGGCGGAGAAGGATCCACGACCACGTCAGTGGCCGGCGCCACGACGACGACGGTGATCGGTGCCAACGACGTCACGCAGGTTTCGGGGTCCGGCGACGCACAGTGGGGTGGCGGCTCCTCGCACCACGGAGGCCATCACCACTAGGGGCACCGGGCACACTCGCCTGCGGCGAAGGGCGATGAGCCC
>JBARBD010000259.1:0-3675 GCA_049792675.1 Vulcanimicrobiaceae bacterium | reverse complement strand
CCTCAAGATGTCGCCACGCGATCGCCATCAGTGTCTCAGCGATCGTCCTCCTCGTCATCGTCGTCGTCGCAGCAGGGATAGCCCTGCCGGCAGGCCGCATGTTTGTCGCAACAACCCTTGCGGCAGTCGTCGCAATCCTCTTTGCAGCAAGCCTCCCAGATCGTGTACGCCAGCACCTCGACAACCCTGACCGGAACCATCGGGTCGTCGCTCTCGATCACCAACTCGCAGGCGCGGCTGCATTTTTCATGGGCCCGATATTGAATCACGACCGGCAGGCATGAGCCCGCGGCCAGCTTCGCCGGGAACGGATTGTGCAACAGTTTCCAGTGACGGCTCCTGCGCTTGAAATGCACGCTGCTCACGTGCAGGGCGCAGTCGCCCGTATTGCAGACCGAGAGAGTGCGGTCCGCGCAGCAGCATGCGTTGACGCCGCCAAAATTGGTCGAGCCGGCGATTGTGAGCTTGCCCGCCGGAGCGTCGCCGCGGACACGGATCGCGGTCGGGCTCGACGGATCGTCGCTGAAGACCTCGATGGTTGCGGATTTGAGTCCGAAGCTTACGGGAGCGAAACGGATAGGAGCCGGCAAGAAGCCGCCCGACGAGATCAACAACGGATAGGTGAGCACGTCCGGCACGACGAAATCGGCTGCGCTCGAAGCGATGCCCGTGACCGTCAACGGGCAATGACTGGTATTGCTGAGCAGCAGATTCTCGTTGGTGGAATTGCCGACGCAGGTTTTCGCGAATGTGCCGGCGTTGGCGAGAATCAGGCTCAGATGCGGCGCGGGACATTCGCCGGAGACGTCGATGGTGTGGGGCCCGGACGGATCGTCGCTTATGATTGTCACCGTCCCTGGCTTCAGGCCGTGGCTGAGGGGACGGAAGCGGATGACGAGGTCGATCGAATCGCCGGGGCGCAACATGAGCGGGTAGGCGACCACGCTCGGCGCTTCGAAATCGGCAGGCGCGGCGGTGACGTTGAAGATCTTGAGTCGACCGTCGCCGGGGTTGTTGATCGTCAGTATTTCGTCTGCGAAGGATCTAAGGCAGACACGTCCGAAATAGCCGTTATCGGCGATCGCGGTCGCCACCTCGCCGGTCTTAACCGTCACCTTGAAGAAGAAAGGGTCGATCGAGATCGGGACCGGGGTGACGTTGTCCACGTCGAGCAGCGTTTTGGTCACGAAGTTGGCGTTGCGCTGATAGATCACGCCATTCGGGAAATTGGCGTAGTCCGGAGTATTGTTGGCTGAGAAAACGCCGTAGAAATCCTTATGGTGCGCCTGGAGGTACACATAGTCGCCGAGATAAGGGTGGAATGTAAACGCTGGGGCATTTGACGGCGTCGTGACCAGAACGGCCGTCCACCATTGGCCGTTGAACCCATTCTTCGAGACTTCCACATGCGTTTCCCAGGTGGCGCTGGAATTGGTCAGCGTCTGGTAAAGGAATCCCACATGACCTTTTTCGTTAATCGCGAGCGCCGGATTGATGCCGTTTGGAACCAGCCGCAGGTCGCCCGACCAGGTGACCCCGCGGTCGCGAGATCGGCGTAGGTGGATGGTGTAGGGCGGCGCACCGGTTGGGAAGTCCGCCCAAGCGAGATAGATGACGGAACTGTCGCGCGGATCGACCGCGATCGACAGATGCGAGCCGACGCGCTCCTGCCCCATAAAGGAGAAATTGGCCCAGGGAATTTGCACGTTCGGCGCCACGCGCAGCCCAGCGAAACCGTCGGGATCGATCAGATCGCTGAATGGCGGCGCGCCCTGCCCCCAATTGTCGTCCCGGCAGACCACAACAGCCGCAGTGAACGGAACTGCCGCTGGGGTAATCCAGTTAAAGAACGCAACATAGACAGTGCCGTCTTGGTGAACGACGGGCCGGATCGAGGGACCGTTCTGGCCGCCGGCGTTGGCACGGGCAGTCAGGCCGTGGGGCGCAAAGCCGGCCGGGGGGCCGGCCGTGGCGGCATCGAGCGAGAAATCGACGGTCGCGCTTAGCGTTGATGCGGGGGCAGGGAATATGTTGTTACCGACATAGACCCGATCAGGCGCGCCGCCGACATTCTCCGCTGTCGTCGCCTGCACCCAGGGCTGGTCCTCATTGCTTCGTGGTTCGAGGATAGTCATCGTCGCGGGGGACACGTAGTTGCCTGTCCGCAGGATGTTGAGTGCTAGAGTGTCCGCACGAATGATTCCAGCGTAGAGCACATTCGACTTGCCGCCGAAGCGCAACGTGATGTCGGCTGTAGGGAGATAAAAGCCGACTCCGGTGCCAGCGCCCGGGACGATCAGATTCAGCGCCCAGCTTTTTCCTCCGTCCGCGGTTGTGTAGATCGGCGCGAGCGACCCGCTCAGCGGGTCGGGCGTGAAGGCTGTCGCGGCGGCCTGTAGCGGGTTGACCGGATTGACAGCGAGATTTGGTTCGCTGTCCTGATTCTGTTCGCCGCTCAGCGACTTGGGAATCATGTTGACGACGAAGACGTCCATGAGACACCTCGTTTCGTCTCGCAGCAAGCGCTGCGGCGGTGGCGGTTCGAGTGTTCGCTCCGCTAAGGTTGCAGACGCTCGAGCAGTGCGCGGATGCGATCAATTTCCGACAAAGGATGGAAGTCGAGCGGATTGTCGCTGACCAAATCTGGCACCGGGTTGCCGCGGCTGTCCCTCCGATGCAACAGCCAGACGCCCTCGTTGCCTTCGGAAAATTTCGGCGACTGGTACCAGACAATGTCGGTGCCGTGCGCAAACAGCGTGACGACTTCTGCCGCGCCTCCGCGCTTCCTTCCGGTGACCGTGCCCTTCAGCACTTCGCGGACGCGAATAACGCACTCCCACCAGTCCGGATCGTGTTCTGAAACTGGGCGAGGCGTCCCATCCGTTCGCTGATATTTCTCGACGCGGATTGCCATGCCGGACACGACAATCTCGGCGTCGCGCAGCCGGCCGAGCAGCAGATCGTTCCGCTTCTCCTCCGCGGCCTCGCTCACTTCCCTCTCCACCTGAGATCCATCAGCATCGATCCGTCCCACCTCGCGTACCGCCAGCCCGTCGCCGAAGTGCAGGCCGACGGTGAAGAAAGTAAAGCGATGGCCAGCGTGCGAGGCACCGGGTTGCCGAAGTTCGACAGTGATCTCCTGTCCCTTGAAGCCGGCCAGAGCAGGCGGACCTCTGAGAATGCGGTCGACGTGGACGACCGCCATCTCGTCTGTGGGCTGCAGACTCAAGCTGGTGACCGCCTTGGTCCGGCGCAGCGTGCCCTCGAATATGAAACTCGCCTCGTCGGCCAATTCGCGGATCGAAGCAGCCATTGCGCCCTCCGCATTTGATGCGGTGATAGCTTTATGCCAAGCGACTCTAGGCCGAATGCAGCGCATAAGCAACGGCGTATCGACTCCGGCGCATCTACCCGAGGGACAGTCATTCGGGGCAGGCGGAGGAGGCGCACGATGTCGAGGAGGGGGCGTTTATACACAGGACTCCAGAGCCTGAACTTGGACACGCACACGAACAGGTGGTCGGGCGAATTGGGAAACGCGACGCCGGGACGCGTGCGGCGGTGTCGGGCGAATAACTGCAGCTGGCGCTTTCTCCCCGTCCATGGTTCCGAGTTGACTGTCCGTAACGGATCCGAGGGCGGTCCTTCAGCGCGGTTATGCTTACGGGCTGGGAC
>JBARBD010000258.1:0-3040 GCA_049792675.1 Vulcanimicrobiaceae bacterium | reverse complement strand
GTGCGGCGCCGATCGCGAGCAGCGCGAACGGCGACGTCGTAGCGGCCACGCGCGCAAAGAGCGCGAGCCCCGTGCCGCCGTGCGCGAGGATGCTCGATGCGAAAGTGCTGCCGTACGCTGTGCCCGCCGGCGGAAGGATTGCGTATCGCCAGAGCAGCGCGTCGTGGAGCGCCCAGAGCGTGACCGCCGCGGCCGCGGCGAGCCAAATCTTCGGTTTGGCGCGCGTGACGATCAGCGCGATCGCCGCAAAGATCCACCCTTGCGGCTTGGTCAGTGCGGTCACCGCGATGGCGCGCATCGCCGCCCCGTCGTCGCGGCCGATCGCCCAGAGCGACTCGAGCCAGAACGCGGCGAGCCAGACGTCGTTCTGTAGCGTGCCCGCCTGGATCGCGAGCGGATAGGCGGTAATCGTCGCGGCGGCGAGCGCGTCGGCGAGCAGCGGCGGCGCCCCGAACCGTTCCCGCGACCATGCGAACACGCGAAAGCCGAGCAGCGCGAGCGCAACCAAACCGCACCACGGAAGCCCGAAGGCGCCGGAGACGGCGTAGACGCCGCTCGCGAAGAGTTCCGATGCCGGCGGATACCACCAGTAGCGCGTTGCCGTCGTCCAGAGCGAGTGAGACTGCACCCACGCCGCGGCGTTCGGCAAGTGATAGGAGAGCGAGTCGCCCTCTAGCAGCGGGCGCATCAACTGCGGCCAGGCGACGAGCGCGAGGGCGGCGATCAGCAGGTAGGGCGGCGCACCGCGCGACTCTCGCTCCGGCCTCGCGCCGTGTCGCCGATAGGCGACGGTCAGACAGAGCGCGAGCGCAAGCCAGCACGCCACCGGATAGAGCGCGTGAACCAGGGCCAGCGCAAACGGAATCGCGACGCCGAGAACCAGCGCGTCGCGCAACCGATCGGGGAACGCGTAGCGCTCGCCGGTGCGCAGCGCCGGTGCGGCCGCGAAGAGGCCGAGCAGCCAGAGCGCGGCGAGCAATCCCGACACGTGCGCGGCTAGGTTCCCTCGATTACATCGAGTCCGGCGCGCTGACGCCGGCAAGGCCGAGTGCGCTTGCGAGGACGCGCTTCGATGCCAGGCAGAGCGCGAGCCGAGCCAGGCGCGTTTCGCGATCGTCGGTGAGTATCTTGCACTCGGTGTAGAACTGATGAAAGTCCGCGGCGACGTCGCGCGCGTACTTCGCGAGACGGTGCGGCGCCAAGTACTCGACGATGCCGGAAACGACGGCGGGGAACTCCGACAAGCGCCGCGCGAGCGCGAGTTCGGCCGGATCGAGCAGCGGCGCGAGCGACGCCGTCGCGGCACCCTCGACTTCGGCGGGCAATGCACGGCGCAAAACCGACGCGATTCTGGCGTGGCCGTACTGCACGTAGTAGACCGGATTGTCGCTCTCCCGTTCGACCGCGAGCTTGAGGTCGAACGTCAGCGGCGAGTCGGCCGCGAGCAGGATGAAGAAGAAGCGCGCCGCGTCGACCCCCACCTCGTCGAGGATCTCGTCGAGCGTGACGATCTCGCCGGCGCGTTTGCTCATGCCGATCCGCTCGCGCCCGCGCATCAGCGCCACCTGCTGCGCGATCGTTACCTCCAGCCGTCCGGGATAGCCCAGCGCCGACGCCATGCCTTCGAGGCGCCCGATGTAGCCGTGATGGTCGGGGCCGAGAATGTCCACGACCCGATCGCTGCTCTTGAGCTTCTGGTAGTGGTAGGCAACGTCCATGCAAAAATACGTCGGCCGCCCGTCGCTGCGCAACAGCACGCGATCCTTGTCGTCGCCGAACTTCGTCGCCGCAAAGAAGAGCGCGCCCTCGCTCTCGTATGTAAGCCCAAGCTCGCGCAAACGCTGAACGCCCTCGCGTACTTTTCCGGTCGCGTGCAGCTCCTGCTCGCTCTGCCAGCGGTCGTAGACGATGCCGAAACGCCGCGCGGTCTGCTGTTGCTGCGCGACCAGTTCGTCGCGCCCGAACTTCGCGAAGTGGGGCAGCCACTCAGACTCTGCAGACGAGATCCACGCCTCGCCGTCGCGTTCGCGAATCCGTTGCGCGATCGGAATCAAATACTCGCCCGGATAGCCGTCCTGCGGGAACGGATAGACCGGATCGAAGATCTGGCGGTAGCGCGCGTAGATCGAACGGCCAAGCGAGTCGAGCTGACCGCCGGCATCGTTGATGATCCACTCGACGAAGACGTCGTATCCGCAGAATCGCATCGCGTTGGCGAGCGTCGCACCCAGCGACATCGAGCGCCCCTGCACGACGACGAGCGGTCCGGTTGGGTTCGCGCTCCCGAACTCGAGCGAGATGCATCGGCCGTTGCGCTCGCGCTCGCCGTAGCGCGGGCCCTCGCGAAGCACGCGGGCCACGGCGCCCTGCCAGACGGCCGGCGCGAGACGGAGGTTGATGAATCCCGCGAGCGGCTCGATGCTCGTAAAGAGCGCGCCGAGCTCGGGTGCGCTCTTAACGAGTTCGGCGGCGATCTGCGAGGCGACGTCTTGCGGCGAGCTGCGGGCGACCTTCGCCAGCGAGAAGGCGAGATTGGTCGAAAAGTCGCCGAACTCGGCGCGGCGCGGCGCTTCGAACGCGACCGCCGGGGCCTCGGTCTGCGGATAGGTCGCGCGAACGGCAGCGGCTGCCGCATCGGCGAAGACGCGCAGCGCATTTTCCAGCGTCGGAGCGGACTCGTGCGTCGTACTCGGCTTCATCCGCCATGATCTTCGCCGCGGAGTGCAGTCGCGACCCGCGCATAGCTTGCGCCGCCGCAAGATTCGATCGCGCCCTCGAGTTCGAGCATCGCTAATCCGGCGAGCGCGATCGGCGGGGTAACGCCGCTGGCGGCGACGATTTCGTCGAACGCGCGTGCGCCGTCATCGAGTGCGCGTAAGAGCGCCGACGCGGTTGGATCGCGTGGCGCGGCCGTTCCCGGCGTCGGAAGGAGGCGTGGATGGCCGAGCGCTTCGAGGACGTCCTGCGCGCCGCGCGCGAGGGTCGCGCCGTCGCGGATGAGCGCGTGGCACCCGGCGACGTGTTTACGGTCGACGTCGCC
>JBARBD010000257.1:0-11065 GCA_049792675.1 Vulcanimicrobiaceae bacterium | reverse complement strand
GACCGGGACGGGAGCGCGGCTTCCGCCGAAAAAGTGCGCGAGGACGCCGCCCAGCAGCAATCCCGCCAAGACGACGACGAGGACGAGCGGAAAAAGCGGCAAGCCGCCGCCGTTCGAATCGTCGTCGAGACGCCGCCGGCGAGGGGGTTCTCTCATCCGCAGGCTAGGGGAGGCTCTGCGTCAGCCGCTGGGCGAGCGCGCTTCGGAGCACCTCGGGGAGCGCCGTCACGAGATCCGGCCGCTGCTCCACGAAGTACGCCGTCGCCTCCTTGAGCAGATCGGGATTCCCTCGCGCGTAGGCGAGGAGGTCGTTCGCTGCTCGGCCGTCTCGCCGTGCAATACTTTCGAGCGTTGTGCCCGCGCCTTCGGCGGCATCCTCCGACGATTCCCCGCGCTCGCGGAACGCGGTGAAGAGGGCTTCGACGAAGACGCTGTAGGCGTCGGGCGGCATCGTCGACAACTCGCGCTCGTAATGGGCGGCGAGATCCGTCTCGTCCATCTTCGCGAGGAGCTTCTCGACTGCGCCTACCAGCATATCGGCCGGCACGTTCCCGAAGGACATTGGTCGACTCATTTATCCCTGGCAGCAGGCAGCTCCTCGATGCGGAAGAAAATGTTCGGCTGTGATCCGAGTGAAGGTCCCGCTCGATCTCCACGCCGTCGCCGTCGCCGGCTCGGGCGCATTTGCACTCGCCACGCCGGTGCGCATTCGCGATCTGCTCGCTTTTGCGGTCCGCGAGGCGGTCGGCTCTCGGGCGCCATACGACAAGTTTGCGCGCAGCGTTCGGCGCACGCTCGCTGGACTTGCGGCCGGCGACTTCACGATCGACGTCAACGGCCGCAGCTTCGGAGACGCCGACGCCGTGGTTCTCTGCGAAGGCACGGCCGATATCCGCTTCTTCCTCAGCCAGCGGCGACGCGCGGCTCCCCAGCGGCGGTAGCCCGGGGAGAGAAGACGGAGTCCTGCAATTAAATTCTGCGTCGCTCTGCTTGCCGCGCTCTTTGCGGTATTGCGACCGGCCTACGCAACCCTGCAGTACGAGACCAGCGGCGAGGACGTCTATCGGGTCGAATCGACCGGGACCGTTTCGCGCGTCTCGTATCGCGGGAGCGAGCAGCTCACGATCGGGCGGGAAGGCGCGGCGGTCCGCTTCCAGGCGCGCGCGCACTACACGCGCGACGTGCCCGGCGAGCGAACCAACCAGGACGCACTCTTCGTGCAGATCATGCGCCCCGACGGTTCTTTCGAAGACCGCGTTGATAACGATCCGGACTTTTTGACGATCCTCAACCAGCCGTTTGCGATCGAGCTCGACGCCGCGACGCTGCGGGATCTGCGCGACCTGCACGGCCGCGTGCCGTTCGACGCGACCTCGCCGCTCGGGGGCGAGAACCTTTTGCACGGCTTCCTGCGGCCCGGCGCCAGCGGACCGATTCAAGGCCGGCCGACCGTCGCGGTGCGCTTCCAAGCCGACGGTCCGATGACGGGCGAACTCCCCGGGCACGCGGGCGCGACCGTTTCGGGCAGCATGCGTATGGACGGAACCGCATACTACGCGCTGAGCGACGCGATTCTGCTGGGGTTGAAGGCGACGCTAACGATCGAAGCGAGCCTGCACGAGCGCCATTCGACGACGGCGATGCCGGTCCGCATCACCTACACCCGGTCGATTCGCGCGGCGCCTTAGAACGCGCCGACGAGCTCGACCTGAAGCGGATGGCGGAAAGGTTGGGCGCGCAGCTCGGTGAGCGGCGTGAAGGCCAAGTGGTTCTGGTGACAATCGATCAGCATCTCGATCCCACGCTTGACGCACCCGGTCTCCTCGACATACTTCGCGAGTTTCTTGCGAAAATAGGCGCGCGGGTCGCGTAAGACCTTCGCGTAATATGGATCGTCGGTGAGGCCTTCGGGATCGACGCCGCTTTTGGGAACGAGCCAGACGAACCACGGATCCTCGCCCTGCCGGTAACCGATGAGCGCGAGCGGAAGGGCACGCGTCGACCCGAGCTTCGGAACGAAGCTGCACAACGTGTAGGCATCGAGCGAGATTTCCGTTGGTTCGATGGCTTGCTGCATAGATCGCACCTCTCAGACGACGTCGGCGGCCGCAAACAAAAAACCGCTTCGTCTCACAGCGAGCGAAGCGGCTTACGGGGTCTTCGGGCCGTGCGGCCCGGGCAAAAACGCCATGGCCATGCTTTAGGAGGAGCCCCCGAAACCCCTGCGCCGCCAAGCAGGGCTACCGGGCTCGAGGCAAGCGTCCCTCAGGAGTTTCCGGCGGCGGGCGTGAAACCACGGCCCTAGCAGTGGTGGTCCGGGGGCAATGTATGAGCGCGCTCGCACCACTCCTTCAGGGAGCCTACGTGCCAACAGCGACTACCTCCAGGCGGACCGCGGCAATTTCGCCGGCCGACTCGGCTCCGAGCGTCGAGCGCTTCGAGCGGATCGTCGACGATTATCAGCGGCGGCTCTATGGGTTCGCCCTACGGATGACCGGTAACCGGGAAGACGCTGAAGAGATCGTCCAGGACGCTTTCGTGCGCGCATACCGCGCGCTGGGCAAAATGTCGCCCGAGCAGCGCGCCGACCTGCGCCTCCAGCCGTGGCTCTATACGATCACCCTCAACGTCACCCGCAACCGCCTGCGCAGCAAGCGGCCGTCGAACGTCGCGCTCGACGCGCTCGCCGATCCCGACGCGATCCTGCGCGAGTCGAACGAGGGGCCGCCCCAGCCCGAGGCGATCGTCGAGCAGAACACCGAAATCGCGCTGGTCGAGCGCGCGCTCTTACAGCTGCCGATGCACCTGCGTGCCGCGGCGACGCTGCGCTTCATCGAGGGGCGCAGCCACCCCGAGATTGCCGAGATCCTCAACCAGCCGATCGGCACGGTCAAGTCACACGTCCACCGGGCCGTGCGCATCCTGCGCCGCATTCTTGGCCCGCAAATCGGACGCTTTACCCCAGAAGGAGTCCCGTTACATGCGCTGTCGTGACGTCGAAGCGTTGTGGGACGACATCCGCGGCGAGTGCCAAGCCTCGCTCAAGGAGACCGTACACAACCACCTGCGAGCCTGCCCATCGTGCCAGGTGATGTACGAGCAATACGAAGGCGTGGCATTCTGCCTCTCGTGTCTGCCGCGGCCCGAGCCCTCGTGCGATCTAGCCAAGAAGGTCATCCAGCACCTCGCCGCGCTGGGCGGTAAGGCGCGCATCCCGATCGTGCTCTCGGCAGTGGCGACCCCGGTCGGACGGCTCTACGTCGGCTTCGCGCAGAATCGCATCGCGTACATTAGTCTCGACACCGGAGAGGCGGCCGAGGAGGTCGTCGCGCGAGCGCAGCGCCGCTTACGGCGCAACGTCGTGCACGGTGAGGCGCCGGGCTGGCTCGTCACCATCCTCGAAAGCTTCTTTAGTACGTGGCACGTCGACGACGCAGTCGTCGACATCAGCGACCTGACGCCGTTCGAACAGGCGGCGCTTCGCGCGGCGGCCCGCATCCCGCCCGGGGAAGTGCGGTCGTACGGGTGGGTGGCGACCCAGATCGGTCACCCGAGAGCGGCGCGGGCGGTCGGGCGCGTCATGGCGCGCAATCCGCTGCCGCTGCTCTTCCCCTGCCATCGCGTCGTCGACTCCTCGGGCGATTTGCACAACTACTATTACGGACTCGAGATGAAAGCCCGACTGCTCGAAATGGAGGGCTACCGCGGTTAGACGCCAACCTTAACGAAGGTGGCGATTTCCGTCCTTGTCAATCTTGGAGAGCGGCTCACTTCGAGCCGCGCTCTTTTGGTATACCCGGTCGCATGAGCGATCCTCGGACCGCCGCGATCCCCGACGTTCACGGGCACGCCAAGGGCGAGCATCGCCCGTACGCCGAGGAACGGCCGATCGCGTACTCGGCGCGCATGCTCTTCCTGTGGTTCTTCCACGCCTGCCGGCGCGAATTGCCGCGCTTTCTCATGGTCGCGGACCACGCCAACTACCTGACCTTCGAAGACCCGGGCGCCGTCAATACCGTGCGCCGCGCGCTGAAGCTGGCGCAGGCGGGCGATCTGCTCGGCGCGGCCGAGACCGCGGGCGTCGACATGGCGCACGCGGCGGTCGTCTCCGAAGGGTTGCGGCGCGGCATGCGCTTCTCGATCGGGGCCGAGATCGACAACGATCCTCGCGCCCGGCCCGACGCCCAGAACATCATCGATGCAATGCGCCCCGACGGGCTGATTCGCTCGGTCCACTTCGTCCCGATCCACCATCCGGAGAAGGGTGCCGACTGGCTCTGGCCGTTCGATAACGAGGAGTTCAGCTCGCTCTTCGACGTCGTCGGCGCCGAGAAGCTCTGGGAGCTCTACATGGCCAAGCTGCTCGACGACCTCGAGAAGCTCCCCGCCCAGATCGTCGGCCACTTCTTCGCGCCGGCGACGTTCGGCCATTGGCCACCAGCCAAGAGGCTCCAGGAGTACGAGGATCGCCTGCTCGACCTCTGTCACCGGCGCGGCTTGGCGGTCGAGATCAACACGCGCTTTCTTTACCGCGACCACCCCGAGGATCGCAAGAAGAAATACCTGGAGGCCAACGGGCGGCTGGCTCGCAAGGCGAAGGCGCGCGGCGTCGGAATCGCGATCGGTTCGGACGCGCATAGCCCGAAGGACCAGGCCAACGCCTTCGACGTCATCCTCAAGCTCCTCGACGACGCGAAGATCAACGAGGTCGTCTTCCCGGTCGGGGGGCGACTAGCGCGGGTCGCGTTGCGCGCCACGCGCGAGCATCTCGAAGCGCAAGCGCAGGCTCGACGGCAAGCGAGCAGTCCGGGGAGCAGCATCACCGGATATAGCCGCGCCGAGCTCGGCCTTCCGGAAGAAGCCGCTGCGCCGCGGCGCGAAGGCCGCGTCGCGCGAGCGCTCGGACCGAAGAAGCGCGCCCCGGCGAGCGTCAGCACCTCGCGGCGCAGCGTCGAATCCTCGTCGGCGTCAACGAAAGCCAAGGCCGCGCACGTTGCCAAGCCGGACGCCCCGGCAAAGAAGAAAGCCGCCAAAGAGGCGCCCAGCGCCTCCAAACGCGGAGCCGTCGCACCGGCCCGCGCGCCCAAAGTAAAAAAGGCGCCGGCCAAGCCGGCACGCCCGACCGCAAAGAAGGCGCCGCCGCCAAAGGCAATCGCCGGCTCCAAGGTGCAGGCGCAGAAGGCGCCGGCTCGAAAGGCGCCCGCTCACGCGGCTGCCAAGAAGCCGCCCACGACGAAGCCGCTCGCGAAGAAGCCACCCACGAAGAAGCCGCCCGCGAAGAAACTGCCCGCGAAGAAGCCGCCCTCGAAGAAGCCGCCCGCGAAGAAGCCGCCCACGACGAAGCCGATCCCGAAGCGGCTGCAAACCGGGTCTGCGAAGAAGGCCGTCAAAAAGAAGAAGCCCGCGGCGAAGCGCCGCTAGCAAACACTCGATAGGGGGCAAAGGCATTGGCGGACATTGAGCGCCTACGGAATATCGCATTCGTCGGACCGCACCACGCCGGCAAGACGACGCTCGTCGAAGCGATCTTGGCTCACACCGGCGCGATCGGCCGGCGCGGCTCGATCGCCGAGGGCACGACGGTCACCGACCACGAGCCCGAAGATGCGGCCCATCTGCAATCCACGACCGTCGCCTTCGCGCATGCGACGGCGCACGACGTCGAGATCACGCTCGCCGATACGCCGGGGTTCGTCGACTTCTTCGAAGAGACGAGGCAGGCTTTGGTCGGCGTCGACGCGGCCGTCGTGGTGGTTGAGGCCGATCCCGGACGGATCGTTCAGACCCAAGCGATCGTCGATTATCTCGAGCTGACGCATATGCCGCACATCTTCGTCGTCAACAAGATGGACCGGCCCGGCGCCGACTTCGCCCAGACGCTTGCGGCACTGCAGAGCGCCTATGGCCGTCACGTCGTCGCCGAACAATGGCCGCTCGGCAACGCCGAAAACTTTTCCGGCTACATCGATCTCGCCGAGATGAAGGCGTACCGCTTCGATCCGGGATCCGGCGCGGGACAGGTTACCGATAAGGAGGAGCCGATTCCGGCCGAGCTGGCCGATCAGGCGCGCACGATGCACGGCGAGCTGCTCGAAGCGATCGCCGATTTCGACGATCACTTGATGGAGGAGCTGCTCGAGGGCGTCGAGCCGCCGCTCGAAGAGATCGAGCGGGACCTCTGTAACGAATGCGCGCACGATCAGATCATTCCGGTGCTCGTCTCGGCCGGCATCTCGGGCGCCGGCGTCACCGCGCTCGTGCGCGCGATCGAGAAGTGGTTTCCGTCGCCCGCGCAGGCGCCGTGTCCCGACGCCGAGGGGCGGCCGATCGCATCGGACCCGAATGCGCCGGCGGTCGCGCGCGTCATCAAGACCTCGATCCATCCGCAGAGCGGCAAGCTATCGATCGCGCGCGTCCTCTCCGGCACGATTAAAGCCGACGCAACGCTGACCAACATCAGCAAACAGGGCGAGAAGGTGCGTCTAGGCGGCCTCTATCGTTTGCAAGGCAAGAAGCAAGAAGCGATTCCGGAAGCTGGCCCCGGCACGATCGTCGCGCTTGCCCGGCTCGATTCGGTGTCGACGGGCGACACGTTGACCTCGAACGGTCACAAGGTGCTGCTGCCGCGCGTCCCCTTCGGCGAGCCGGTCTTCGCCGTCGCAATCAAGCCGAAAGAGCGCATTGACGAAGCGAAGATCTCGCAGATGCTGGCGCGCATCGTCGAAGAGGATCCGGCGCTGCGGCTCGACCGGGCCGAGGTGACCCACGAGATGCTGTTGCTCGGAAGCGGCGAGCAGCACGTCTCGATCGCGGTCGAGCGACTCGCACGCAAATATAAGGTCGAGGTCGAGACGGCGCCGCCGACGATTCCCTACTTGGAGACGATCACCGGCGGCACCGAGATCCACTCGCGGTACAAACACCAGACCGGCGGCCACGGCCAATTCGGCGACGTCTGGCTGCGCTTCGAGCCGCGCGAACGCGGCGCCGGCGTAACGTTCGGCGAGAAGATCGTCGGCGGCGTCGTTCCACGCCAGTTCATCCCGGCAGTCGAGAAGGGCGTCCGCGAAGCGCTCGCGCACGGCAGCAGCGGCTACCCCGTCACCGACCTGCACGTCACGCTCTTCGACGGTCAATACCACGACGTCGACTCGAGCGAGCAATCGTTCAAGACGGCGGCCGGCATGGGCGTCCGCGAAGCGCTTCCGAAGTGCAATCCGGTGGTGCTCGAGCCGATCGCGCACGTGACGGTCATCGTTCCGACGACCTACACCTCGACCGTGATCCAGCAGCTTACCGGCAAGAGGGGACAAATTCTGGGGATGAACCCGGCCGAGCGCGCCGGCTTCGACACGGTCGAAGCGTACGTTCCGGCCGTCGAGCTCTCACGCTACATCACCGAACTGCGCACGGCAACGCAGGGATTGGGCACCTACTCGTGGCGGCACGAGCGTTACGATCCCGTTCCGGGCAACCGAGTTGGACCGAAAGCCGCGGTTTAGCGCAAGGGTCGTCCTCGTTGCAGTAGCGCTCGCGGCATGCTCGAAGGTCTCGAACGAAACGGGGAGCGGGCGGCATTCCTGGACGCAAGCGGGCACGCTTCGCATCGCGATTCAAGGCGACGTCAAGAACCTGAACCCGCTGCTCAACTCGAACACGACCGACGGGCTGCTCGCGAATCTCATGTTCGAGCCGCTGCTTGCGGCCGACGCCAAAGGCAATCCGGTTCCGATGCTGGCCGTCTCGGTACCGACGCTCGAGAACGGCGGCGTGAGCAAGGACGGCCTCACGATCACCTACCACCTGCGCCGGAACGCAAAGTGGACCGACGGCGTGCCGGTGACCGCCAAAGACGTCAAGTGGTCGTGGCAAGCGATCATGAACTCCAACAACAACGTCGTCTCCCGGCACGGCTACGATTACGTCCAGGGCATCGATGCCCCCAACGATTACACCGTCGTCGTCCACCTCAAGCAGAAGTTCTCGCCGTTCGTCAACACGTTCTTCGCGATGAGCGATCAGCCGATGCCGGTCGCCCCGGCTCACGTGCTCGCCAAGTACCCCGATATCAACCAGATCCCGTTCAACGACCGGCCGACCGTTAGCGACGGCCCGTTTCGCTTCGTCCAGTGGTCCCGCGGCGACCACATCACCTTGGTACGCAACGACGGGTTCTTCATGGGAAGACCCCACCTCAATCGCATTGAAGTCAGGATCGTTCCCGACGAGAATACGACCGTCAACTTGATGAAGACGCACGCGATCGACTTCATGTACCAGGCTTCTCCGGAGACCTATCCGGCACTGAAGGGAACGCCGGACGTGCGGCTCGCCTTCGTCAACGTCAACGGCTACGAGCGCATCCAGTTCAATACGGCGCACCCAATCCTGGCCGACCCGCGCGTCCGCCTCGCGATCGCCTACGCCATCGACAAGCGCCGGCTCGTCGACACGCTGACGTACGGCCAGATGGACGAAGCGACTGAAGACGTTCCCGATTGGATGTGGGCCTTCAATCCCAGCATTCGCAGCTATCCTCACGACCCGGCGATGGCGCGCGAGCAGCTGCGCGAAGCCGGCTGGGCGCCGGGACCGGACGGCGTCATGCGCAAGAACGGTGAGCGATTGAGCCTCGTTCTGGTAACCAACAACTCGAACGCGACCCGCCGCCAAGCGAGCCTCGAACTTCAGGCGATGCTCCGCCAAGCCGGGATCGAAACCGAGATCAAATCGTACCCGGGCGAGATGATTTTCGCGCCGGCCGGCATGGGCGGGATCCTGCAGCTCGGCAAGTTCGACCTGGCCCTCAACGGCTGGTACGCCGGCATCGACCCCGACGACAGCGCGCAGTACATGTGCCAGAACGTGCCGCCCGGCGGCTACAACTATTCGCGTTTCTGCAATCCCGAGATGCAGGCGGCCCAGAACGCGGCGCTCACGCACTATACGCGAGCCGACCGCGTGGCGGCCTATTATCAGACGCAACGGATCCTCTCGCGGTACAATCCGGAGATATTCTTCTGGTGGCGTCGTCAGATGGAACCGATCAGCGTGGACTTCAAAGGATTCGATCCGAACCCGGTCCTCGAGTCCTGGAATGCGTGGCAATGGAGCATTTAGCGATGCCCGAGCTTGCGTGGTTACGCAAGATTATCGTCGAACGCGCGCTGACCCGGGGCGATTACCTGCTCTCCGGCGGCGTACGCAGCGATTACTACATCGATAAGTTCAGCCTCTTCTCCGACCCGCTCGTGCTGCGGCGGATTGCGCGGCTCTTCACGCCGGTCATCGCCGAGGTCAATCCCGACCTGATCGCCGGCACCGAGTTGGGCGGCGTCATCATCGCGACGGCTGTCTCGCAGTTGTCGGGCCTTCCGATGATCGCCGTCCGCAAAAAGCCGAAAGCCTACGGCGCCTTCGCCAACGAGTACGTCGAGGGTCCATACGAGTCCGGCCAGCGCGTCTTGCTCGTCGAAGACGTCGTCACCAACGGGCGCGAGCTGATGGTGGCAGCCGCGCGCTTGAGCGAGCTCGGCTTGAACGTCACGCCCTTCGCCGTGATCAGCCGCGGGCTCGCGCCGGTTCGCGCGTTGATCGCGTTCTCGCTGCCGCGCAGCGACCCGCGAACCGAGAACTAGGTCGCTAGCTAGGCGACGACCAGCGTCATGCCGTCTTGGGCGGCGGTGACGGCGCCCGAGAACCGGCGCTTTGCCGCCTCGACGAGCGCGCCGGGCGCCGTGCCGGCACCGTAGTGCGTTAAGAGAAGGTGACCGGCGCCGGCGCGTTGCGCCATTTCGCCGGCCTCTTCGGCCGAGGTGTGGCCGCGCTCTCCGCTCTCGTTGCCGAGTCCAAGCGCCGCTTCGCAGAGGAAGAGCGCGCTCGCGCGCGCGTGTTCGACAACGGCGTCGCACGGCGCCGTGTCGGCGGAATACGTCATCGCGGCGCCGTCGTGCTCGGCGCGGATCGCAAAGGCGCTGATGTAGTGGCGCGTGCGGCAGAACGTCAACCGAACGCCGCGCAACTCCAGCGGCCGGTCCGGGTCGTATTCGCGCACGTCGAAGACGCAATCGAAGAAATCGTCGTGGCGCTCGGTCGAGACGATCTCTCGTAGCGCGGCGAGCACGCCGGCCCCGCCGGGCGGCAGCCAGAGCGGCAAGCGGCTCTCGCGGACGACCGGTCCGTACCTCAAGCTGTAGCGCAGCGGGACGAGATCGAAGTAGTGGTCGGCGTGCATGTGGGTGACGACGACGGCATCCAGTTGCGGGTACTCGATCGCGAGCTGCAGGTTCCCGACGGCGCCGCTGCCGATGTCGAAGAGCAGCGCGGTATCGCCCGTCCGTAGGAGATAGGAGCTGCATGCGCTGCCCGGCCGCGGCATCGCGGGACTCGAGCCGACGACGTGCAGCTGCATCGCGACCGCCCTTAGTGTCGTGTCGACGCTAGGGCAGCGACGCCAAGACCTCCTCGGCGTGCTCGTTTACGTTCACCTTCGGCCAGATTTTCACGATCTTTCCGTGTTCGTCGAACAGGAACGTCGAGCGCGCGTTGACGCCGAGCGCCTGGTAGAGCTTCGACTCGGTATCGGCCAGCAGCATGAACGGGATCGAAAACTTCTTCTTGAAGCGCTGGTGAGAGTCGACCGAATCCCGGCTGACGCCGACGATGCGGGCGTTCTTCCTCTCGAACTCCGCGTAGATATCGCGAAACTGCGACGCCTCGCTGGTGCACCCCGGGGTGTCGTCCTTCGGGTAGAAATAGAGCACCAGGGGAGCGCCGAGAAAATCGGTCGTCGCCACCGTCGAGCCCTGGTCGTCCAGCACCGTCACAGCTGGAAGTTGATCGCCTTCGCGAAGCATCGTTTCGCCCTTTCTAGAAGCGTATTGGGGTGTCCGAGCCGCCTGATTCGCCACGCGTCCGAGCGTCCATTGTCGCGCCCCATCCGCTGACCGTCGATTTGATCGAGCGCCTGCGCGGGGGCCGGTCGCGGGTCCTCGACTTCGCCTCGGGGCGCGGCCGAAACACCGAGGCGCTGCGCCGCGCGGGCTTGCGGGTCGTCGCGGTCGGC
>JBARBD010000256.1:0-8071 GCA_049792675.1 Vulcanimicrobiaceae bacterium | reverse complement strand
AGCTCTGGTCGGAGACGACGCACGGCACGCCGGCGCAGAGCGCTTGCGCCGCCGCATAGCCGAAGCCTTCGTATCGCGACGGCACCGCCGCGACCGCGCACGCGCGGTAGAGCGCGAGCAGCTCGTCGCGGGCGACGTATCCGCGCAGCTCGACGCGGTCGGCGACGCCGAGCTCCCCCGCGAGCGCAGCGCAGCGCTGCGCGTACGGGGTCGGCGGACCGATCGCGACGAGTCGTGCGCCCGCCAGAGCCGCAAGCGCGCGGATCAGCACTTCGAGGTTCTTGCGCGGTTCGACCGTTCCGACCGACAAGATCGTGCGGCCGTCGCCGGCGCCGCGTGCGAGGCCGCAGAAATCGGCGCCAACGCCCGGGTAGACGACGTGAACGCGCGCCGGATCGAAGCCCTCCATTAACTCCAGCAGCGCGTCGCGGGAGAAGTTCGAATCGGCGACGATCTGCGCCGCCCTGCGATAACGCCGCAGCGAGAAGGTTCCGAAATAGTAGCGCGCGTAGGCGCGCGCATGCGATTGCACCGCGAGCCACGCGACGTCGTGGACGGTGACGACGATCGGTACGCCGCCTAGTAGCGGAACCGTTCCCGAGGCGCAGTGCAGCAGATCCGCGCGGCAGGCGCGGGCCCGGCGCGGAAGCAGCACTTGATCCCAGAGCAGGCGGCGGTCGAACCGCCACGGATCCAGCTTCGGTTCGCGCAGCTCGACGACATCCGTACCGGCGCGCCGGAGCGCATCGCTCAGGCCGCGCACGTACTCTCCGATCCCCGTCGCCGTGCCGACGGTCAGTTGCGCGTCGAGCGCAACCCTCACCGAAGTGCGCGTTCCAACGCGCGAACCATCAACGCGTTCGGATCGAGCGCGCGCGATCGCGCCAGATACGCGCGGGCGCTCGTTCGATCGCCGCGATGGAGTGCCTCGACGCCGAGCCCCGCAAGCGCGTCGGCGCTGGCTGGATCGATCTGTACGCCTTGGGTGAAGAGCGCCTGCGCGCGGGCGCGTTCGCCGACCAGATCGGCTTGGTTCGCAGCCGAGATCACGTAGCGCTCGGAGAGCGGCGCGAGCGCGACCGCAGCTTCGAAGGCGTCCATGGCTCTGCGCAGCCAGGCGTTCTGTACGCCGCTGCCGGAAACTTGGCGCCACGCCTCGCGATTGGCGAGCAAGCCCATGCGCCAGGATGCCTCCGCGACCGCGTCGGGGTGCGTCTTTAGCAGTGCGAGTCTGGTTCGCAGCTGGCGTTCGAGCGCGTAACCGGCGGCCGGATCTGCTACCGCGAGCGCCTCGGCCGCGCGCTGGATGGCGTCGGCATCCGGGGCGGCGAGAAAGTATTCGAGCGCCAGCGTCTCCTGCCCGCGCGAGAGCGCGACCTGCGCGAGCAGCTCGTCGCGAGTCGGCGAGGCCGGCAAGCGCAGTGCGTATCGCTCGGCCGCATCGGCGTCGTCCCGGTCGAGCGCCTGGCGCGCGAGCGTGGCTTCGACGTACGCCGCCGGCGCGATGCGATCGAGCAGACGATAGACCCGCAGGCCGAACGCCGGCGGTATCCGCGCGGGGAAGGTCCCCGGCGCGGCGGCGCGCGCGTCGAGCGAGTCGGAGGCGAGCTGTACGGCCGCCAGGGCGAGCAACGTAAAGGCGATCGTCGCACCGATGATCGCCTTAAAGAAACCGTAACGCCGCACGCGAAGGGATGTCGGTTTTCGTCAGAACTTGACGGTAAAGTTCACATCTTCGCGCATCTGCGTCGAACCGTTCAACGGGAGGACGTTGTCCTGATAGCGGTCTTGATATGCGGAGATCGAGAGCGTGCTCGACGTATCGGGGATCTGGAACGTGAGCTTGCCGCCGTACGTGTTGTCGATCGCGTCGAGGTTGAGCAGTCCCGGCAGCCCGTAGCCGCCGTAGAGACGCTTGGCGTCGTAGTTGAGGTTGAGCGTAAGGCCGCGAAGAACCGGAACCGCGACGCCGGCCCCCAGCGAGAGTTTGTTCAAGTTTGCGTAGCTCGGAACGACCAGCGGCCCACCGAGTTCCGGCAGGGTCCACGACGATCCGGAGTCGAGCGTCGAGGCCGAGAAGCTGCTGTCATCGCGTCCGACGTGTTCGTAGCTGCTCGAGATGTTGAGGTCGAGTTTGCGCTTCCCGGCACGCACGTCGAAGTTTGCGCCCGCGCCGTAGGAGTTGTCGCGCAGCGAGAGCTGCGGCGTATCGGTCGAAGCGCCCTCGACGTGACCCTGGAACTGCACGGGTCCGACCTGCACCGTCGACGGCACGTAAACGGCCGAATGCGAGGCCGACGGAAGATCGTCGCTCAGCCCGACCGAGCCCGTCACCAGCGGGCTGAACGCCTGCGTGCCGGGGTCGGGAGAGACGGCCGTCGCCGGGGCGATCGGCTGGTAGGCAGCGGTAAAAAGCGAGCGCGAGGGTTGCAGCGTCACCAGGGAATCGTCTTGGTTGGGCGGCGCGAACCGTACCTCGCTGCGCACCAGCCCGGCGTCTGCGGCCTGCGCGAGCGAAACGATGCCGCCGCCGTTGTCGCCGGTCTGAGGTTGGGGCGACGGCGAGCTCGTGCCGGCGACGAACGCCGCCTCGTTGCCGGACGAAGGCACCTGCAAAGCGAGCTCGCGCAGCGGCGATTCGCTAGTGCGGTCCCCCCGGGCGGCGGAGAACGATGCGGTCGAATCGGAGGTCTCGCCGAAGAGCTGCAACATCACCTGCGAGCCGATATCGGTACGGCCGGCTGGGAATGGATCGGCGAGGCTGGGGGCGGCGAGGACCACGGTAGAAGAGAACGCTAGCGCTAGCGTTATTCCGCTCACGACGCCGACGACTCGACGCACCTGTCCTCCGCTCTTTGACCGGTCGTGTCCGCGGCTCGAGGTTATGTCGATCGGAACGCTCCCCGCGGGGTTCTTAGTTTGGAGGTCGAGCCTCCGCTCCCCTTGCAAGATAGCGGCGCGCGATCAGGATCGCCGCATAATCGTCGACCGGACGCCCCGGCGTCTGCAGACCGATCGGGATTAGGCGGCGCCATCCCCTCGGCGGATGGTCGGCAAAGTAGAGGCTTCGCGCTCGTCGCGTCGTCTCGTACTCATCGACCCAGTGAATCGGCACGCCGAGCGACTCGAGGGCGGCCTTAATCGGTTTGGCGTTCGTCCCGCGCCCGAGCGCGATCGCCGAGGCGGGATGGCGCTGGAGAATTTCGCGAAGGCGCGCTTGCAAGCGCTCGATCGGTTCGATGCCGGCGACCAGCACCGCTCCGGAGGCCTCGACCACCGCGTACCCGGCCTTGCTGCGACCCGGGTCGACGCCGACGACTGGCTGCACCCGCTGCCCGCTACGGCCGCTGCGTCAGCACGATGACGACCGGGATCCCGCCGACGTGCGGGTAGAAGTCCTCGGCGGCAAAGGCGGTCAGCAGGTAGGTCCCGGGCTTCGAGAGGCGCTGCTGCATCTGGGCCGCGTCGGGAATCAGCTGTAACGGTTGAAAGTTGTCGGCCAGAAAGGCCGGCAGATGGAGGCGCCGCGCCGCGATCGAGACGTAGTTTTGCAGCTGCACCAGCGCGATGTTGATGCTCGCGCCGCTCTTGCCGGGAATCACCAGCTGCGCGATAACCTGGCCCTTTTGGAAGTACCGCAGATCCGGCGTCACGTTGATCGCAAAGTGGATCTGGTCGTTTTCGAAGAGATTCTGGTCGGAGGTCACCGTCAGCATGACGTTGGCTTGCGAGAGCTTCGCCGCGGTCGTGAGGTCGTTGGCGAGTCCTCGCAGCTTCTTGTCGGCGTCGGGCGGAATCGCATACGGACGAAGGCCCAGCCGCGGGTACGTCGCGTTCACGTACTTAATCGCAAAGAAGTAGAAGTCGCGAATCGTCGCGAGCCGCTTCGCCGCGCTGGCCGACTGGTCGATGATGCGGTAGAACGGCACCATCAGCGTATCGACGGGGAAAACGAGACGCCCGTTGTTGACTTTCGCTTCCAGGTCTCGCTGGCGCGACTGCAGCTCGGTGATCTGCTGGTTGATCGAGTTGAGCTTGAAGAACGCGGTCTTCACCTGCTCCGATGCGAAGATCGCGCCGAGCGTGACGACGAGCGCGATCACCATGCCGGTCGCGATCGCAACGATGGTCGACGTGTAGCGCGGGCGTATCCCGAAGAGGCTGAGGCGCTTGCGGCCGACTTGGTGGCCGACGCGATCGCCGACGTAGGCGACGGTGCCGGCCAGCACCATCACCAAGGCGACGTTTCCAATTCCCCGGACGATCTCGACGAGGTTCATACCATCGCCGCGCGTCGCAAACGCACCAGGCCGATCGCGGTAAAGAGGATGTTCGGCATCCACGCCCAGAGCACGGCGAGCGGCAAGAACGCCTCCGCGATGAACGAGCTGATCGTCATGACCACGTAGTAGACGAAGACGATCGCCAGCGAAAGCCCGAAGCCGAGGCTCGCGCTTCCGCCCGACCGGATCGGCCGCAGACCGAATGGAATCGCGATCAGAATGAAGACGAAGCACGCGAACGGCCGCGCTAGCTTCTCTTGGTAGGTCGTCACGTACTTGCGCTGTTCGTTCGGCGTCAGCTGGCCCGAGCGCACGACGTCGGCGATCTGGGACCGGCTCATATTTTCGGGATCGTCGTTACTCATGCGCTTTACCAGGTCGGTTGGATTCTCGCCGATTTCGACCTGCTGCTGCGGGATGTTCGGCTCGGCCAGCGTCGTGCCGTCCGGATTGAAGCGGTAGACGCTGGAGTTCTGCAGCGTCCATTTGTTCGCCGTGAACTCGGCCCGGTCGGCAAAAACGACCTGCCGCGGATCGTTGTGATTGTCGTACTGGATCAGCGTGACGTGCAGCAACGCGCGCGAGTTCGGTTCGTACGCCGTCGCGATCGTGACCTGACGCCCGCCGCCCGGCAAGGGCGCCGACACCGTAAGGTCGCGATTGAACGCGCTGGTATGGTTGATGACGCTGTTTTCGATCTCGGTCAGTTGATCGTTGGCAAACGGCACGACGCCCTCTTGGAGAAAGAGCGTCACGAACGACATCACGATGCCGACGGCCAAGAGCGGCGCGACGATCCGGCCGAAGGTGACGCCGGCGGCCTTGAGCGCGGTGATCTCGCTCTCGCCGGAGAGGCGCTGCACGGCCAGCAGCGTTCCGAGCAGGAGGGCCATCGGGATCACCAAGACGATGTCGCCCGGAAGCGACCACACGAAGACGAGCAACGCGGCCCAGAGCGGTGCGTGCTCGTTGCTGACCAGCTTGCCGATATTGAGGATCTCCGTTGCGGCGAAGATCAGCGTAAATGCGGAGAGACCGAAGACGAACGGACCGGCGAGTTCGGTGAGCATGTACCGGTCGAGGATCGTGAACTTCATCGCGCGGCGGTCTATAACCTGAATCCTTCGCCCAAGTAGAACTGGCGCGCGATCGGCGAATCGAGCACCTCTTGCGCGTTCCCCGAGACCTCGATGCGGCCGTTGTTCAGGATGTAGGCGCGATCGACGATCGCGAGCGTCTCGCGGACCTGGTGGTCGGTAATGAGAATCCCCAGCCCGCGATCGCGCAGCTGACGAATCATCGCCTGGATGTCGGCCACGGCAATCGGGTCGATGCCGGTGAAGGGTTCGTCGAGCAGCAGGAAGGCAGGCTCGATCGCCAGCGCGCGCGCGATCTCGACGCGCCGCCGCTCGCCGCCCGAGAGGCTATCTCCGCGCGCGTCGACGAAGGCGCGCAGGCCGAACTCCTCGAGAAGCGCCGGCAAGCGCCGCTCTCGCTCGTCGTGCGGCACGCCGTTTTGCTCCCAGATCAGACGGATGTTGTCGCCGACCGAGAGTTTGCGGAAGATCGAGTTCTCCTGCGCCAGGTAGCCGATTCCATTGCGCGCGCGGGTGTACATCGGCGCGCCGGTGAGGTCGATCTCCTTCTCCTCGCTCGAAAGCAAGACGGTGCCGCCGTCGGGTTTGATCAAGCCGACGACCATGTAGAACGTCGTGGTCTTTCCCGCGCCGTTGGGGCCGAGCAAGCCGACGACTTCGCCGGTCTCTACCTCCGCCGTCACGCCGTTGACGACGGTTCGCTCGCCGTACCGTTTGACGAGTCCCCGCAGTTTTATCGAAGGTGTCTGGCTCATTGCATCCGCATGTGAGTGAGGGATATATCGGAATCGAAGCTGGAACCGGTCGCGTGGAAGCCTTTCGGGTCGGTAACGACGACGTTCCCGCTTCCGTGAAGCATTCCGGTCGATCGCAGATAGACGAGCTGCGTGGCCTGCAGCGTCATGCCCGCGGACGTGCGGGCGTGCACCCCATTGGTCAAGGTTACGGTATTCGTCGTTTCGTCGACGATGGCTTGGGGCGCATTCGCGGTGATGGTCGATCCGTGCCGGTCGTGAAACGTCACGCGCGCGTTTTGGAAGACCGCGCGGGTGTTGCCTTGTGGACCTTTGCTCTCGAACGAAGTGGCCAGCAGATCGTAGTCGATTTGGTTGTGGACTTGCTGAATGAGGTGGACGGGGCGGCTGGGGGTACCCTTACCGGTGATCTTGAGGACGAGCGGCGTCGGCGTCGGTCGCGCGTGGGCCGCAGGGGCCGCCGAGGGCGGCGGGGTCGCCTTGGGGGGCTGCGGATTGCAGGCCGCGATCGCGGGCAGCACGAGCGCCCAAAGATAACGATACCGCACGAGCGTCGTGTTTCTCGACACTACTCGATGGTTGGCCCATCGTCGGCGCCCTGCGCCGCCGACAGCGCGAGCCCCATCACCGGCATCCAAAGCCCGAATATTACGACTGTCACCGTATCGATGAGGCCTTGCACGGCGACGCCGACCAGTCCCGCCGTCACGGCCAAGGCGAGCAGCGCGTCGCTGGGGGCGGCGCGAGCGAGACGGCGGCGCAGCTCGGCGGTGAAGCGCCACATCGTCCACGCCACCGACGCGACGCCGACGATGCCGAACTCGGCGAAAAAGGTCAGATAGAGGCTGTGCGCGTGGAACGCGGTCGCGTCGGCATCGGGAGCGCGAACGAGCTCGTAAAGACGCGAAAAGTTGAACGGCCCGACGCCGAAGAGCGGAAAGCGATCGACGATCTGCAGGGCCGCCTGCCAAATCGAGAGGCGGGTATAATCTTCGCTCGGATCGTGGTGCGCGTTGAAGAGCAACAACACGGCCGCGACGCCGGCGGCGACGACGAGCGCGGCCGAGCCGGCGCCGTTGCGGGTCCGCACGGCGACGAGAAACGCGATCGCCGCGGCGAAGCCCATCCACCCGGCGCGCGAGTAGGTGAGCGCGAGCGCGACGAGCCCGATCGCGAACGCGCTCCAAGCGAGCGCGCGCAGCGAGCGCGGGCGGCCGACGCGTCCGAGCGCGTAGGCGATCGGCAAAAAGACGATCAGGTATCCGGCGAGCTCGCCCGGCAACACGAACGTTCCGGTCGCGCGCCCGTGGTGAATCGCGTATTGCACCGCAGGAAATCGCGTGACGACCATCGCGATCGCCGCCAGCGCGGCGAGCAAGCCCGAGATCACGTACGACCAATAGATCGCTGCAGCTGCGTGACGATCGCCGTAGAAGCGCATCAGCGCGGAGTGCCAGACGATCCCCAGCCCGCCGATGAACGTGAAGAGCAAGCCCGCGCGCGGATCGAAGCCGAAGATCCCCGCAACGACGCCGGCGCCGAAGATCGCAAGGAGCGGCACGAGCAACGGGATCGAGCCGCGCGATGGATAGCGCGCCAGCATCGCGAGCGCGTAGACCGCGAGCACGATGCAGACCCCGAGCAGCCCGAGCGCCGCCGGCCGCGGAACCAGCGAGAGGCCCGGGAATGCGACGCCGGTCAGCGCGATAAAGCTCGGAAAGATCGGCACGACCGCAAACATCGCACCGAGGCCGGCAGGCATCAAGCGGCGCATCACGATTCCCCGCCGATCGACGCAATGCGCTCGGCGATGCGGCGCGCTCCGCCCGGCGGGCCCATCCGGCGGCGCCCGGTTTCGCCCATGCGACGCATTCGTTCGGGATCGCCGAGCACGGCGCGCACGCCGGCGATCGCCTCGTCGCGCTCGCACGAGAAG